>JAKOSN010000310.1 GCA_029777335.1 Planctomycetota bacterium
GAAGAGAAACCGCCCGTAGAGATGCCCCAGCCCACCCTCCTTGCGCTGCCCATCGTGATGCAGGGTATATTCATCGTGCCGCGCGGGAGTGTTGTCGACCCCCACCATCAGCACGGGCGGCAACCGCCCGGCGCGCAGCAGACGCTCGGCGATCAGGTCGGCGCGCCAGGCTGTCCCGTAGGCCGCCGTGGCCGGATCGAAGATGTTCTGGCCATCGTGAAAATAGATCACCGGATAACGGCGGTGCCGCTCCGTTTCATACCCGGGAGGCAGATAGACGACCAGGCGACGACGATGTGTCAGCCACGGCGAGCCCACGTCGTGATGATAGCGCAATTCGCCCTGCCGGGGCTGCAGCACAGGAGGCGGCGGGAGCGACAAGCTCGACGATTCCCGGTGCGGTTTGGGCCGCCATGGCTGCTCAAGGTCGGCGCTGATCTTCGGTCGCGGATCCTGCATTCCTTCGCCTTTCCAGGGACGAGCGGGGCACCCACTCCGGCGGTCGGGTCAATGGGTCGCCTTGTCCGAGGGCGGGGCCACGGCATGATGGTCGCGGGCAATGCGGGCCGAGTAATCATCCAGCAGCTGATCGATCCGCTCCAGCGAAGCCGAGCGCACCACCAGACCAATGTGATGCTTTTGCTGCAGACGATAACAAATCTCCGGGTCGGCAAACCCGGTGCTATCCGGCCATTCCTGGCGCGCCAGCGAGACCACCACTCCGCCATACTCACTGCGCAGCGGTGGGAGACGATGGGACCGTTCGGGGTCCGTTTCGAGCTTCGCCCACTCCTCCCAGAGATTCACTCCCGTGGCAGCCTCCACCATGTCGGAAATACTCGCTCCCCCCACGCGCGCGCTGGTTTCCAGGAAGTAGAACTGCCCGGTGTCGCGCGCACGCAGATACTCGGTGTGCGAGGTGCCACGAACCATGCCAAACCCGAGCAACAGACGTTCGTTGAGCCCGCGCAGAGTCGCCACCTCGGGTAAATGGCGCGCCACTGTCTGGCTGGCGAAGATGCCGCCCTCGTGATAGACCTCCAGCAGCGGCCGGCGATAGCGGCTCACCTCGCTAAAAACCACCTGCCGCTCGACCACCAGCGAATCAACATGATAGAGATCCGACGGAATCATCCGTTCCAGCAGAAAGAACGACTGTTCATCCCCCAGGCGATCCAGGTGCTGCCAGACCTCGTCGGGATGGTGGCACTTGCGAATGCCCATCGCCGATGCCTCCGCACGCGGCTTGAGCAACCAGGGCGCAGGGACGGTGGCCAGGAAGCGTCGCACATCCTCGTGATAATGCACGGCGGTGAATTCGGGGACCGGAATTCCCAGCTCGACCGCCTTCACGCGCATCGCCAACTTGTCGCGAAAGAACCGCGCCGTGCTCTCATTCATCCCGGGCAGGCGAAAATGCTCACGCAGCGAGGCCACCAGTTCCACATCGAAATCGTCGAGGGCAACAATGGTCCGCACCGGACGCGAGCGCAGCAGGTAGGCGACCCCGTTGAGAACATGTCGCCACTCGGTAAAGGAGGGGAGCGCGTGGACCTCGTCGATCGCCTCGCGCGCCCACGGCTCCTGCAGCGTGCTTGCCACGGTTAACAGCAGCACCTGCGCACCGTCGCGCTTGCATTGTTGCAGAAAGCGATTGCCCTTGAAGTAGCTGGAAACACAGAGAATGCAGGGACGCGCTGGGTCCATGGTCGGCATCGGGGGAGAAAAGTCACAGCGTGACAGGGCAAACCGGCGTTGCCCCTGTGCACCAGCCTAGCAGAAAGAGTCACCGTCTGCCACGGGCGCAGGCGGGGCTCGCTCAGTACGAGCGCTGCCCTCCCTGAGGCACTGGGAAGCCGCGAAAACCTCGAGCAATCAGTATCGGCCACTGCACAATGGGATGGCCGTCTTCGCGATGGATCACCCAGCGCAGGGGCTCGACCTCGGCAAAGGCGGCGCGGATGGTCGGAGTGAGTCCGCCCACAATAACAAAGGTGCGCCCCCGGAAATGCTCAGGATCATCGGTCGGATTGGGATGCCAGAGATCGTACTGACTGTGGCGATCACCATGGATCAGCCCAATCGAATAAACCTGCGGGTGCCCCTCGCAGTAGAACCCCAGCTCGCCGGGAAGCGACCAGCCCATCCCCGCAACCACTGGCTCCGCTCCCTCGCGCAAACGTTCCTCGGCGCGGACCCGATCCACTTCCTGAGCCAGGGTGCGCCAGCCGCGCAGACGACAGGTTGGATCCACGCGCCGGAGCGGACAGGGTTGTGCCTCGGTGGCCTTCCCTGCCAGCGGCACAAGGATAAAGCGGAGCTTTTGACTCTCATACATGAAGAACACCACCAGCAGGCCGGCCACGCACACGCCGATCACCGAGCGAAACAGGAGTAAGCGCGCCCAGGTGCGTGGTTGCTGAAACTGCTGCACCAGCCACCCGGCCGCCAGGACCAACCCGGAAAGATAAGCCGTCACCGGCCAGTTGATCTCGCCGCCGCCATTCTTGAAGCTGAACAACAGAAAATTAACGAACATCGGCGCCGACAGCCACCACAGATACTTCAACCCCGGCTCGCTTTCGCGCCAGGGACGATGGGCAATCATCGCCGCCACCCAGATCACAAACCACACCCCCAGGAGCAGCAGCGCCTGTCCACCCAGGAACACCAGCGGACCGTTCCAGTGGATCAGTGTCTGTGTGTGCCCCGTGGCCAGGGTGTTGACATGACGCAGCGTCACCCAGTTATTCTGAATATTCCAGAAGAGAATCGGCAAACAGCACAGCCCGGCCAGGCAGGACATGATCCAGAAACCAGGGCGTCGCAGCCAGAAGCGATAAGCGGGGGTAGCGAGGAGAAAGAGCCCCACCGAGGGAATCCACAGAACCATGGTGTACTTGGCGAGCGTGCCCAGCCCGACCAGCAAACCCGCCAGCGGCCACCCCCACCAGGCGCGGCGAAAGATTGCATGGTAGCCCGCCACCAGCGCCCAGCCCCAGCAACAGGTGTACGGGGCATCAATCGTCATCAACGACGACCCGGCAGCGATGGGGGGAAGGGTCAGGGCGATCGCCACCACTCCCAGGGCCAGCCGTTCACTGCCATGCACCAGCGCGGTCAGCACGTAAAGACTGAGCAGCAGGAGCATCCCACAGACGACGGCGGGAAGACGCACCGCCAGCATCAGGTTTCCGGTGAGGGCCTGAGAGAGAGGACCAAAGACCGCGCAGCTCCCCCGAATCAGCCACGCTACCAGCGGTCCCTTGCTGTAGTAACTCCAGTCGAGATGGCGCGACCAGTCCCAGTAATGGGCCTCGTCAGGGGCCAGATCGAGAGGGCAGTCGTTGATCATGTAAACGAGGTGAAGGGTGGCGGCCAGCACAAGCAACCCCAGCACCACCCCGCGACAGGTCCAGACTTCGCGCGCGGTTGTCCCCGTTGACGGGTGCAACGGCATGAGCATTGCTGAGCCTCCCTGCTCGGCAGCCATCGATCACGATCATGCGTAGGATTTGCTTGTAGCCGCTCGCTCCCCCTCGGTCAAGACGGGCCTGCGGCTCAGAGAGTCTCCAGCAGGGGATAGTGAATGCGGTCGGGCTGGAAATGGGTACGCAACCAGGCATCGAAGAGTTCCTGACGAATGCGGGCGCGGGTTTCGTCATCGAGCGTGGCGGGGATCAAATCCTCCACCTGAAAGAGGTGATAACCCTGGTTGGTGAGGATCGGCCCCACGAGCACGCCCGCGGTGGCACTGAAGACCGCCTCCCCCGCCGCGGGGTGAAGCACGACGCGCGGCACCAGCCCAAGACTTCCCCCCAGGCCGCGTGAGGGCGCATGGGTGGAGTGCAGACGCGCCAACTCGCCAAAGTCACGTTGCTCGTCCTTCAGTTGGCGCAGCAGCTCGTGGGCCACCTTCTCCGTGGCGACCACAATCTGGCGCAGCTGAGCGCGCGCGTAGAGATCGCGATGGGTGTTGAAATGGTCCTCCAGACGCGGTTCCGCCAGGCGCTCCTTGAACTTCTCGATCAGGAGATAGTTTTCGAGGATCATCTCGAAGTCGGCGAGGGTAAGTCCCTCGTGGGTCAGCCATTGCTGGGTGTGCGCGGGGGTGTACAACCCGGCCGATTGACGGTAGCGATCTGCCGCGCGCTTCAGTTCTTCGTCGCTAACGGTCAGCCCTTCCCGGCGCGCGGCCTCCAGAGTCACCTTCTCGGCGGTCGCCTCCAGCAACAAGGGCTGCAACCGCCGTTTCAGGCGCAACGACTGCAGAAATTCCTGCACCGACAGAGAGATGTCGCCTACCTGGACCGCGGTTATCTTGTGCAGCTCGGCCATGACTGCCCATCCCTTGCTGGTCGGTTCATCCCGAAAGCGCTGGCAGGCCAGCCTCGGGCAAACCCTTGGCGTCCGCTAGAATGAAGCAGACTGTTGAGATTATCCGCCAGCGCCGGCCTTCGGGTCAAGCCGTTCGCCCTGCCAGGAAGAAGATGCCGATGAGCACCACCTATTTTCTCGCTCTGGAAACCTCGTGCGATGAAACCGCGGCCGCGGTCTTCACCGAGGAGCCGCGCATCCTGGCCAACGTGGTCGCCTCGCAAACAGAGTTGCACCAGCGTTTCGGCGGGGTCGTTCCGGAGGTGGCGGCGCGCGCCCATCTGCAGCGTTTGTTGCCGGTGATTGATCAGGCGCTGCGGGAGGCACAGATTTCGCTGACGCAAATTGGCTGTCTCGCTGTCCACCACACCCCGGGACTGGTGGGCGCCCTCCTGGTGGGGGTGAGTGCCGCGAAGATGCTGGCCCTCGCTCTGGAAGTTCCCCTCATCGGCGTCAATCATGTGGAGGGACATATTTACGCCTGCCAGCTGGCGGCGGATCACCCCATCTTCCCCTGTGTGGGGTTGGTTGTCTCCGGCGGGCACACCACGCTCTACGAGTGCGCCGGGCCGTTGCAGTTTACCCGCCTGGGTGCGACGCTCGATGATGCCGCCGGCGAGGCGTTTGACAAGGTGGCCAGCCTGCTCGGCCTCGGGTTTCCTGGTGGACCGGCCGTGGAACGCGAGGCCAGCCAGGGAAATCCGCGCGCCCATGCCTTCCCTCGGTCGTTTCTCCACGAGGCGCGCCTGGATTTCAGTTTCTCGGGACTCAAGACGGCGGTCCTCTACGCCCTGGCGGGCCCCAATCAACCGCGCCCCGCTCCTCCTCCCCCCGGACCGCAGCGGGCCGATCTGGCCGCCAGTTTCCAGCAAGCGGTGGTGGACATTCTGGTCGCCAAGTGTCGCCAGGCCTTGCAGCGCACGGGGTGGCGGCGCCTTGCTGTGGGCGGAGGGGTGGCCGCCAATCGCGTCCTGCGCACCGCCCTGGAAACGATGGCCCATGCAGAGAAGGCGGACCTCTTCATCCCCCCCCTGCACCTGTGCACCGATAATGCCGCGATGGCTGCGCTGGCCGTGGAAAAATGGCGTCAGCAGCTCTGGGCTCCCCTCGATCTCGACGCGGTCCCCACCCTCAGCTAAGGGTCTGGGGCTTCCCGTCTCGCCGCCCTCGCTCAGTTGTGTACTATGCTTCACCTGAGAGGTGGTGTCCTTCGTTGCGTCGAGGCTGCTCGGCAGTTCCCTCGACCGCGAGGTGTCAGGCCCTAGACCCGATGGTGCTCATCGTGGATGCGACCGCAGCCTATCGATTGAACGAGGAAACGCCGGCGACCCCGCCCGCCGCCCGCCCGCCGGCGCCCAACGATGTCCCGCCGGAACTGGCGGATCATCCCCGCTATCGGATCCTGCAACTTCTTGGCGCCGGTGGCATGGGCGTGGTCTACAAGGCCGAACATCGCCTGATGGAACGGGTGGTCGCTCTGAAGGTCATCAATCGCCAGCTCACCGCGCGCACGCGCGCCGTGGAGCGTTTTCGCCTCGAAGTGAAGGCGGCCGCCCGACTGCATCATCCCAATATCGTCACCGCGCACGATGCCGAGCAGGCCGCCGATCTGCATTTTCTCGTCATGGAATATGTCGATGGCATCAGCCTGGCGCAACTCGTGGAGAAACGGGGACCGCTTCCGATCGAGCAGGCATGTCACCTTGTGCGCCAGGTTGCCCTCGGGTTGCAACACGCCCACGAGAGGGGGATGGTGCATCGCGACATCAAACCGCACAATTTGATGGTGACCCGCAAGGGACAGATCAAAATTCTCGATTTCGGGCTGGCGCGCTTTGCCACCGAAAGCAGTGTGCTCGATCAGACCGACGCCCTCCCCGCCCTTCTTCCCGAAGGCTCGCTGACCGCAGCGAGCACCGTCGTGGGCACCCCTGATTTTCTCGCTCCCGAACAGGCGCGCAACTCGCACGAGGTCGATATTCGCGCCGATCTGTACGCCCTGGGCTGCACCCTCTATTTTCTGTTCACCGGACGCCCTCCTTTCCCCGGCGGTTCCGCGCTCGAAAAGTTGATGAAACACTGGGAAGCCCAACCGGAGGAGATCGCCAACCTCCCACCCGAGGTGGCAGAGATTCTGCACAAACTGATGGCGAAGAAACCCGTCGATCGCTATCAGACTCCGGCCGAGGTCGCCACGGCGCTGGCTCCCTTTGCGCGCATCACCCCCCTGGCCGAACGCCGCTCCACCACCAGTGCTCCCGCCACCCAGGCCACCGAGGTCGTCCCGGTCGATGTCGAACTGGCCCCGGTGCCGAGCGCTCGCCCCAGTCGCAAGCTGGCGCGCGTGGAGATAGTTGGCGAGACCGCTCCGGAACCACTGATCACCCTGCGTCTGCCCAGGAAGGAACCCTGGAGCTGGCGCAAACGTCTCCTGGTTGGATTTGGGTTCGTGGCAGTGGTCTTCGTGGCCCTCTGTCTGCTTGGGCGCAAACCGCCAGCCCACCCCGACTCCAGCGACAGCAAGACGACTCCTTCCTCGGGAACGACCCACCCTGTGGTTTCGGCCACCCCCGTTCCTCGCAAGATTCTGGTGATTCTGCCGCAACGATTCTCCGCGCAGGAGTTTTTCCCCCTGCGCCAGACGCTGGAGGAGAAACACGCCAGGGTGAGCGTGGCCTCCAGCAAAATGGCCTGTCAGCCGAACCCGCTGGTCCGGCCGCGCGCCAATGTGGTCCTGGCCGATGTGTTGCTGGATCGGGTGCAGGTGAAGGATTACGATGCCGTTGTCTTCCTGGGCCATGCGGGCGATGAATTCTCGGGAGACAGCGCCGCCTCGCGCCGGGTGCGCCACCTGATTCAGCAAATCAGGAGTGAAGGCAAGGTGGTTGGCGCCCTCTCCGCGGGACAGAAAGTGCTCGCCAGCGCGGGGGCGCTGAAAGGGAAACGGGTAGCGCTCCTGCCCGAGGAAGCACGCGAATGCGGGGCCATCTCGTCGGGAAAGGAAACCGTGGTCGCCTCGGGAAAACTGATTACGGCCCGCCGGGCCGAGGATGCCCCTTCGCTGGCCGAGGCCGTTCTCCGCGTCCTCGACGGGAGCAAGTAACCGCTGCAGGGGAAGGGGAACCGCCAAACAAAAAAGGCCTGTCGGGTCTCGTGCCCGACAGGCCTTTGGGTTGTTGTGCGCGCCGACCTAGTAAGGGAGCTGCTGCGCCAGGAAATCCTGAAGCATCTGGCGAACCATCTCCCCGGTCGTCAGTCCATAGGCATGGGCGGCCCTCTCCAGGGCTTTGGCCTGGCGCTCCGTTAGCAGCAAGGGAATCTCAACCACTCCCTCGGCGTGTTGGCAGAGGGGAGCTTCCCTGTCGAATGTTGCGGCGGTCATAAAATTCAGGGTGCTCATGGATGTCCACCTCTCCTCGATGGGGGGTGCTGGTCTGCGAACCTGCCTGGTCCGCACAAGATGAGTCAACTCGCCAGCGCTCGGCGCAAACCTGTTGGATGAGCAAGGAAGTGTTGCAATTCCAGCTCGAGTTGTTCGGTGACGTGCGCAGCCCGTTCGGGCTGATCGCTGAGAGCGAGATAGGTCCAGCCGATAACCGTGCGACACCATCGCTCTCCATCACCATCCTGGCTTGCGTTATTCCGTGACTCCACCTGTTCAAAGCGAGCAGCCGCTTCGAGCAAGGGAACCCGACCCGCAATCAGGTCTGCGATTACCGCTTCCTTGGTTCGCAGGCGCTCCAGCGCCCGCTGGTGGTCGGCGAATGCGTGAGAAGACCACACCATGCCACACCTATTGTAAGGGTCATGGAGGCGAAGAGTAGACCAGTCGCGAAGATGACGCATTTTTTTATGGCAATCTGCGTGCCAGAATACTTGCCTCTTCACTGTTTCCACCCAAATCACTTCAGAATCACCAGTTGTGTCCTCGCTTTTTTGCGTTTCCTCTCCACCTGCTCCTCGACTCGCTCACGGCGTTTGCAATTTTTGCCTCCCTCGTGAGCAAACCTCTCTCTCCGGCGTAGCCTCATCCAGCTTGATCACCGCAGATATGGAGTTAGCGCGGGAATCACCGGTCCCGTTTGCCAAGGAATGCCTGTTTCCTCATCAGTTGGCGCCTTCCTCTCCTGCGGATCTGCTTTGAACAGACACCAGAACTCATCCTCCAGCGCCTGCATCCGTTCCGGCGTGCCTTCCGGCGCCACATGTTCGCTCAGAGCCAACCGCATCTGCCGGAGCAAGCAGCGGGCATATTTTTCCTGCACCGTACTTCCCTCGTACAGTTCCACCACCCCTTCGCGGTAACCACCTGGCTGCTGCTGATTCGCCAGGAACAGCTGGTCGGCCGCCGCATCCAGTCCAATCTGTCCTCGCCACAGCGAGAGTTTAAGTTCCTCCAGCTGCAGACTGTAAGTCCGCCGTAGCTCCTGGCGCACCGCAAGATCCTGACTTTCCGCAAAGATCGTGAAGAGATCTTCCAGGGTATAGCATGGAATCCGGCGAGACGCATCGCCGGAGGGCAGAAATTTCGGCGCAACACAAAATGCCAGGCAGGTAGTGGGGAGAATGGTGGCCAACCACAATAAATGCTTCATCGGATGCTCCGCAGGTTGGTAAAACGAGGGTCCGGGGGCAGCGAACGACAGAGCGTTCGTGGGCACCTTCCCGGAAACACGCGGGTTGGCGAGTGAGCTTGAGGGACCGCCAGGGCGGCAATCTGGTCCGGGTGAGAGAGTCAGTCCTGCAAGGACTGCCCGTGGAGAGGACCAGGGTGAGTTCTTTGATGGAAGGCAAGTTGTGTGCCAGTCTTCTGCCGTGTATTGATGATAGATATAACATCATGAAATAAAACAACTTTTGTCATAAAATATCATTTGAAATCCTCTCGCAATCTACACGATTCTACTTCCTGTGCACACTTCGTAGTCATTCAATGCAAATATAGCGTGCAGCAATGAAGCCATGACGAAGAGACGGCGCACTGCTGATGAATTCTCTCCATCTCGTTGCACGGGAAGACTCCTGGACCAGCGCGCAGGTTCAGGTGCCAGTCCGCAGGAACAGATCCCGCCATGTCCCACGGTGCGGTATAATACGAGCAGTTCAGACTCGGGCACGCTCCCTGGACCGGTTCAAGGAATTGCTGGCATGGCCAAAAAGAAGAAGGTGCGCGTTGATCTTCGCAAGAACCGAACCGATCCACCCCGGGAGCGCAACTGGACGCGCGGGTTTCAGGAGCATGGGTTCACCGACGAGGCTCCCTCATCGGAGGAGCGCATTCGTGCCAAGGGAGAACTTTCCCGACGCCGCACCATCATTCAGGAAGAGGCCACCGAATCCGCCGCCGGCCTTGCCCCCTCGGAAATGCCCACGGTCAGCAGCGAACATTGTCTCCCCGGGCGCGTCCTCCGGGTGCATCGCCTGATGAGTGTGGTGGAAACGGACGATGGACGGATTTTCCGCTGCGCAGTCCGTCAGCTGCTGCGCAGTCTCAGTACCGATGAACGGAGTATTGTGACCACAGGCGACCGGGTCTGGATTCGCCCGGCGCTCAACGACGAGGGCTTTATCGAACGGATCGAGCCGCGCCACGGCATCCTGACGCGCGCCTCTCGCCGGCGCGAACACGTCCTGGTCGCCAATGTCGATCAGGTGGTCTTTGTAATGGCGCTGGCGGAGCCCGAGTTGAAGCCGCACCTGATTGACCGCTACCTCGCCAGCGCCGAGCAGGGGGGGATTCGGCCCATCCTCTGTCTGAACAAGGCCGACCTGGTGGACCCCGCCGACTACCAACCGCTCGTTGGACTCTACAGTCAACTGGGCATCCCCACCTTCCTGACCAGCGCCACCCGGGGAACTGGCATCGAGCGCTTGCGGCGCCTGCTGGTCGGGCGCGAGACGGTTTTCTCGGGCCAGAGTGGGGTTGGAAAATCGTCACTGCTGAATGCCATCCAACCGGAACTGGGCCTGCGCGTGCGCGAAGTGAGCGAATCCACGCAGAAGGGGAAACACACGACAACCACCTCCGAACTGATCAAGCTCTCGTTCGGCGGCTGGGTGGTGGACACTCCGGGCATTCGGCAGTTTGCGTTGTGGGATCTGCTCCCCGAAGAGATGGAAGGCTTCTTTCCCGAGATGCGCCCGTTTGTGGCGCTCTGTGCCTACCCCGATTGCACCCACACCCACGAGGATCGCTGTGCCGTCAAGCGCGCAGTGGGGCGCCGGCAAATGACTGCCTCGCGCTACACCAGCTATCTGGGGCTTTTTTCCGGAACCGCCGACTAGGAGATGTCAGCTGCCAGCGGTTCTTGGGACACCCAGCCATGACCGATCTTTTTTCTCAGCGATTTTTGCTGCGCAGGTTCCACCAGGCTCGCCATTCGCGGAGCGAGCGCTCGATCTCGTAGTCATCCGAGCTGCGTGGGCCGTAGTCGATCCCTCGATTCATGCGCACCAGCAGCTGACGGGCCGCCTCGCGAACCGTCGCGTCCTTATCCTGCAAACAGTCGATCAGTTCACTCCCCAGGGGCACCCCACGGGCAGCGATCGCGCCAATGGCCGCCTTGCGAATTTCCGGGCGATCATCTTGCAAACGCTTCTTCAGCTGCGCGGCGGTTTCATTGGCGAAGCGCGCGACGAGGAGATTGCGCGCCAGCTGTTGCATCTGCTTGTCACTGTTCCCTTCGGCCACGCCAACAAAGGCCGCCAGGGGTTCGTCTCCTCGGCGCATCGCCAGTTCGGCCAGCAAGGGCCGCAATTTCGGTCCAGTCTCCTTGCGGGTTTGTTCGATCAGCTGCGCAGTGGTCAGCGTTTTTGGCGACGTGGGGGAAGCAATTCCCTGGCGCAGCAGGGCATTGCGGCGCGTCATGCACGCCACGCGCAGATCCTGGAGCATCCCCATGTGCCTCGATTTTTCGACCCCGGCCGCGATATTCTCTCGGGCAAATTCGAGCAATTCAACATCCTTCGTGCTCCCGAGCATGCGCGCCAGTTTCTTGGCGATGACAAGGGCGGGACAGCTGTGTTCGATGGCCGCGGCTCGATTCAACCCGCGAATCAGGGCAGGGATCGCCTCCGGGCCCAGCGTCTCGAACTCGCGCAGGGCTTTCAACCCCTCGGCACCCTTCAATTTGCCCGTGTCATAGTCAATGAAGCGATCGATGATGGCATCGAGCTGCTGCTCTTCCTTTTCGCTCAACTCGGGAATGCTGGGCGCCAGGGGATGGGGCTTGCGAGGCGGAGTGTCGGCGGGGCGTGGTTGAGCAGGCAACCACAGCGCCAGGGTAATCACAAGGAAGGGAGAAAACATGTGCGATATCTCCAGACCGGGCACCAGACTCCTCGCACTGTGAGTCTATCGCCTGGGAAAGCAGCTCGCAACCGAACGACGAGCGGAAAGGAAAAAACACATCGGGGAGAGTCCTGTTGCGACTCTCCCCGATGTGCTGGTCAACTCATCATTCCGCGGACGAGGGAGGAAGCCAACTTACTTGGCAGCCACCGCGGCCTCGTTGAAGCGAATCGTGACCGGGGTCTCGGCGCCACCGCGGACGGTGATGCGTTCGATCTTGCTCTCGGTCTTGCCATTGCGGCTGACCTGAGCGGTCAGGGTGTAGGTATATTCCTTGCTGGTTTCCAGGGCGGGCGTCTCGAAGACGCGGAGAGCGGAGGTGCTGGACGTGGCCTTGCCGTCGATGAAGAGCTTGGCATCGGCGGGCAGGTTGACCACGATGGTGGCCGGAGCGGCGCCAGCGTCGGTCTTCTTCTTCTCTTCCTTCTTCTCTTCCTTCTTCTCCGGAGCGGCCGGCATCACGATCACGCCACCGCAGGTGCAGCTGGTGTAGCAACCAGTGCAGCCGTTGCAGCCGTAGATCACCACGCCGTGGCAGCTGTTGCAGCCGTGGCAGCTGCTGTAGCAGCCGCTGCAGCCGTGGCAGCTGCTGTAGCAGCCGCTGCAGCTCGAGCAACCGTGGCAACGATTCTTCATTCGGCTGAACAGACCACCGTGGCAGCTGCTGCAGCCATTGCAGCTGCTCCAGCAACCGTGGCAGCTGCTGTAGCAACCCGCACAGCTGGAGCAACCGTAGCAAGCGGTGCTGCAGCCATAACAAACCGAGCAGCTCGAGCAAGATTTGTGGCAGAAATTGGTGGTTTCCGCGCCGCTGCTCAACGCCATCAGGAGCACAACACTGTACATGTCAATCAACCTCCAGCACACACAAAAAGGAACCAACCCACGCGTAGGAGCAAGGCGTAGTGCCTTCGCTTGCTTGGGCAAAACTCTTGGGAAAACCGCATACGACGGCGAACGAGTCTCGCTGTCGACAAACCCTCCACTCCTCACCTCGTGAAACACGAGGGCTGCTCACCGCGCCGATCAGGGACAGCTCGAGTGGATGTTCCGATTGTCTCAGGTCAATTTGCCGGTGTTAATGCTCGGCAGATGTGATGAATAGTAAGGTTAGATAAGATTCGAGTCAACAACAAATTGGGGTATCTGCGTGTTTTCGGTCGACCTTGATGGATCTCCCCTCCTTCTTTTCCGCACTTCCACTACAGGGCGACTCGCCCACTCAGGAAAACCCCGACAAATCCTGAAGATTCGCCCCCCAAAAACCGACGCGGGGCGACGTGGACGGGCACAATGCTCCCGCCAGCGCCGCCCCGCGTGAGGGGTTCGACGTCTCTCGATTTACGCCAGGATCTTCTTGACCACTTCTCCATGAACATCTGTCAACCGCATATCGCGCGAACTGAAGCGGAAAGTTAGTTTCTTGTGATCCATTCCCAGTAAATGCAGCATCGTCGCGTGCAGATCGTGAATCTCCACCTTGTTCTCCACGGCGTGGTAGCCGTAGTCATCGGTCGCCCCGTAGAGGGTTCCCCCCTTGACTCCCCCCCCCGCCAGCCACATGGTAAAGCCAAACGGATTGTGATCGCGTCCGTTGCTCCCCTGTGCCATCGGCGTGCGGCCAAACTCGCCCCCCCAGATGACCAGGGTGGAATCGAGCAACCCCTTCGCCTTCAAATCCTTGAGCAACCCTGCGATCGGCCGATCGACCGCGCGCGCGTTGTCCTCGTGCCCCTTGTGCAGATTGGCGTGCTGGTCCCAGCGATCATGCCCAACGTTGGGGCAAAGCACCTCGATAAAGCGCACCCCGCGTTCAACCAGACGCCGAGCCAGGAGACAATTGCGACCGAAAATTTCCGTTTTGGGATCATCCAGACCATACAGCGCCCGGGTCGCATTCGACTCGCCCTTCAGGTCGACCAGTTCGGGAACGGCGGTCTGCATGCGGAACGCCAGCTCGTAGTTGCTGATGGCCGCTTCCAGTTTGTCGTCGCTCCCCACACGTTCGACCACCTTGCGATCGAGCTTGCGCAACAGACCGAGCTTGGCCTGTTGTTCCTTCTCGGTCGCCTCCTGGCGGCGCAGGTCGGCCACGGGCGGATCGCTACGCTGAAAGAGCGAACCCTGGTACGCCGCCGGGAGAAAGCCACTGCCAAAGCAATCGACTCCACCGGGCGGAATCAAGCCACTGTTCAGCACCACAAACCCCGGCAAATTGCGACTTTCACTCCCCAGGCCATACACCGTCCACGCCCCCATGCTGGGCCGCCCTTGCTGCCCGTGGCCGGAATGCAGGAAATAGTTGGCATTGGTGTGCTCAGAAAAGTTCGACACCATCGAGCGAATGATGGCGAGATCGTCCACACAGGTTGCCACCTGGGGAAAGAGATCGCTCACCGGGATCCCGCTCTGCCCATACTGGCGGAACTTCCACGGCGATTTCAACACATTGCCGACGTTGTTGAACTGGGTGGGCTGCACCTTGACCTTGATCGGCTGGCCGTGTTCCCGGTCCAGGCGCGGCTTGGGGTCGAAGGTATCCATCTGCGAAGGTCCGCCATCCATGTACAGGAAGATCACGCTCTTCGCCTTCGCCTGGAAATGCGGCGGCCGCGGAGCCAGGGGATCCCGTTCCCGCGAAGGCGCCGCTGCCTGTCCCCAGTCGTGCACCAGGGTAGCCAACGCTACCGCACCAAAGCCATTGGCGCACTGCTGGAGCATTTCGCGGCGAGTCAGCGGAACAGGTTGAAACCGTCGGCAATGCATGCTGCCAATCCCCCTGGCGTTCAGCGCTTTGCTGGCACTCGGACCTTCAGGCGATAAATAAACTCTTAATTGATGAAAATAAATTCCTTGACGTTGAACAGCACATGGCAGAGATCACTCCAGACGCGGATCTCGTCGCCCTTCCCCTTGCTCTGCTGGTCGAGAAACGCCAGCACATCCGCCCGTTCGTCGGCGCTGGGCAAGCGCCCAAACGCGCTCAGATACAGCCTGTCGATGCGCTCGGGGACCGTCCTGTCCTTTTCCGCCAGCACCCGACGCGCCCACAATTCCGCCTGCTGTTTGACGAACGGATTGTTCATCAGCGACAGCGCCTGGGCCGGCACATTGGACACACTCCGTCGGCCTCGGGTCGTGAACGGCGTGGGATAATCGAAGGCGAGAAAGAGCGGCGACAGGAAATTCCGGCGCACGTTGATGTAAATACTCCGGCGTCCCGCGCCGTCGAGCGGACCCGACGCCCCGGGACGACCGCGCCCATTCATGAACGGCGTTAGATAGGGCATGATTCCTGGTCCGTACAATTTCTGCTCCAGCCGGCCCGAAACGACAAGCATCGCATCGCGAATTGCCTCGGCTTCCAGTCGTTGCACTGGCATGCGATGCAACAGTCGATTGTTCGGATCCAGTTCATCAAAGCGCGCCTCGGCCTGGCTGGCCATGCGGTAGGTGCTGGAGAG
Source organism: Planctomycetota bacterium (assembly GCA_029777335.1). Classification (GTDB taxonomy): domain Bacteria; phylum Planctomycetota; class Planctomycetia; order Gemmatales; family Gemmataceae; genus JAKOSN01. The sequence continues at coordinate 15,193 of JAKOSN010000310.1, forward strand.
AACCACCAGCCGATGCATGTGCTTGATCGACCACCCCGACCGGATAAACTCGGTCGCCAGCCAGTCGAGCAATTCCGGGTGCGAAGGGCGCTCCCCCTGGTGGCCGAAGTCGTCCACGCTGGCGACCAACCCCGTACCGAAGTGGTGATACCACAGGCGATTGACCAGCACGCGCGGCAGGAGTGGATTCGAGGGCGCTACCAACCGCCGCGCCAGATCGAGGCGGCCACTTCCCTCGCGCGGAGCAGGCTGCCCCGCACCCGCGAGCACTTCCGGGCAGCGACGCGGAGCCTCGGGGCCAGGGTTCTTGTGATTGCCACGGATGAAGATATACTCGTTTTCCCCCGTGCCGTCGGCGAGCGCCATCACATAGGTGGGATGCGGCACCCTGGCATCAATCGCAGCCAGGGTTTTGAGCGCCTTCGTCAGCTGTTCACGCAGCTCCTTTTGTCCCTCCCCTGGCACGGCAAGAATTTCCAGCAAATTGCTTTGCAACAGCTCGTTGAGAATCACCACCCGTTCGCTGCGATCAGAGGCGGTCTCCAGGGCTCCGGTGCGCCACTGTTCAACCAGTTCCTGCACCAGTTTCTGATAGCGTGCTGCCAGCTTCTCGGCCGAATCAACCTGCGGATCGGCGAGCAAAGCCAGGACAAGCTCCTTCGGCCGGGGTGCAGGGCGAGGCCCCTCGGAAAAGACCACTTTTTCCAGGGCGAACCAACCAGGCCCCTCGTCCAGAAATTCAATGTATGCCCGGTGGCCGATCCACATGCTCACATCGTGACCGATCCAGCGAGCCACGTTCCCGGTGTTGATCCCCAGCGTCAGATCCCCGTAAATGGGAGCACGAATCTGCTGGAAGCCATCGATGATCAGATTCATGCGGGTTCCACTCCCCGCCACCAGATAGTTGATCGTTTTGCTCTCGATGGTGAAGGTGGGCGAACGCAACGTTCCTTCGAGGCGCTGTCCCAGCCGACCGCTATGCGGAATGGTCGGTTCGACCAGCGCTGTCACTGGCACTGCCCCCTCGGGACGGAGCTGCGGATCGAGGGTCGCCGTGGGCGTGAAGGCCGCCCCGTTCACAAACCAGTCGGCGTACCCCGTTTTGCGAAAATCCTTCCAGACCTTCGTTCCCTTGAACTCGGGATGGGTCTTCAGCTGCTTGACCAACTCTTCCTTTCGCTTCAGAAATTGTTCGGGCGGCAGACGATCGCGCCCCAGGACGCGCCAGGGGTGCAGCACATGATCCGGCGTGGCCACCAGAGCCCCCAGCTGTTGCTGCCAGCGCTGCAGACGCGCCCGATCGAGTTGGTACTCCTGCGCGACCTTGGCGAGGTCGGCACCGGGCAGGGTCAAAGCACGATGGGCGAGGAGATAGTTCCCCAGTTGTGCCAACCCCGGCCGTAACACCTCTCCGCTCAGGTTGGTGGCCGCCAGAGCCGCTTCCTTGCGTGCTGTCTGCAGTTCCTTGACGAGCGGTTGAAAGTGCTCCGGTGGATCGATCGCGGCATGCTGAAAACGCGAGCTGCGCAGATACCCGGCGAGCGCATAGTAGTCTTTCTGAGCGATGGGATCGAACTTGTGATCATGGCAGCGCGCACAGCTGATGGTCAGCCCGAGAAACGCCTTGCTCATCACATCGATCTGGTTGTCCACTCGTTCCGCACCCTCGGCACGAATATCGACCGGTGAATGCTTCGATTCGCCGAGGAAGAAAAAGCCCGTCCCAATGATCGACTCGTTGAATTTCTCGGTGGGATGACGCCGTGGCTCGGGGAGCAGATCGCCCGCGAGATGTTCAAGCACCAGCTGATTGTAAGGCACATCCCCGTTGAAAGCACGAATGATGTAATCGCGATAGCGATAAGCGTACGGCATGTCAAAATCGAACTCATGGCCGCAGGTATCGGCGTAGCGCACCAGGTCAAGCCAGTGCCGCGCCCAGCGTTCCCCGTAGTGGGGCGAGGCCAGCAAACGATCGACCACCTTCGCGTAAGCCTCGGGAGAGTTGTCCTTGAGAAAGGCATCGATCTCGGCCGGCGTCGGCGGCAACCCGATCAGGTCGAAGGTCACGCGCCGCAGCCAGGTGCGCTTGTCGGTCTCCTTCGCGGGAGTGATCTTTCGAGCTTCCAGCGCCGCCAGGAGAAAGGCATCGATCGGGGTGCGAACCCATTTACTGTTCTGCACCGCGGGGACATCCGCCTTGCGCAGCGGTTGAAAAGCCCAGTGCTTGCGCCCCTGTTCCAGATCGATTCCGCCGATCGTCGCCCCTCCGCCCTGCCCCGCGGGAACAGGCGCCCCCCGTTTGACCCACTCGGTCAGGTCCGCGATCTGGGCATCAGCGAGTTTGCTGCGCGGAGGCATGCGCAGATCGGGATCCTTGTAGCCAACGGCACGAAGGAGCAGGCTGCGTTCGGGCTGCCCCGGCACCAGAACGGGTCCCGTATCCCCGCCCTTGTAGAGGGCTGCCTTGCTATCGAGCATCAGACCGGCCCGTTGTTTCTTGGCACTGCTGTGACAGGAATAGCAATGCTCCGCCAGGATCGGCCGAATCTTTTTCTCGAAGAATTCGAGGTCCTCCGCCGAGGGTTCTCCCCCGCGCACCGAACTGGCGAGGAAGAAAACGAGCCAGACACAGGGGAGGAGATATCGTGGCATGATGCGATCCCAGGAGTCCACGAGGCAAACCAACTGGCGGGAAGGCGACAGTCTCAAGCCTACTTGCTCTGCACGCCCCTGTCAACGATCGGCCCGGACAACCTCCGCACGCACGGCCACTCAGAAAACTCTCTGTGTGAACCGCCCCCAATCGCCAAACCAACTCTGGGGGTCAAGCTGTCGAATGCTTGGCGAGCGCCTGGAAGGATGCATTCTGGGTGAAAAAGTGTTGCCGCTGCTCGGTAGAAAACCCGAGTTCGGTCAGCAAGCAAGCTTTCATCAAGAACAGCAGTCGCTCGGCAGCCAGGTAAAGGGCTTGTCCGCCAAGATCGCCTCCGGCTCGGCTCGGTTGCCGGTGAACGACGTAGTTTCGCATCGCCACCAATTCAGGGAGAGTTTGGTCCATTTGGCCGAACAGAGCGCCGACCTCTCGCCAGTGTTCGTCGAGCAGTTCGCGCAGGTGTTGCCCTCTATGAATGTCGTCCGAGACTTCTGGCGGCGTACCTCTGCGGAGAGAGTAGTAGACCTCAATCGCCTGGTAAGCCAACAAGTAGCGGAGTTCAGTAAATGCGTTAGGTCTGTAGACCACGCCAAAGAATGGCTCACAGGCATCCTTGTAGTGTTCCCACACCTCCAGCCACTTGGTGACCAGCTGCGCAAGCCCCGGCTGAATGTCCGCGAGCGAGAATAGCATCTGGTAGGGCATGAGCCGGGCGACTGCCTTTTCATTCTCGACGACCCGTGGTTCGAAAACGCGCACTTGCTCCTGACCAGATATCCCATCATGACGAAGAGACAACTCTGTGACGGAATTCGGGTGGTCACTCGCCAAGGTTAGCAGTCCTTGAAGGGGAAGCACGTACCGACGATTCCAGTCCTCCACGGTGGCAGGATCGTCGCAGTCAACGACGAACTGGATTGCTTCTTTCAGGGTGTGGATCCGGAGAGGTGCCTCAAGTTGGGCGCTTACCTGCAACGAGAGCCGTGCACCTGGCAAGAGCCCAGCAATGGGGGTGGGGCACTTCCAGCTAATTTGCAAATCAGGGGGCCCATGTCCAGGTATCCGAGAAGCAGTCCGCTGGAGTCCGGTAAAAGTATAGGCCCAGCTGGAAAGTCCGGAAAAGGAGATCGCCATGGTGCGAAAGAGAAAATCCTCATTCTTCTCCAGATGCTTCCCGATGTAAAGACGTTCAGAAGAATAGGTCTCTCGTGGAGGCCGGTCACTGCCCCAGTTGATGTTGGCCAGACGACAGGATTGCACCGTAAAGTGGTCGCCAAGAGAAGAATCGTGTACGAGGCCAAGAACGATCGGAACGACTTTGTCTGCCCACGGAGGAACAGAGTGGCCAAGCGTACCACCCAGAGACAGTTCGACCCCATTCTGCTCAGAGAACGTGAGCGTTCCGGCGACCTTCTCTCCTGATACCTCGGGAATCCACCAAAGGCCGGAACAGGTCAGCTCTGACATGCTTGGTCTCCGCCCTTCCAAAGGAAAGGATGGGGCTCAGGAAGCGACCCTGTCTCCATTCCAAGAATGAACACGCGCGCCTGGGTACATCCTCCCCGACGAAATCACTTGCCCGCGAGTCACCCACTGGTGCATCAGGTCAAGAGACTGGTTCAGCGTATTCTGCGTCAAGGTGCAAGCGATAACCAACTCATGGACTTGTTCTGGCTCCCCTTTGGCAAAGGTATCGAGCCAGAAGGTAAACTCATCTTCGCCTTCCGCTGGGTCCAATTGCAACACCCGGATTCCTGAGTGACGAGACGGACAAAGGGCAGAGAATATAGGATTCCCGTCCCGAATCGGTGTCCCGTCCGCAAAGGTATTTTGTCCCCAAGGGATTTGCCAGAGCCAATCTTGCCCTTCTTGCGCGAGGAGATCCCTCCACCTGGCCAACCACAAACTTGCTGCTTTGTCGTATTCTTCAAGATCGTTGAGAAAATTTGGATAAATGACTTCTCTCATAGGAATTACCATTCAGGGACTCGGATCAGGGACACAGGCCATCCCCTTGATGATTTCGAGGTCAACGCGGATGTCTCGTGAACCCCGCTTGTACCAGGAACGAGGTGGGCCGCCCGCGCTGATCCCTCCGGCTTTCGCCGCCCTCTCGATGAACTCCCGCAGTTTCCGAAGCGGGTCGACACGATCTTCCAGTTCAGTCGCGGTCAACTGACTCTCCAGGCTGTAACTCATTCGCAGCATCTCTGACTTGGTGGGCGGGGTCGCCTGTGCCCAAGGTTCAGATTTTTCGGTCCCACCTCCTTGCGCTTGCATTCGGCCGCGGTGCGGGGGCGGGGGATTCTCCTCAGCGTCAGTGGGCTTCTTGGCCATGAGAGCAACCTGGGTGAAGAGCTCATCATCCCGGATGTAAGAGAAATTGTATCGCCCTTTCCCGCAGAAAGCCAATTCTGCGCGACCGTTCCATGCCCCCGGATCTTTCGCTCTCGTCCCGAAAAAATCCATCTTGACAGAAGCAAGCCTGTTGTCTATTTGGCGAACTACTTGATACTGGACAGACCGTTGCCTCTCCTGATAGACTGCTCTTATGCAAGTCGTTCCCGAGTTTTTTTCACCGGTTGTTGCGTAAGAGAAACTGTCTGTCACTGAAACATGGTGAACACGCATTGCTGGCGTTCGATCGGATACTTTTCACAGGATTCGTAACCATGGAACGAAAGCCTCGCCAGCCCAAGCACTGGCTCTCCATGTCGGGACGGTTCCTGCTTCTGTTTGTCTTCCTCCCTGCGCTCCTGCTCGGTGATAGTACCCCGTTCAGTCGTCCCTCGCTTCGCCTGCTCCTGGCTGGTGCCCCGCGTAGCAGCGAGGAAGCCGACGACGTGGTCGGCGAGGAAATCTCCGAACCCCAGATTCGTAAAGCCAGTCTGGCGACCCAGGATGGCCGCCGGACCTCGTATCCTGTCTCTGCTCTGGTCCCGTCTCGCCCTCAACCTCCCCTGGTGCCTTCGGTTCGTCCCCCGCTGCGCACCCCGTCCGTTCTCCATTCGCTGGTCTCCCCTCTTCGCTGTTGATGTCTTTGCCCCACCGTCGGTCCGTGTTGCGCGCCAGGGCTCATCCTGCGTTTCATTCGTTGTGTAGCCTCTGGCTCCCGGCACAGTGACCTTCCGGCCATCCTCCGTTTTCGACACCTAACTCGATTCGGCCGCTGGCATTCCACGAGGACCCTTTCTCGTGCGTGCATTCTGGCCCGAGTGCGCCTCCCATGCGCACAGAGGAGAACACCGATGGATAAAATCTTGCAAGGCGTGCGTCGGTTCCACCGCGACATCTTTCAGGCGCAGCGCCCTCTCTTTGAAAAACTGGTGCACGCACAAAGTCCCCGCGCGCTCTTCATCACCTGCTCTGATTCTCGCATCAATCCGAACCTCATCACCCAGACCGAGCCAGGCGACCTCTTCGTGGTTCGCAATGCGGGCAATATCGTCCCCGCCCATGGTTCGGCCAGCGGTGGCGAGAGCGCGACCATCGAGTATGCCGTGGCCGTTCTCAAGGTCAAACACGTCATCCTCTGTGGTCATACCCAGTGCGGCGCCATGAAGGCCCTGATGCATAGCGAAAAGGCACGCGATCTTCCCGCGGTGCGCGGGTGGTTCGCCCATGCCGAGACCACGCGCCGGCTGATCACCGAGAACTTTGGCTCGCTCACTCCCGAGGAACAGGTTCCCCTGGCCATCCGCCAGAATGTGCTGGTCCAGCTCGACAACCTGCGAACCCATCCCAGCGTGGCCGTGGCCCTGTCTCGACGCGAACTCCAGGTCCATGGCTGGATCTACAAACTCGAGACGGGCGAGGTGCTCGCCTTCGATCCCGAGCTGGGCCAGTTCCGTTCCGTGCTCGAGGACGAGGTCCCGACGGAGCCCAACGCCCCGGCTGCCTCGACCTCTCCGTTGCCTCCGGGGAGCAATGGCTCGCACCTCGCCGATTATGTGGGCGCGCACTCCTCGGGACTTTTTGCAGGAGGTCAGTCGGATGGCCAATGACGCACGCAAACCCTTGACTCCACCAGGGAGTCCCACGTTCTGGCAAGATTTCTCGGCCTCGCTGGTACTGTTCATGGTCGCGCTCCCTCTCTGCATGGGGGTTGCGATCGCCTCGGGCATGCCGGTAGCCGCGGGAATCATCACTGGCATCATCGGGGGAGTCGTCGTTGGGGCCCTCTCAGGCTGTCAATTCCAGGTCAGCGGACCCGCGGCCGGGTTAACCGTGCTCGTGATGCAAATCGTCACCGATCCCCAGTTCGGTGAGACTTCCCAGGAGCGCATCGCCATTCTCGGCGTGATTGTCCTGGGCGCCGGCTTGATTCAGATGCTTGCGGGCTGGTTGAAACTGGGGCAATGGTTTCGTGCCGTCTCCCCGGCGGTCATCGAGGGCATGCTCGGCGGCATCAGCATCCTGATCGTCACCAGTCAGTTTCATGTCATGATCGATGATGATCCCAAACACGACGGGATTACCAACCTGCTCACCATTCCCGCGGCAATCCAGAAGGGGATTTCCGTCGGCCACACCACCCACGACGAGGCCGCCCAGATCGGTCTGTTGACCATCACCGTCCTTGTGCTGTGGCGCCTCTTTTCCCCGAAAAAACTTAAACTGGTCTCGGCTCCGCTGGTGGCGATCCTTGCTGGCACAGCCGTTGCCCTGAGCTTGCAGCAGGCCGGCTTCTGGCCTGCCCTGCGTCCCATCGAGATGCCCGACCACCTGTGGGAAGAGATCCATCTGCCCACCCTGGCCACCTTGCAGCGAGTGACCGAACCTCAGGTCCTCCTGGCTACTTTTTCACTCGCCTTTATCGCCAGTGCGGCCTCGCTCCTTTGTGCCACCGCGGTAGATCAACTTCATTCTGGTCCCCGCACCAGGTACGATCGCGAGCTGGTGGCCAACGGGGTGGGCAATTTCCTGTGCGGACTCGTCGGCGCCCTCCCCATCACCGGGGTGATTGTGCGCAGTGCCGCCAACATCGATGCGGGCGCGAAAACGCGCTGGGCCGTCGTGTTGCACGGAGTCTGGCTCCTGGTCGTGGTTCTGTGCGTGCCTTTTCTGTTAACGAAAATCCCCAAGGCGGCGCTCGCGGCGGTCCTCGTCTACACCGGCTACAAGCTGCTGAATGTGCAGGCGATCAAACACCTGTGGAAATACGGCTGGAGCGAGGTCGCCATCTATCTCGCTACCATGGGAACGATCGTCATCAAGGATTTGCTCGTTGGGGTGATGGTGGGCGTGATCCTGTCGATGGCGAAGTTGCTATATACTTTCAGCCATCTCCATGTGCTGGTCAAACACGATGGCGAACGTCGCCGGGCCACCCTGTACCTGGAAGGCGCGGCCACCTTCATGCGACTGCCCCAGCTGGCTGCAGCGCTCGAACAGGTGGCCCCCGGCACCGAGCTGCACGTCCACTTCGAGAAGCTGACGTACATTGATCACGCCTGCCTGGACTTGCTGATGAACTGGGAAAAACAGCACGAGACCATGGGGGGAAGCCTGATTCTCGACTGGGATTCCCTCACCGCGCGGTTTCGGGGCAAGCCCGTCCCCCGAGACATTCCGACCGCACCCGTCGCGAAAATCCCCCCTCGTGTCCTGGCTCAAACGCCTCGTTAACCCCTGGCGTGACCCGCGCGGTGCCCCTGGGCCGCGCGGGTCCAACTCACTCCGTCTTCTCGACCTGCACCTTGGCCGTCACGGTCCGCTCCCCCACCTGGAGCGTCACACCATAGTCTCCGCTCGCCACGACGCTCTTCTGTCCGTCCGCCTTCAGATCCCACTGCACCCGCTGCAGTCCTGCCTCGGTGGATCCCTTGCGCGTGGCGATCCGCTTTCCCGTGGCGTCGGCGATCTCGATCCGCACCGGCGTTTGCGCTGCTTCCTTCAAGTAATACCAGATCGTTGCGCCGTAGGGCGGATTGCTCCCCAGGTAGTTCGCGGCCGGCAACAAGTCCTGCGGTTCGTGCACGGCAAACGCCCGCGCCGGCCTGGGCGCGAACAGATGCACCGCGCGCGCACGCACCGCCTCTGTCAGCTCCTCGAGCGGAGCAAAATCGACCACGTACAGGCTCCGACCATGCGTCCCGACCACCAGGTCGCGCTCGCGCGGATGAATCACCAGATCATCAATCGGCACCCGGGCCGGCAAACCCGCGTGGTAGTGATGCCAGCGCTGGCCGCCATCGAGCGAGATAAACAACCCCTGGGTTTCCGTTCCCACCAGCAGAAGCGCGCGATTCCGTGACGACTCGCGCAGCACATTCACCGGCGCATCGCTGGGTAAGTTGCCCGCCACGGAAGTCCACGTCGCCCCATGATCGGTCGTTTTGTAAACATACGGTTTGTGATCACCCTGCCGATGCCGATCAATTGTCACATAGGCCGTCCCCTCGGCAAAGTGCGAACACTCCAGATGAGTGATCCAGCGCTCCTTGGCGAGATGGGGGATCTTGTTTGTGATGTTCTTCCACTCTTTTCCGCCATCGCGGCTCACATGAAGGTTGCCATCGTCGGTCCCGGCGTAGAGCACCCCGGGCTTGAGCGGCGACTCCGCCAGGGCCGTGAGGGTGTGCCCGTTGTAACTGTTGGGCCCTGGTTCGCCACGGGTCAGGTCCGGCGAGATAATCTCCCAGTGATCGCCGCGATCGGTCGATTTGAAGACCACATTGCCCCCATAATAGAGCGTCTGCGCATCATGGGGCGAGAGCACGATTGGCGAATTCCAGTTGAACCGGTAGCGCTGCCCCGCGCGGGCAAAGGGCTTGATTGCCCGATTCTGCACCCGGGCCTTGAGGGTAACCCGCTGCAAGCCGCCATACTGACTTTCCACGTAGATCGTCTCCGGATCCCTGGGGTCAGCCGCACAGCGAAAGCCGTCGCCTCCTCCCACCCGGCGCCAGTCGTTCAAGGTAATCCCTTCCGCGCGCGGAGTCGCACTCGGCCCGCCCCAGCTGCCATTGTCCTGCAATCCCCCATAGATGTGATACGGCCGACGCAGATCGACCGCGATCCCATAAAACTGCCCCAGCGGCATGCCACGCAGCGCTTCCCAGCGTGTGCCTCTCGTTTTCGAGACGTAGAGCCCGCCGTCGTTCCCGAGCACCAGGTGCTCCGAATCCCTGGGGTTAATCCACAACGCATGATGATCTGAATGCACCCCGCGTCCCCCAAGGGTGGTGAATGTCGAGCCGCCGTCACTGGAGACATGCAAGGAAATCCCCAGCACATAGATTCGCTTCGGATCATTGGGGTCGATCCGAATCTGGCCGTAGTAGAAGGGACGCGGACAGAGATCGTTCACCTTGGTCCACGTCTGGCCGCGATCCTCGGAGCGAAACACCCCACCCAGATCGAGCGCTCCCTTCTCGCGGCCCGTCGAATTGCGCACCAGCGAGGGCGTTTGATCGGTCTGGATCACCGCATAGACGATGCGCGGATCCTTGCGCGCGACGGCGATCCCGCAGCGCCCCAGGGGACGGCTGGGCAGACCCGCACTCAGCTTCTTCCAGCTGGTCCCGCCATCCTCGCTGCGGTAGAGGCCGCTTTTCGGCCCCCACTGCACGGCGGGATTGCCCCCCGAAAAGGCATCGCGACGCACCTGCCAGGCAGCGGCATGGACAATCTCCGGTTTCTCCGGATCGATCGCCACATCGATGCAGCCGGTGTCTTCATCGAGGGGAAGCACCGACTGCCAACTTTTTCCGCCATCGGTGCTGCGATAGAGCCCCCGTTCCTTGTTGGGCCCCCACAGATGCCCCAGGGCGGCCACAAAGACGATCTCGGGTTTTTTGGGATGAATAGCGAGCCGACCGATGTGCCGTGTCTCGCGCAAGCCCATGTGTTGCCAGCTTCTACCCGCATCGGTGGAGCGATACACTCCACATCCCCAGCTCACCGAGTTGCGCGGGTTCGCCTCCCCCGTCCCCACCCAGACAATGTCGGGGTTGGAAGGAGCGATCGTCACATCGCCCAGGCAAAGTGTGTCCTGGTGATCGAAGATCGGGCGCCAGGTGGTGCCGCCATTGGTAGTTTTCCACAAACCCCCCGTGGCGGCCGCCACGTACAGGATCTCAGGGTTACTCTCCACCACGTCGAGGTCCACAATGCGCCCGCCCATGTTGGCAGGACCAATGGTGCGCGCTGGCAACTGATTGACAAGCGTGGCCTCCGGCACGGCACCCTGCACCGCGGACAGCCCCAGGATGACAAGGACGAATCCGCCAACAATGATGCTTCGCATGAACCGCCTTTCTCTGTCTGGGAAGGGCAACAACTCGAATGCCGCGGACGGCGGGAGAACACATTCTTGAACCCCCACCAGGCGCGGTTTGTTCCGCGCCGCGTTCCCCTTTGTCGCGCGCCAGAGGAGGGAAGGGCCCCAACCAGGAACTGCCCCCTGGGACAGGGGAGAGAAAAGTAATGTCGGAGATCGACTTCGTGATTTCCTTGCGCCTCACCCTGCGGTAAACTAGTACCATCATTATCACCGGGAGTCATTTGTTCGTCATGGCGTCCATCGAGGTTCTGCCCAGACCGTTTGGCCGTTACGTCCTTCTGGAAAAGGTCGGCGAAGGAGGGATGGGGACCGTCTATCTCGCCGAGGACCGGCAACTCAACCGGCGTGTCGCCCTCAAGATGCCCCACTTCCAGGAAGGCGAGGACACCACCAACATCGACCGCTTCTACCGCGAGGCGCGCGTGGCGGCGGGGATCGAGCATCCCAATCTCTGCCCGGTCTACGATGTGGGCCAGATCGACGGGATCCACTACCTGACGATGCCCTACATCGACGGCACTCCCCTGTCGCGCATGGTGCGCGGAGGCCACCCCTGGCCGCCGCGCCAGGCGGCGCAACTGGTGCGGCAACTGGCGCAGGCCATCCATTATCTGCACCAGCGCGGAGTGATGCATCGCGATCTGAAGCCCGGCAACATCATGATCCGGCTGGAAGGCGATCCGGTGTTGATGGATTTTGGCCTGGCCCGCGCGTTCAACTCCGATAGTCAGCGCATCACCGCGACCGCCTCCTCGGTTGGCACGCCGGCGTACATGTCCCCCGAGCAGATTCTCAACGATCGCGCGGCTCTCGGTCCGGGCACCGATATTTATGCGCTCGGCGTCATCCTCTATGAGTTGCTCAGCGGACAGTTACCCTTCACCGGTCCGCCCGCGCTGGTCTACGGCCAGATTCTGCACGCCGACCCGCAACGCCCCTCGACCCTGCAGCCGGGAATTCCGCCCGCGCTCGACGGGATTTGCATGCGCGCCCTGGCCAAGAAGGTCGAGCAGCGCTTTCGCAGCATGGAGGATTTCGCCTTCGCCCTGGACACCTATTTACAACAGACCGCCACCGAATCCGGCCCAATGCCAACACTCCGAACCCACCTCACGGGGTCGGACACCAACAAGCTCGGCGATTCCGACGACGAACCAGCCCTGGTGCGCGTCGTCTGTTCCGGGTGCGGCCAGAAACTCCGTCTCCCGGAGGCTCCGCGTGGGCGTCGCCTCAAATGTCCCCGTTGTGGAACGGTGGTGCTGACCAACCCCTCCGGCGGGCAGCGCGTCCCCACCCCGATGCCCACCCCGCATCCACTCAACTCGGCCACGGTTCCCGAGCAGACTGTCACCACCCCTCCCCGGCCGCGCGCCTGGGTCCCCCTTGTCATCGCGCTCCTGGCCGTGCTGGGAACCACCGCCTTTGTTGGCTGGCACATGTTCAAGCCCGACAACACCAGAGGCGGATCAAACGGGGATCCAGGCAACGGAGGATCGACCGTCCTCCTCGGTGAGGAGGTGACCAACAGTCTCGGGATGAAATTCCGCCGCATCCCCGCGGGGAGTTTTGTCATGGGTTCGCCCGACGGTGAAGAACGCCGCGAGGACGATGAGTTTCAGCATCCGGTAACGATCTCCCGACCGTTCTTCATGGGCGTCCACGAGGTCACCCAGTCTCAATTCCGCCAGGTGATGGGGACCAATCCTTCCTACCACCAGGAAGATGGGCGCGTCACCGACGATCAACCCGTGGAGTACGTCACCTACGACGAGGCGGTCGAGTTCTGTGCTCGGCTGGGGACGCTGGCTGCCGAGAAACGCACCCGGCACAGGTATCGTCTCCCCACCGAGGCGGAGTGGGAATACGCCTGTCGCGCTGGCACGACCACTCCCTTCCACTTTGGCGAGGACCTTTCCTCGTTCGTGGCCAACTTCGACGGCAACTACCAGTACGGCAACGCCCAGCGCGGTCCCTACACGGCACGGCCCACCCCCGTGGGCTCCTACGATCGCCCCAACGCCTGGGGTTTGCATGACATGCACGGCAACGTCTGGGAGTGGTGTTCCGACTGGTACGATCGCGACTACTATCGGCACAGTCCGCAAACCGATCCGCAGGGACCCCGCGACGGCACCATGCGCGTGGTGCGCGGCGGATCCTGGCTGAACGTCGCAAGTGATCTGCGCTCGGCCACGCGGTTCTACGACGATCCCACGCGCCGGGCCTACAATCGCGGCTTTCGAATTATTTTGACTGCGGAGTAAGCCATCCCTCCCACCAACGAATCACCTGGAGTGATTTTCGTTGCAGCCCGTTGCTCGCAGCGATACACTATTTCTATCCCTTGATTCCCCCTCGGTCCGCACAAGCGGGGGGAAATGATGTTCATGGAATCGATGGATCGCACACACCTGGACCCTGCGCGCACGGGGCAACGCGCGACCACCGAACCGCAACAAGAGTTGCGGACGATCGGCGAGTTCCGCGTTCTGCGCCGGCTCGGCGAGGGCGGGATGGGATCCGTCTACCTCGCCTTCCACGAAAAACTCAATCGCCAGGTTGCCATCAAGGTTCTCTCCGATCAGCTCACCGCCAAGGACGCCACCTATCTGGAGCGTTTCTATCGCGAAGCACGCAGTTCCACCTCGCTCAACCATCCCAGTATTGTCCGCGGCCTGGCCCTTGGGCAGGATCCGCGCACCGGGAAGCACTTCCTGGTTCTGGAATACGTCGATGGTTTCAGCGCCCACGAACTCCTCGATCGCTTTGGCCGCCTGAGCGTGGGCGATGCCGTCCACATCATCCTGGATATTGCCCGCGCCCTCGAACATGCCCACTCACGCAGTGTGATTCACCGCGACATCAAGCCCGACAACATCCTCATTACCCGTTCCGGGGTGGCCAAGCTCGCCGACCTGGGCCTGGCCAAGCGCACCGACGAATCAAGTACCTTGACCTCGGCCAACCTCGCCTTTGGCACCCCCTACTACATGCCCTATGAACAGGCGATGAACGCCCGCAACGCCGATGGTCGCAGCGACATCTTCGCGCTGGGCGCCACCTTCTATCATCTGCTCACGGGAGAGGTTCCCTTCCCGGGCGAGAACCACACGGTACTCACCGAGAAAAAAGCCCTCGGCGAATTTGTCACTGCCAGTTTGCTCAACACCAGCATCCCGCGTGTCCTCGATCAAATTCTGGCCAAGATGCTGGCGCGCGAGCCGACCGACCGCTATCAGACCGCCAGCGAACTGATCGTCGACCTGGAACGGTCCCGCCTGGCCGCCGCCGTTCCCACCTTTGCCGATCCCGATCTGGCCTTGCAGGATCCGTACATGCGCGCCTGCATGGCCTCCACCGCCCAACCCACCATGCCCGATCTTTCGCAGAGTGTCAGCGGCCCCTCCACCCCCCGGGACACGCCCTCGGTCGAGAACAAGATCTGGCATGTGCGCTTTCGCAAGGAGAACGGGCAACTCTGTCAGTTTCGCTTCACCCCCGAACGCCTGGAAAAATTGCTCCGTCTGGGCAAGATTCCCCTCAACGCGCGCGCCTCGCTGGAAGCCAGAAAAGGCTATCGCCCCTTGACTGACATCGAGGCCCTTCGTCCCTGGTTGACCGCCCCCGCCGGACCTCCTCTGGGCGAACCCAAGCCAACGCGTCCGGTGCGTGTTCGCTCCAGCACCGAGGATGGATCCTTTTCCCCTGCCACCCCCCGACGCGTATGCTGGCTGTGGGGCGCCGGCGTCACCACCCTTGTGATCACTGGCGGTTTGCTCCTCCTCTATCTACTCTATCTGCATAATTGATTCCCCGTTGTTCCAGAGGTTGCCATGCGCTTCGGCCCCATGCTCCCCTCCCTGCTGATGCTCTTGACTGCGCTGACCATCCCGGCGACAGTTCACGCCGAGCCGTTTCACGACGCGACCCACAAGTTCAGCGTCGAACTCCCCACCGACTGGTCCACTCTCCCCGCCGAGATGATCCACAAGATCAACAGCGAGGTCGGAGCGCGCCTGGGGAATGTTCGCTACGACACGGGCTTCCATCCCAGGCCCAATCCGCGAAAAGCCCCCAGCAACTACCCGTACATCCTGGTGCAATCGCAGGTTGTCCCGACTGATGGGCTATCGTACGACGACATTGAACGAGAGTTCGGCAAGGCGTTGAAGACCGAGGTGAAAAAAGTCGAAACGCAGGTCTCCGATGTTGGCCGGAACCTGAAAGTTGGCGAGGTGGTGATCGATCGAAACAACGCGCGCATTATCATGCGCACCGAGATCGATGTGATTAACGAGGGAAAGGTGCAGGGGATCAGCTACGGCTTTATCGGCAAGGGGAAGGTGGTCTTCCTGCACTGTTATGCGCGCGCCGGTGAATTCAACCAGCAACTGCCGGAGTTCATGAAAATCATCGATTCGTTCAAATACGATCCGGGCGAGGAGTTTGTCCCCGGTTCGTCGATGGGATTCTTCAAGAACGTGGGAAACTCGGCGGTCCGCGGTGGGATCATCGGTGCGGTCGTCGGGGGGTTGGTTGGCCTCGTGATCTGGCTGATCCGCAAGGTTCGTGGCGCCTGAGCCATTGCCCCAGGAATCGTCGAGGGCGGAAACTCCGGGTCTCCGCCCTCGAGCGCCGGATTACTGCCCCTTGATCGAGAAGGTTCGTTCCACCACGCTCAGGTTCCCCTGCCGATCCTTGACGCGAACGCGCACCGTGCCCCGAGCAAGCGTCGCGAGCGGTTTGCTCAACTTCCATTCCAGAACGCCTGGAGACTTTTCTTCAAAGCGCGAGGCAAGTTCCTCCCCCGCCTTGATGCCATCGATGGCAAAGTCCGCCACCACGCTGAAATGGTCACGATCCAGTCCGGTACCATAATCGTGCATGCCAAGAAGAATGCGCGTGAGCGGAGGGTTGCTCCCCGCGCGGGGTAAGGTCAAGGTCAACGTGGGTCTCTGCTCATCGAGCATCCAACCCCATCCCGTTCGTTCTGGGTTCTGCGGGTCGTAATCCAGATCGAGGGGGCACCCCAGATCGATCCAGCGCGCCAGGGTGCGCCGATCCTCATCGCTGAGCGGTTTCACCTTCCCTGCCCGAACGGCCTGCGGCGGAGGCATCGGGCTCCCCGTGTAATCCAGATCCTGGCGGGCACGGTTTTTCTCCACGCTCACCTTCTCCCCTTTGAAGAGCAACGTGGTACGATCGCCTGGTTTGGCCTCCGACGGATGATCATCATTGCTAAAACCATCAAGCCGTTCGCCATGAATCTTCCACATCAACAAGCTGCGCCGCGCCTGGAACATGCGAATGTAGCGTGAGGCATTGGGATACCCCCAGCTGTCCCAGCCAACCGGCTTGTAACCAAATTTCGCCCGCTCATCCATCGCCAATCGTGTGTAGGTGCCCGGAAACTTGCCATGATGATCGCACTGCACCTGTTCATGATCGGCGTCAAGATCGAGATTCCCCGCTGGGTCCTTCCCGTCCTTGCCACTGTGACACGCCACACAACTCCGTTTGAGGATCGGTTGAATATCGCGGAAATATTCAACGTTCAGCGGACCGCGTTTCACAGTCCGAAGCCCCGAGCGATCTTCAACATCCCATTTCTTCTTGGATTCATCGTGTGCCTTGTCGGTGAGCACGGGGGTGCTGTTCACCAGATCCCACACAGGATAGTCTGCCCTGGCCGCACGAGTCTTGTTGAAGTCCGTCGGTTCCTGGCTGTGGGCATGACATCCGCCACAATTGGTGCGAATTTCTCCGGGGCGCAATTGATGCCACGTTTGCGCCATGTTGAGCACCATTCCGCGCCGATCAAGCGTTTGAAAAGTGAACCCCACATCAGCAGGGATCCGCGCCAGAAAACTGGTATCGGGGTTGCCATCCGGATCGAGCGGTTGTTTGTCACCCTGGAATTTGCGCAGTGGAATTTCGCCGAGAATACGCAGCCGTTCGCCCGCATGGTTGTGATAACGCCGCCCCGACAGAGCACCATGCCGATCCGACGTGGGTTCCATCGCCAGGATGCGCACCGCATGAATCTGCTCGTTGGTATAAAGCCCCGCATCGGCCCCCTGGTTATGCCAGTTCAGCGGCATCCCGTTACCGTGACTGGTGAAAGCATCCAGCCCTTTCCACGGGTCGTTTCCACCCGCATAGGTCGCCGTCATGCTCCCTTTTGGCACCACGCCGTTGGGATAACTTTCGCGCTTGTAAAAGCTCGATGTCCCTACCAGGCCAAAAGGCGTTCCCTCGGGCAAATGTTTGGAGAGGGTGCCATCGTTGGGCAAACGTGGCAATAACTTCGGTTCCTTGACGCCATAAATGCGTTCATAGGGAACAACGGGACGCGGCCAGCTTTCGTTGTACTCCGGATCGTTCTTGATCAAGCGCATCTGCGCCGGTTCCTCAACCACCTCGCCTTTTTTGATCAGGTAGATCCCACCATCAAGCTGCGGCAAGAACGTGTATTGATGATTCACCGGACCAGGCGAATACACCGTGAGCAGATGATTATCCGGCGCCCCCGCAGGATGAGTGAACTTGCC
>JAKOSN010000311.1 GCA_029777335.1 Planctomycetota bacterium
ACCGATCTGAGTGCCATGGTTACCGGGAGTGTGGGGCTGGCCTCCAGTGCCAACATCAACCCCGAGCGCACCTTTCCCAGCATGTTCGAGCCGGTCCATGGCTCGGCGCCTGATATCGCCGGCAAGGGGATTGCGAATCCGCTCGCCGCGATTCTGTCGGCGGCGCTGATGCTGGACCACCTTGGTCTGGATCGCGCGGCGCATGCACTACGGGGGGCAGTCGCCAGCGTGCTCAAGGCCGGGCGGACACGCACTCCCGATCTGGGGGGCACCGCTCGCACCGAGGACATGACCCGCGCCGTCCTGGCGGCTCTATAACGAGTATTCCCCACGACCGCGCCCGGGGCACCTGCGAATCTCCCCTGGACAGCGAATTGCCTCTCCTCTGAGATGAATGGTGCGGAGTGCAGAGAGCGAGGAGGTCAGCACTGCTTTGCGGGCTGTACTCATCGCTCTCCCTGCAGCCATCGCGCCAGCGAGAGAGGTTGTGCCATGCAGCGGATTTACCTCGATAGTAACGCCACCACCCCGATGCTGCCGGCGGTCTGGGAGGCGATGCGCCCCTATCTCGATGGCATCGCCGGCAACCCTGCCAGTGCCCACCAGGAAGGACGGCAGGCCCGCCGGGCACTCGACGATGCACGCGAACAGGTCGCCCAGCTGCTCGGCGCGCATCCCGACGAGGTGATCTTCACCAGCGGAGCGACCGAGGCCAACAATCTCGCCCTCCCTGGCCTGGCAGGCGAGCCGCCGGGACACCTCCTGGTGAGCCCGATCGAACATCCCAGCGTGAGCGAACCTATCAGACAACTCGAACAACGCGGTTTTCGCCGGAGCGACATTCCGGTCTCCAGAGAGGGTGTGGCCCAGATTGAAGAGATAAACGCTCTTCTTCATCCCGAAACACGGCTGGTTGCGCTGATGCGCGCCAACCACGAGACCGGCGCCCTCCAGCCGGTGCGCGAACTGGCCGAACGCCTCCCTGCCGAAGTGGCACTTCATTGCGATGCGGTCCAGGCGGTGGGCAAGATTCCGGTCCACTTCCACGAACTGGGGGTCGCCACCCTCAGCCTCAGTGCGCACAAGTTTCATGGTCCCAAGGGGGTCGGCGCGTTGTTGATCAATCGCTGCACCCATCTTCGACCTGCCCTGTGGGGGGGACATCAACAGCGTGGGATCCGTCCGGGGACCGAGCCCGTCGCTCTGGTGGTGGGGTTGGCCCGCGCCCTCGCCCTGGCGGTCGAAGAGATGCGCATCCGCACGATGCGCATCGAGGCCCTGCGGCGGCGCTTTCTGGAAGTGCTGCGCCAGCAGGCGGCGCCCGTGGTCCTCAATGGTCCCGAGAACAGCGGCGTTCCGCATACGATGAATCTTTCGTTTCCCGGGGTGCACGCGGATGTGCTCCTGATCAAGCTCGACCTGGTAGGGGTGGCATGTTCCACGGGATCGGCGTGTTCGTCGGGGTCGCTGCTGCCCTCGCCGGTGCTCACGGCAATGCGGGTCCCCGTCGAGCTGCTGCGCTCGGCCATGCGCTTCAGCCTGAACGCTTTGCTCACCGTGGAGCAGGTCGAGGAAGCGGCTCAGCGGATTGCGCGCGCCGTACAGCGGCTGCGCTCCGCCGACGAGGAAATGCTCCCCCTCCTGCCCGGCGCCACGAGTTGACCACGCGAAAATCTCGTTTTTTTTGCAACCGTTTTTCCCCTCGCGGTACTCACCTGGTGAGGAGAGACGAGAGCGTCCTTCCAACCCATCAACGCCTCTCGGCTCATGGGTCCCATCACCAGTTGTGGCGTTCTGCCACGGAAAGCGAGGTTTGTCATGAAAACCATTCTGTCTACCCTGGCCCTCCTGATTTGCACCGGACTGGCCAGCGCCGATATCACCGTCACCGGGACGGGAAAGATCCCCTATGTGCCAGATACGGGCTACATCACGGTCGGCGTGGTGGGCGAGGGGAAGACGGCGGCCGACGCGTGGCAGAAGAATCGGGAGATTGTGGAGCGTCTCTTTGCCGTGCTGCAGAAGAACGGCGTCGCCTTGAAGGATTTGCAAACGACGGGGTTGAACGTCAGTCCAAAATACTTTTATCCCAAGAATGAGGAGCCGCGTCTGCTGGGCTACACGGTCTCCTACGATCTGAAAGTCACGGTTCGCAAACTGGACGACCTGAGCAGGATTCTCGATGAGCTGGTGCTGAACGGGGCCAACCGTTCCATGAACATCGCCTTTAGCTCCTCCGAGGCCGAGAAGTTGCTCGACCAGGCCCGGATGAAGGCGGTCAGCGAGGCACGGCGCAAGGCGAAACTCTACGCCAACGGCGCTGGCGCTAACCTCGGCCAGGTGGTGTCGATCTCCGATCAGTCCGTGGCGCCGCTGTATCGCCTGCAGTATGAGCATGTCCCCGCCTCGGCCACCAAGGGACTGCCGATCGCCAGTGGGGAACAGGAGATGACCGTGACGGTGACGGTGACCTACTCGCTGTTGCCGCTCGCTCTCCCCGAGGGAGGGAAATAACGCTCGCGACCCCTTGACCGCTCTCCGGCCCGTGCTTTACTGACGATCGGAGAAGCAACGATCTCGACCCAGGCCCGTCAGAGCGTTCGCGGAGAGGATCTCCCCCGCACGCCCTGACGGGCTGCACGCGTGGAGAGGGGTCCACCATGGAAGGACCGGCGACGGTCGCGGAGACGGTGCTGGTACAGCGGGCTGCCCGGGGTGATACGGCTGCGTTCACCACGTTGACCCATCGCTATTACCGCCCCGTGGCAAGTTTTCTCCTCCGCCGTGTGGGGCAGGCCGATGTGGTTGAGGATCTTGCCCAGGAGACCTTCTTGCAGGCGTTTCAAAGTCTCAGAGAGGGACGTGTCCCGGATCACTTTAGCAGCTGGCTGTTCGGAATTGCTCACCATTGCTGGGGCAAATGGGCGCGACGCAAACAACCTCGCTCATTCAGCGATCCGCACCAGGCGGAGGAGGTTGTTGCTCCGAGTGAACTGACCCTCCTGGAGGAGCGTGAAGAGGCAGAAGCACAGAATCGTCGCTTGCGGGAGAGCCTGGCCGAGTTACCCGCGGAAACCCGGCAGATGTTGCAGTTGAAGCATGGCGACGGCAAGACCTGTGAGGAGATTGCGCAAACGCTGGGACGCCCGGTGGGAACGATCAAGAGTGTGCTCGCCCGTACCTACAAGGCGTTGCGTGTCCGCCTGGGAGGAGGCAACCCATGAACCCGCTGACCTGTGCCGAGGTGGCCCCCCAACTCGATCTCTATGCGGCCGAGGCCTGTGCCCCGCGCACAGCGCAGGCGATCGAAACCCATCTGGCGCGGTGTGACTCCTGTCGCCTGGAACTGCAGGAAGCACGCCAGCTGCAGGCAGGGCTCGACTGGCACCATCGGGAAACGGCGGCGCTGGCTCGGCTTGAAGTTCGTTTGCACCAGCAGGCACGCCCGGCGCGGGAAGGCTTCCGATCCATTCTGTCGTTCTTCCCTCGTCCGCCCCTGCGCGTCGCGCGCCAGCTGGCCGGGGTGGCGGCCGCCTTTCTCCTCACCGTGGGACTGGCGGCCATGCTCGATCTGCACACCCCGGCTCCTTCCCCTCAACCGTTGAACGTGGCCTGGCTCGCCCCGCAGAGTCGAGCCGATCTCCCCGCGCCAGTTCGTGCCTCTCCTCAGCAGGAAAAGATGGTGCTCTCGGCGCCCTCGACACGTCTGGATTACACCCTCGCTCCCGATGCTGCAACGAGGAGCCAGCTTCTCGCCCCTGGAGCGATTCTCCCAGCGCCTCCGCGCGTGCAGCTGGCGGTGGGATTGCGGAATGAAACACCGTGGACCTTGCTGCTCCATCCCGAACAGCCCGGGACGGAACTCCACCTTGATCTGCGCGGCCCCGACGTGCTGCGGTTCACGCTCCCTCCGGGAAGCGCAACTCCCTCGCTTCAGCCGACGGCGGTCGAACTGCGCCCCGGAATGAGCACGGTTTTGCGGATCGGGGCGCTGGTGGAGGGAACGCGCGCGACGGCGGCTGGCTGGTACTGGACTGAGCCCGGGACCTATTCGCTCCGGGTGCGCTACCATGTGGCGGTCTCGGCGCCCCCGGATACCCGTCTTCGCTGGCACACCTTCACCACTTCGCCAATTTTGCTGCAGGTGCACCGCCCCTGACCGGCTCGTCGCGCGCGGGATTCTGGTATATTGACTTCAGGTGTGCGACGAGCCACGCCACTGGATTCCCTGGGACACGCGGCAACCTTGCTATGACTCATCTGACTTACCGCGACGCCGGCCTCGATCTCGACCTGTACGAGAAGAGTCTCGCTGGCATGGTGCCGTTTTTGCGGCGGACGCACACCCCACGCGTGCTGGATGGCTTTGGCGGATTCGCCAGCCTCTTCAGCCTGGACTTCAACACACGCCTCTTCGCGCGCAACTATCGCCATCCCGTGCTGATCGCCAGCACCGACGGGGTGGGGAGCAAGCTCAAGATCGCCAGCCTGGCCGGCAAGCACGATACGGTCGGCATCGATCTGGTCGCGATGTCGGTCAACGACTGCCTGTGCACCGGCGGCGAACCGCTCTTCTTTCTCGACTACCTGGCCATGCCCAAGGACGATCCGGACCTCACCCGCGATCTGATCAAGGGCATCAGCAATGGCTGTATCGAGGCGGAGTGCTCGCTGGTGGGGGGCGAGACGGCAATCTTGCCGGATTTCTATCAGCCGGGCGATTATGACATGGCGGGGTTCTGCGTGGGAGTGGTGGAACGCGATCGCATCATCAATGGCCGCACCATCCGTCCGGGGGATGTGGTCCTGGGGCTGTCATCGAGCGGGATTCACTCCAATGGCTACAGCCTGGTGCGCAAGGCGGTCTTTGACCACGCGCGGTTAACGGTCCGCGACTTCGTTCCCGAGTTGGGGCGCACGGTCGGGGAGGAGTTGCTGGAGCCAACCCGACTGTATGTCCGTGCCATCAAGCATCTGCTCCACCACTACCCGGTGAAGCGGCGGGTGATTCGCGGACTGGCGCACATCACCGGCGAGGGGCTGGAAGGGAACATCCCGCGCATTCTGCCGCCGGGGCGACGAGTCTTTCTGCGCCGCCAGAGCTGGCCCATTCCCCCTGTGTTCCCCTGGCTGCAGCGTCTGGGGAACATCGACGAGACGGAGATGTTCCGCGTTTTCAACATGGGCATCGGTTTTGTGGTGATCGTCAGTCGCTACTTTGCCGAGAGCATCCAGCGCCAGCTGTCCGATCAGATGATTCCGACTTTTGTGATCGGCGAAGTGCGTGAAGGTGAACCAGGCGTGGAGTTCGAGGGCTGAAGCGCGCGGCCTAGAACCACAGGCGCACCCCGGCCAGCGGTCCTTGCAGCGCGGTTCCGCCGATGTTCAGGTAATCGTAGCCAGTAAAGATCTCCCACCGGTTGAGCATGACCCCGACCGTGCCGCGCAGGTGAAAGAGGCCCGCATCGCCCAGAGTGCCCAGATCCATCACGCTGGAGAGCACCAGCGGCTGGCAGGGAAAATAATCCGCGCCGTAGGTGAAGTTGAAACCCCAGCGATTCTTGTAACGATCGTCGAACATGTTGGCGCCCAGCCCGGCATACATCTGCACCTTTTCGTGCTGGGCGAAGCGGTAAAAGACATCGAAGTGACCCACAAACAGATCGTCGACACAGCCACAGGGAAAGTGTTCGCGGTAATAGTTGCCGCGCGCCTCGATCCCGAAGCGGGCGGACGTTTCCAGCAGTACCTGCCCGGAGAAACGCTGCAGATCGTCGAAGTTATCGCCATAGTCCAGGCTCAGTCGGCCGGCGACCTCGCGGGGGACAAAGTTTGGGTAGTCCGAGAGTGGTTCCCGATGCATGTACCCGTTGAAATGATCCGCGTAGGGATAGAAGGGGAAATAGCCGTCGCGCTCAAAATCGTCGTTGAGTGCAGTGTGGGGCAACCAGAAGGGCGCGAGCAAGATCGGCCCGAGCGTCTGGCCGATGAAACTCTCGGAATCATCGGGGGGCTCGAAAGCATCATTGTTGGGTGTGGTGCTCGGCGCGGGGTTATCGACCGCTTCGCGCACCTGCTGCAGTTTTCCCGACTGCGCCAATGCGGCCGAGGTTCCCAGAAGGACGGTCAGGAGTGTCGCCATCCAGGGCTTCATGATCGTTTCCCTCATCCCGGCCATGCCGCAGGCGAACAGCGTGCCTTCTGGCAGAACAGGAACGGTGCCGTGGGTGAAATGAGGCTCATACCCGCAAGCAGACAACTTCGCAAGATCAAGCCGGGCCAGATGTGTCCAGGCGTTCATAAATGCCAAGCAACCCGATGTGATCGCTCACCACTGGTTGGTAGACATTGGCAAGCGCGCGCCCGTGGAAAAGAGGCAAGCACGCCCGACAGGTCAACCGAGGAGTTGGGGAGGGAGCGTGGAGAAACTGGTAATCGATCCGTGAGACCAGCTGAAACTCGGACCGACTGCCGCGCGGCGGGGCGGGACCGGACTGCCAGTGCTGATGTGTGGCGGTTGGAAACGAGGCCGCCTCTCCGCCGCTGAGCGCGGAGACATCGAGAAAGCCGGCCTGGAGCATCCGTTGAATCTGGGTGGCGTGGCTCAGCGCGTTAAAATCGCCGCACACCAGGAGCGCGTCGCGCCCCGTGGAGGCTTCCTCGCCCAGGTGATCGAGCAGGCACTTCACCTGGTCGGCTCCCCCCGCCGCCGGCCAGGAGAGATGCACCGTTCCCAGGCGCACCCGGAGAGCGCCGAGCGGAAGTGTGGCCAGCAGGACATTGCGCGCCAGCGGATCGGTGCTCAGGCGATACTCTGTCACCTCTTCCAGGGGCACTCGGGCGAGCAGCGAAACCCCCTCGCGATAAACCTTGAACCCCACATGGGCCATGCGAAAGACATGATGCCACGGCTGTCCCGTCCAGTGTTCCAACCGCTGCCGAATCACCTCGCCGGCGTTGGGTTGTCCGGAATCGTGCAGGTGTTCCCCCACCTCCTGAAGTGCCAGGGCATCAACATCGAGGGCGGCGGCGACGAACGCGATCT
>JAKOSN010000060.1 GCA_029777335.1 Planctomycetota bacterium
AAGATGTGCCAGAACTGGGGGTTCAAGAAGCTGGGCGCGAAACATTACCACGAATCGATGGGAGAGATGAAGCACGCCGAGAAGTTGATCGATCGCATCCTCTTTCTGGAAGGGGTGCCCGAGATCGCGCGTTACGATGTGATCCGGGTGGGGACCAACGTCAAGGAGCAGTTCGAGTACGACCTGGCCCTGGAGATGGGAGGCGCCAAGCATTACAACGCCACGATCGAACTCTGTTCGCGGTTACAGGATCACGGCACACGGGAATTGCTGGAACCGATCCTGGTCGAATCCGAGGAACACGTCGACTGGCTGGAAACCCAGCTGCAGCTGATCGAGGCGGTCGGACTGCAGAATTACTTGACCGAGCAAATTGGCGAGGCGAGCGAATAACGGTGTTCTTCGAGACATTGGCGAAGGCGTCGGTGGCACGCGTTGCACCCGGTGCCTGCGCCGGTGTGCTCGCGAATTTCCTGCAGCGTTTGCAGGCCGAGACGCGTAATCGCCTCAATCACCATTTCCTCGGTGACCTGAAGGCAGCGGCAAAGGAATTGCCCCTGGCAGTCATTGCAGTTGTGAGAAGCACACATCCCATCCATTGGCAAACCCACAAAGAAGCGAGGGTGGTGGGGAAGACCGTCTCAACGGATTGCTATTGAGATTCAGTCTCATATCCATCCTAGCGGTTCGCGGGAGCCTGTCAAGGGCACAGCCGTCCGGTTGTGTCGAGACGCCTCGGCGCCCGGTGTTACTTAGTAGCTGAACTTGCTCATCTTCACCTTGCCGCGAAAGACCCAGTAGACGACTGCGGTGTAGGACAGCACAAACGGCATCCCCAGGAACGCGATGATTTGCATCGTTTGCAGCGTTTGCTCCGACGAGGCGGCATTGTCCACTCGCAGACTGTGGGCCGGATCGACGCTGGAAACGATCATGTAGGGGAAGAGGGTCAGGCCAAAGAGAAAGGTAAACGCGGCGATGGTACAGGCGGAGGAAATAAAGGCATCGAAGGGGCGCCCCTGATAGATGGCGCGGGGGATATTGGCGATCGCCAGCACGTTCAGGAGGGGCACAACGATGGCCCAGGGAAACCGCTGGTACTTGGCAGTGGCCTCGGGGATGAAACTCAGCGTGGCAACGCTGGTCAACAGATACATCGCCAAAAAGAGAAAGAAGGTCCGCCACATCCAGCGCTGCACACGTTGCTGCAGATCTCCCTCGGTTTTCAGATAGAGATAGATCGAGCCGTGCATGGCAAAGGTGGAGACGGCGAAGAGGCCCACGAGGATCGGGTAGGGGTGGAGCAGACCCAGAAGGCCAATGCGAATATCGCCGTGCTCATCGAGCGGAAGTCCCTTGATCGAGTTGCCGACGGCCACGCCGAACAGGAAGGTTGCGACCGCACTCGCCACACAGAAGGCGACATCCCAGAACTGGCGCCAGAGTCGGGCCTCCATTTTGCTGCGAAACTCCAT
This sequence comes from Planctomycetota bacterium, assembly GCA_029777335.1. GTDB lineage: Bacteria > Planctomycetota > Planctomycetia > Gemmatales > Gemmataceae > JAKOSN01. The sequence continues at coordinate 1,476 of JAKOSN010000060.1, forward strand.
CGACACTCCGCGAAAGATCAGGCAACACAGCAGCATCATGAAGGCGGTATAAAACCCGGAGAATGCCGAGGCGTAGGCATTGGGAAAGGCGGCGAAGAGTGCCCCGCCGAACACCACCAGCCAGACCTCGTTGCCATCCCAGAGCGGACCGATGGAGTTCATCAGAATGCGCCGATCCTGGTCGGTGCGCACACAAAGATGCAGGATGCCGACTCCCAGATCGAAACCGTCCAGGATGGCGTACCCGGCCATGAGAATGCCGAGCAGCACAAACCAGAAGAGTTGCAGCGAGGTGATGCCATCCATTGTATTACTCCTGGTTGTCCGGAGAGGTGAGCGAACGACCACGCGCCGCAAGGCTTCCCGCCGCCTCGAACAGATCGCCGGGTCGAGCGCCCGGAGAAACCGGCTCCTCCGGTTCCTCGTCGGGGCCATGTTGAATCTTGCTATTGAGGACGAACACCCAGACCAGGAAGAGCATCAGGTAGACAAAGCCGAACATCAAAATGGAGGCGAGCACCTGATCGGCCGCCACGCTCGGTGACACCCCGTCGGCAGTGCGCAGCTGACCATAGACAATCCACGGTTGGCGCCCAACCTCCGCGGCGATCCAGCCGACCTGGTTCGCGAGGTAGGCACCAACCACCGCCACCACGAAAATCCAGAGCAGCCAGCGCTTTTCAAAGAGAGTTCCTTTCCAGCGCAGATAGAGGGCAAACAGCGTCAACAGCACAAACAAGGTGCCGAGCCCCACCATGATATGAAAGCAGAGAAACGGGATCATGATTGGCGGTTTATCGGCCCGCGTCGCGGGGCGATCCAGCCCCGGAATCGCGGCGCGATCCATGCCGACCACCGGGGTAGTCAGATCGCCGTGGACCAGCAGGCTCAATCCCGCGGGAAAATAGACCGCATGATCGACCTGCTCCCGTTCCGGATCGGGAATGCCAAAAAGCAGCAGCGGCGTTCCTCCCTCCGTGGAATGAAAGTGTGCCTCGAAGGCAGCCAACTTGGCCGGCTGATGGTTGGCCACCTCGACTCCCGAGGCGTGTCCGGTGAGTCCCGAACCCAGCGAGGCCAACGCCCCGAAAATCAGGGCGAGCGTGAACGAGCGGCGAGCAAAATCGAGATGGCGGCCGCGCAGAATGTAGAAGGCGCAGATGCTCATCACGAAGAAGGCTCCCAGGACGAAGGATCCCATGAGCACATGCGCCAGCCGGATCATCGACGAGGGATTGAAGACCATCGCCCAGAAATCAACCACCTCGGCGCGGCCGTTGCGAATCACGGACCCGGCGGGCGTTTGTTGCCAGGAGTTGGCCACCACAATCCAGATGGCGGAAAAGATGGAGCCCAGCGCCACCATCAAGGTCGCAAAGAAGTGCATGCGCGGCGACACGCGGTCCCAACCGAAAACGAGGACTGCGAGAAAGCCCGATTCCAGAAAGAAGGCGAAAATCCCCTCCGCCGCCAGTGCCGAGCCAAAGACATCCCCCACAAAGCGAGAGTAGTGCGCCCAGTTGGTGCCGAACTGGAACTCCATGACAATCCCGGTTGCCACCCCCATCGCAAAATTCACGGCAAAGATGCGGGTCCAGAAGCGCGTCATGCCATGGTACTGGCGCTGGCCCGTTTTGAGATACATCCCTTCCATGAAAACCATCAACGTGCCCAGGCCAATCGACAGGGGCGGGAAAAGATAGTGGAACATCACGGTCAGCGCAAACTGTAGCCGCGACAACGTTAATACATCCAGTTCCACGATTGCGCCCTCCACCACCGCGTGCGAAAAAGCCCTGTGGCATCAAATAAACCGAGCGCGGAGTCGTCAAGCAACAAGAGGTGCGCACGCTTGCTCCTTTCGCAAGCTCATCTGGCAGGGGCGGTGCGCGACGAGCCTGAAAACCTCCTCTAAGGCGCCTGTCCGCACGAGTAAGGAGAGACGTTGACCTTTCCCCAGCGATTTTTCCTGCCGTGGAACAAAGGAGTAAGCGTGCGACGGATTCTGCCCTTCAGCCTCGCTGGTTTGCTCGTGGTGGTAATGCTGATTCCGGTTCGCCATGCTTCCCCCACCAGTCAGGCCACCGAGCCAACCGCAAGCCAGCCGGTTTCTGATCGCTCGCCGGTTGATCTTCTGCTCACCCGGGATGAAAAGCATCTCCTCACGGTCAATCAGACTGCCGGGACGGTGTCGCTGGTTCGACTTGCCGATAGCCGCATTCTCGACGAGGTACGCTGTGGCAACCGTCCTTCCGCACTTGCCCTTACGCCCGATGAACGTCGGGTCCTGGTGACGGCGACCTTCTCCGGGGAATTGCATCTGCTGGAGTTGAAGGACGGCCGCCTGCGCCCAGGAGCGGTCCTGCGGCTGGGTTTTGAGCCGCGCGGATTGGCGATCTCGGCGGATGGCAAGCTGGCCTATGTCGCCCTGACGAGCGGGCACAAGGTGGCGGTGATCGATCTCACGACCAGGCAGGTGGTGCACCAGATTCCGGTGGGTCGCTGGCCGCGCTATCTGGCCTTGAGCGCGGATGGGAAGCGCCTGGCGGTGGGGGTGAATGGTGATGGTGGCGTGGCAGTGGTGGACCCTGTCGCGCGGAAGGTCCTTTTTACCGAGGATTTTGCGGGGCTGAATCTCGGTCAGATGCAGATTTCTGGCGATGGCCAGTTTGTGTACTTCCCCTGGATTGTCTATCGACGCAATCCGATCACGGCCAACAACATTCGCCTGGGCTGGGTGCTGGCCAGTCGCATTGCCCGGGTGCGCCTGGACCGAGCAGCTCGACGCGAAGCGATTGCCCTCGATCCCCCGGGGCAGGCGGTGGGCGATCCCCACGGACTGGCCTTGAGCCCTGATGAACGGTGGCTGGCCTGCGCGGCTTCTGGCACGCACGAATTGCTGATGTATCGCCTCAAGGGATTGCCCTGGCAAGATTATGGGGGACCGGGGGATCACATCCACCCCGACCTGCGCTCGGATCGCGAGCGGTTCTCCCGCATTCCGCTGGGCGGACGACCCATGGCGGTCCGCTATCAACGTGATGGCAAACGCATCTACGTCGCCAATTATCTGCTCAACGCGGTCCAAGTGGTCGATCCGGCCGAACGCAAGGTGGTGCGCACGATTGCCCTGGGGGGCCCGAAAGAGCCGTCGGAGACGCGCCAGGGCGAAACGATCTTCTACGATGCTCAGCGCTCCCTCGATCAGTGGTATAGCTGCCACAGTTGCCACTATGAGGGGCACACCAACGCCCAGGTGATGGATACGCGCAACGATGGTCGGTTTGGCAACTTCAAGACGGTGCTAACCCTGCGGAATGTCACTCACACGGGGCCGTGGACCTGGCACGGTTGGCAAAAGGATCTGAACGCGGGGTTACGCAAATCAATGGTCGATACCATGCTCCCCAACGGGGCGCCCAGCGAGACAGACGTCAAGGCGCTCCGTGCGTTTCTGGACACCTTGCAGTCTCCACCCAATCCCTATTTGCAGGCCGATGGTTCCCTCACGGAAGCCGCCAAACGGGGACGCGAGGTGTTTCGTGGCGAAAAGGCTGGATGTGTCCGCTGTCATTCCGGCGCGTACTTCACCGACGGCAAGATTCACGATGTGGGGCTTGGTGCCCCTCAGGATGTCTATCGGGGCTTCAATACCCCGTCCTTGACTGGGGTTCATGATCGCGTTCTCTATCTGCACGATGGACGGGCAAGTACCCTGGAGGAGGTGCTCAAAGGAGCGCACGATCCCGATAAGGTGCTTGGTCGAGGCAAGCTCACGGAGACGGAGTTACGTGATCTCATTGAGTATCTTAAATCTCTTTAAAGCAGCAACAGGTCCGATCCGAAGGTCGGACAGGACCGCAACCTGGAAGGAGTATCGCATGATTCGTCGTCTGAGTAGCCTCGTGGTGGTGCTGGCACTGGCCGTGGTGCCCGCTCAGGCCGGAAAGTTCAACAGCAAGATCAGCATTGGCGACCCCGCCCCAACGTTCAGCAATCTCCCGGGTGCGGATGGCAAGTCGTACTCTCTGGTCGACATGAAGGACAAGGATGTGGTGGTGGTCGTTGTAACCTGCAACCACTGTCCCGTCGCGGTCGCCTACGAGGATCGCATTATTGCCTTCACCAAGAAGTACGCCGGGAAGGACAGCAAGGTCGGCATTATCGCCATCAACGTCAACACCAACGACCAGGACAAACTGGTCGCCATGACCCAGCGGGCCAAGGAGAAGGGGTTCAACTTTCCCTACGCCTACGATGAATCGCAGCAGATTGGCAAGGCACTGGGTGCTTCGGTGACACCGGAATTCTTCGTCTTCAACAAGGAACGCAAGCTCGTTTACATGGGCGCGATGGACGATTCCCAGAAGAGTCCGAAGGTCAACTACCTGGAAGCGGCGGTCGAAGCCACTCTCGCGGGGAAGTCGGTTGAGACCGCCGAGACGCGCGCGCGGGGTTGTGGGGTGCAGTACAAGAAGTAACCACTCCGTTCGGCACGGGTCGTCATGTCGGGACAGCCTTCCTGTTGGGGAGCGCTGTCCCGGCCTGTTTTTTCAGGAGTGATCTTTCATGCCTGTCCGTTTCTGTCCGCGGTCTCTGCTCTGCGCCGGCGTTCTTGTCGTGCTCACTCTCAGTGGCTGTAGCGGGGGGAGTGTGTCCTCGTCCACGGGAGCCAGCGGATCGACCGGCGCTCCCTCCGCAGGCAGCATCACAGTGACGCCGGTGAGCTATGCCCAGCTGCAGGAGGCGATTGCCACGCACAAGGGGAAAGTGGTGGTCATCGATTTCTGGGCTGACTGGTGCACCACGTGCAAGGAGGAATTTCCGCACCTGGTCGAACTGCATCACAAATATGCGCCCCAGGGGTTGGTGTGCATGTCCTTGACTCTCGATGATAAGGAAGGCGAACCCGGCGCGCTGCGCTTTCTGGTCAAGAGCAAGGCCACCTTCCCGAACTACCGTTACGAGGATAAAGAAGAGTGGGGGGACCGGTTTGAGATGAAAGGGCCGCCCGCAGTCTTTGTCTACGGCCGCGATGGCAAACTGGCGCGCCGCTTTGATAGCAACGATCCTTCCAAACACTGGACCTATCAGGATGTTGAAGCGGAAGTGACGAAGCAACTGGCGGTCCAACCTTGAAGGGCTTGTGGTCCCCTGCTCTGAACGTTCCCCGTTGCCTTGTAAGGAGGAATCATCATGTCGATGGTGCGTCGTGCCCTGCTGCTGGGGTTGCTGGCAGGTACCGTGGCGAGCCTGGTGGGGATCTCAGGAGAGATTCCCGCTGCACCCAGGGAAGCGACCAAGGTGGAACTGAAGACCGTCACCTACAAGGACTGGGAAAAGGTGCTGGCCAGCCACAAGGGGAAGGTGGTCGTGGTCGATGTCTGGGCCACCTGGTGCACCGCCTGCATGAAAAAATATCCTGATTTTCTGGATCTCAATAAGCGCTATGCCGACAGGGGCGTGGTGTGTCTATCGCTGACCGTGGACGAGAAGGAGAACCATGCGCCAGCGCTCAAGTTCCTCACCGCCAAGAACTCGACCTTGCCGAATTATCGCTACGAGGACAAGGAGGAATGGCAGGATCAGTTCAAGCTCAAGGGGTTGCCAGTCACCTATGTCTTTGGCCGCGATGGCAAGCTGGTGAAGAAGTTCGATGTCAATGAGGAGGAATTCACCTTCAAGGATGTCGAGCAGGTGGTGCAGAAGGCGCTGGCAGCCAAACCCTGATGGTCCTTCGCTCGCCTGCTTGCGTGGAAGGGCGCAAGACTGGAAGCGTTGCAACGAAGACTGAGGTAGGAGGAGGCTTCCCGGGAGCCTCCTCTATCCAGGAGGGGCGCAATCCATAACCTATAGGTGCGCTGGTTGTTGCCCCGACTTCCGACTCCTCAGTCCGATCAACCTCCAGGTGAGTGGTTCATGGATCCTTCGCACGACAGCCATATCTCCGCCGATCCTCGTCCTGCGCCGCGATCAGACCGCTTCCCTGCGCTCCAGGCGGGTCGACACCCCGTTGTCGAGGTTCGCGATCTGGTCAAGGAATACGGCAAAATTCGAGCGCTCAAGGGCGTCTCCCTGAGCGTGCAGCGTGGCGAGATTTTTGGGCTGCTGGGTCAGAATGGGGCCGGCAAGACCACCATGATCAAGATTCTGCTCGGCATTGCCCGTCTGACCTCGGGGGAGGCAGAGATGCTGGGCGAACCCTGTGGCACAGCCCGCGTACGCAAGCAAATTGGCTATCTCCCCGAGGATCATCGTTTCCCGGATTATCACTCCGCTAACAGCCTGCTGGACTTCTATGGCAGCTTGGTTGAGATGCCGCGTGCGCTCAAGCAGAAGCGCATCGAGGAATGTCTCAAGATTGTCGGCCTGACCGATCGGCAGCACTACAAGATCCGCACCTATTCCAAGGGGATGAAGCAACGTCTGGGGATCGCGCAGGCGATGCTACACTCTCCGGGGTTGATCTTTCTCGATGAGCCGACCGACGGGGTGGATCCCGTGGGCCGGCGCGAGATCCGTGATCTGCTGATGGAGATGAAATCGCAGGGAACGACCATCTTTGTCAATTCTCACCTGCTGGGCGAGGTGGAATTGATCTGCGATCGGGTGGCGATTCTGCAGCGGGGAGAGTTGATCCGCGAGGGCGACATCAAATCACTCACCGAAAAACGGGGCTATTACCTCGTGGGTCTGGCACCCAACCAGACCTTTCCCGAGGCGGAGGTGGCAGCCCTGGGCTACGAGGTTCGGGCCGCGGCCAACCGCGAACGCTGGGAAATTAGCCTGCGCGAGGGCCAGAGTATTGATCCGGTCGTGGATTTCCTGCGCTCACGCCAACTGAGTTTGCGTCACCTCAGTGAGAAACGTCAAAGCCTGGAAGATCTCTTCTTGCAAACCGTGGATGCGGCCGAACCCGGCGTGGATCGGCGACCAGGCGGACGTCAACCCGCGCGCTAGACGAAACGAGACTCCCATCATGAAATTCCTGGCGATTCTCAAGGATTCCTTGAGGGAAACGCTCGATGTCAAGCTGTTCTATGCGATGGTCCTCCTGTCGCTGCTGGTGTCGCTTTTTGTCGCCAGTGTCGTGTACAAGCCACAACCGATCGACGAGCAGATCAAGGGAAGCCTGACCTTCAGCCCCCTGCGGCCCACGGAGAATGTCAACTTCGACATTCTGATGAGACTTGCGCCGAACCCCGAGACGCAGGGCATCCCCGTCATGGTGCAGATGGAAGATCTGCAGCGCACCGACCAGGGGCCGGCGAATCAACCCTGGGTCGGCAACTACGATTTCACCCTGGTCTTGAAGATCCCACACGAAACGGGACAACGTGGCCCGCGGATGGGTCCGCAGGGAAGAAATCCCCTGGAAGGAAAGAACGAGGCCGAGGTCCTGGCGGCGGTGAGGAAGGAGATCACTTCGGATTTTCTCGAAGAGACGCTAAGCCGCCGGCTGAGTTTTCTCAAGGGGGTCAAGGTCAAGACCCTTCCCGCGACGGAGAAAGATCAGGTGGATTACCGGGTGAGCTCGGAAGGAACGACCATCACCACCGCCAAGGCGTGGTTCCACCAACCCGCGCTGTTCTTTGGCCTGGTTGATGTACCCATTCCCCTGATGACACTGGGGGACATCGTCACCTTCCTGGGCGATTACGTGATTGGGGGATTTGGGGCGATGGTCACCATCCTGTTGAGCATTGTGATGACCGCGTCCTTCTTGCCAAACATGCTCAGCAAGGGGTCTGTCGATTTGCTGCTGGTCAAGCCCATCAACCGGGTGAGCCTGTTTGTGTACAAGTTCCTGGGCGGGCTGACGTTCATGTTCCTCAACACCGTGGTGATCATGGTGGGGATCTGGCTGGGCATCGGGGTGCGCACCGGGCTGTGGGTGGATGCGTTCCTGGTGTGCATTCTCGTCTACACGTTCCAGTTCATGATCTTTTACTCGGTTTCGGCGGTGACGGCGGTCTTCACGCGCAGCGCCATTGTGGCGATTCTTGCCTCGTTTACTCTCTGGATTGTCCTCTTTGCGGTCGGATGGACGCACTGGATCTTTGTGGAAGCCCAGCGCGACAACACCGAGTACAGCCGCAAATGGGGGTTTGTGCTCTACGATGGAGTGAAGGCGGTCTTGCCTCGGTACAAGGATCTGGACTGGCTGACTTCGCGGATGATCCGCCATGATCTGTTCCAGTTGACGCGCTCCACCGAGGAGAAAAACAAGGCCCAGGAAGAGGAGAACACCAGGCGCTTCAACGAAAGTCTTGATAAAACATACAAAGGATACAATTGGACCAGCAGCCTGGCGGTGAGCAGTGTCTTCATCGCCCTGATGCTCGGGCTGGCATGCTGGCGTTTTTCCACCAGAGATTACTGATCCGTCATGGATGCTGTCTATCAGCGCTGTATCCATCCTCACTGCGCGGCGACCTGTGCCGTGGAGGAAACGAGTTTTGTCTGTCCGCGGTGTGGAGGGCTGCTGGACGTGGTCTATGATTGGGACCGTCTACCGGTTCCGACCTCCCTGCGCGCGTTCGAGGCCAAGTGGGCCGAGCGCACCAATCCGCTCTCGTTCTCCGGTGTGTGGCGATTTCGCGAGCTCCTTCCCTTTGCTTCCCCCGAGAAGATCCTCACCATCGGCGAGGGACAAACCATCCTGCAGCGCGCCGATATCGTCGCCAACTATGCCAACATGATGCCGGGGAACTTGTTCTTGCAGTACGAGGGGATGAATCCCTCCGGCAGCTTCAAGGACAACGGGATGACAGCGGCCTTCACGCATGCGCGCCTGGTTGGAGCACGGCGAGCGGCGTGCGCCAGCACCGGCAACACCAGCTCCTCGCTCGCCGTCTTCTGTGCCGCCACTGGGCTGATGCGCGCCATTATCTTTATCGGCTCCGGGAAGATCGCCTATGGCAAGCTCGCTCAGGGGCTGGACCATGGCGCCCTGACGGTGCAGATTGCGGGCGATTTCGACGATGCCATGCAGCGCGTGCAGCAGGTGTCGCGGCGCCTGGGGATTTACCTGGTCAACAGCATCAATCCCTTCCGCCTGGAAGGGCAGAAGACGATCATGTATCGCATCCTGGAAGCCCTGAACTGGGAGGTGCCGGACTGGATTGTGGTGCCGGGCGGCAATCTCGGCAATGTGAGTGCGTTTGGCAAGGCATTTTTCGAGCTGCGCGATCTGGGCTTGCTGCCCCGAGTGCCGCGGTTGGCAGTCATCAATGCCGCCGGCGCCAACACCTTCTACAACCTTTATGAGCAGCAGGGGCTGCGCTGGCAGGAGGGGAAACCAAATACCGCCGTTAGCGAGAGCTATTATCGCAAACTGGAGGCGGACCAGATCCGCGCGAGCACGATTGCCAGCGCCATCGAGATCAATCACCCGGTGAATCTGAACAAGGCCCTGCGTGCCCTGGAGCGGTGCGGAGGAGTGGTGCGCGAGGTACCGGATCAGGAGATTCTGGACGCCAAGGCGAAGGTGGGTGCAGGCGGGCTGGGGTGTGAACCCGCGTCGGCGGCGAGCGTGGCCGGGTTGCGGCGCCTGCGACAGGAGGGAGTCATCGGGGCCGAGGAACGTGTGGTTTGCGTGTTGACCGGGCATCAGCTCAAGGATCCCACGGCGACGGTGGCCTATCACAGCGCCGATCAAAAGACATTTGATCAGGTGCTGGGGCAACGGGGGGTCAAGCGGGCGACCTTCGCGAATCGGGCGGTGCAGGTGGCCAACGATCTGGATGAAATCATCAAGGCGATTGAGGTGTACTCGTGACCAGAACGAGTGTCGGCATTAACGGAGCTGCGGGCCGGATGGGGCAGCGGCTCCTGCATCTGGCGCATGCGGATCCAGGGCTGACCATCGGCGCAGCGCTGGAGTACGCCGGCCATCCCGCTCTGGGGCGGGATGCGGGGGAACTCGCCGGACTGGGGGAAATCAAGGTTCCGCTGGTGAGCGAACCTGCGGTCAATCAACGCCTCGACGTGATGATCGATTTCTCCACCCCGGAAGGAACGATGAAGGTGTTGCCCCTCTGTTTGCAACACAGCTGGCCGCTTGTAGTGGCCACCACCGGGCACACAGCCGCCCAGAAAGCGGACATCGAGGAGGCAGCCCACGATATTGCCGTGCTCTATTCACCCAACATGAGCCTGGTGGTGAATGTGCTCTTTGAACTGGTTCGCCAGGCGGCCCAGTGCTTGCACGGCAAGGATTTCGATGTGGAAATCCTCGAACGGCATCACCGCTACAAGAAGGATTCGCCCAGCGGCACGGCGCTGCGCTTTGCCCAGATCGTGCAGGAGGTGATGGGGCAGCAGCAGATCCGGCACGGTCGCGAAGGGATTGTTGGCGAACGACCGACGAGCGAGATTGGCGTGCATGCCATTCGAGGTGGAGATAATGTGGGAGAGCACACCATCATCTTCACCACGCTCGGGGAGACGCTGGAACTGGTGCACAAGGGGCACAGTCGCGATAGTTACGCCAAGGGCGCGTTGCTGGCGGCCAGGTTTTTGGCGGGTCGACCGGCGGGTCGCTACAGCATGAACGATGTGCTGGGGTTGCCCAACCAGGGGAAATAAGCCGCGCCGGGAGGTCGCGAAACGATGGCGGAGTCGCTGCCAGACCTGATCGAGCAGATCCTGCGAGAATGCGCAGCGACCACGCCCAACCTGTGGTTCCCCTCGCGGTCGGCCCTGTCGCACGTGGTGACCTTGCAGCAGTTGCAACGCCTGGGAGAGCAACTCGGCGAGGCAGGATTTTTAACCACCGTTCGCGATCCGCACACGCACGAAAAAGGGTTTCAACCGACTCCGAGTGCGCTGCGTTTGCTGGAAGATCCCCAGGCGCTGGCGCGGCTACGTCAGGATCTGGGAGAAGCCACGCCGGTCCTGCCCCTGCAGGAGGAGGAACTTCCCTCGGATAGCCCCGAACAGCAGCGCATGGTCCACAAAACGCTGCGCGCGCCGGTGCGCTCGCGGGTGTGGCCGGTGTTGCTGGGGATCAACCTGGTGGTCTTCGCCCTGGAAATGTATCTGAGTGCTCAGGGGCAAGGAGTCACTTTTGGGGAGTTAACCCCGGGAGCCCTGAATCGCGTGGGGCTGCTCAGCTTTCCTGCGCTGATCCGGGGTGAACAGTGGCGCTTGCTGGCCTGCTGTTTCGTCCATCTCAGCCTGATCCACATCGCCATGAACATGTATGCCCTGTACATCCTGGGGCGAGATATGGAGTGGCTCTGGGGGCCGGTCCGCTTCCTGATCATTTACTTGCTGGCGGGGTTGGGGGGAAGCGTGGCCGCCATGCTTCTGCATCCCGATCACCCGGTGGCGGGAGCCTCGGGGGCGTTGTGTGGCTTGATGGCAGGCGAGGCAGTCTGGTTGATTCTGAATCGGCGTTATTTGCCGAAGCAACTCGCTTCGCGTCAGCTCAGGAATATTGCGATCAATGCGTTTCTAATCGCGATGATCAGCATCATTCCCATTGTCAGTGGGGCGGGGCACCTTGGTGGGGCCGTGGTCGGTGCGGTGGCGGCCTGTCTACTCCATTACCAACGCTTCGCGCCCAGTCTTTTCCTTCGCGGCAGCGCTGCACTTCTCTTGCTGGCGCTCCCCGTGCTGTGCTGGCTGCCTCTCCAGGCACGGGTGCACGCGCACATCCAGGAAAAGACCAATGTGCTCAATTGCATTGTGATTGATGCCAAAAGTCGAGAGTATTACAACACCGTGCTGGAACCCCTCCTGAACCAGCATCCGACCAGGCGAGACAATGAACAAGTCAAGGTGGCGCTTGAAGAGCTTCCGCAACAAATCGCACGGCTGAGCGAGGCCGCGCAATTCCTGGAGCCGGAAGAGCCGAATGCAAACCCCCTGCTCGACCACCAACAGCGGATCGAGGGGGCGCGCTATTTTGAAACCCGCGCGGAGCAATTCAAGCGGATTGAAGCCGTTCTCAAGAACGAACAAACGTGGGATACAAAACAGGAAGATCTCTTCAAACTGAGCGAAAAACTCCGCCCAAGATGGCTCGGGCGCTAAGTGTCCGCGCCGCAGCATGGAGTGCTTGCCATGATCCCGACCACTCTCCTGACGGTTCAACAACACATTCTGGAAGAACAACGGCGTTATCACCCCGAAGCGACGGGCGAATTTTCCTGGCTCCTCTCGGGGTTGACCCTGGCGGCCAAGATGGTCGAAAGCCGGGTGCGCCGAGCGGGGCTGGGCGATCTGCTCGGCAGCACTGGCGAAAGCAATGTGCAAGGCGAAACGGTTCAGAAGCTCGATGTCTACGCCAACCACGCGCTGCTCTGGTGCCTGGGCAAACGCGGCAATGTCGGTGTGATGGCCTCGGAGGAGAATGATTCGCCCATCTTCGTTGAACGTGATCGCCACCACGGGCGCTATGTGGTGATTTTCGATCCACTCGACGGCTCCAGCAACATCGACGTCAATGTGTCTGTTGGAACGATCTTCTCGATTCTGCGCCGGGAACCCGATCCCGAGCGAAAACGCGATCCTCTCCAGGATGTTCTCCAACCGGGGGTGCAGCAGATCGCCGCGGGGTACGTCGTCTACGGTTCCTCGTGCATGCTGGTCTACACCACGGGCAATGGCGTTCATGGCTTTACGCTCGATCCCGACATCGGGGCGTTTATCATCAGCCACGAAAACATTCGGATGCCGTCGGCAGGTTCGCTGTACTCGGTGAATGAAGCGAACGCCAACACCTTCCCGGAGCCGTATCAGCGTTTTCTGGGGGCCTTGCGCAGCGGACAGCTGGGCCGCTCCTACAGTTCGCGTTACATTGGCTCGCTGGTCGCCGACTTTCATCGCACGCTGCTCAAGGGCGGCATTTTCCTCTATCCCCCAACGCGGTCCTATCCGCAGGGGAAGTTGCGGTTGATGTACGAGGCCAATCCGATCGCGTTCCTGGCCGAGCAGGCTGGAGGCAAAGCGACCACGGGGACGCGGCGCATTCTGGACATCGAACCGGAGAGCCTGCATCAACGCACGCCCCTGATCGTTGGCGGAACCGAGGAAATGGAACTGCTCGCCTCCTACATGCGGTGACCATCGGCGCCTTCACCGATCCTTTATCCAAAGAAAAACACTCTCTGGTTGACCTGTGTGTGGTGCTGTCTATGAATCTGATGTCGCTGGGTGAGCGACGACTCGGTTCACAGGATTACCTACCAAGGAGACCGGACATGTTGACCAAGAAGGCGTGGATCGTCCTGCCAGCACTGATGGCTCTGCTGGTTGCCGCCCCGGCCAATCGGGCAGCCGAACCCAAGGACATCGTGGAGACTGCCGTTGGCGCAGGGCAGTTCAAGTACCTGGCCAAGTGCCTGGAAACGGCAGGGCTGGTCGATACCCTCAAGGGGAAGGGACCGTTCACGGTCTTCGCGCCGACCGATGCGGCGTTCGAGAAGCTGGGGAAGGAGCAGATTGAAGCGCTGCTGAAGGACAAGGAAAAGCTGGCCGCGATCCTCAAATATCATGTGGTCAGTGACAAGGTCATGGCAGCGCAGGCCGCCAAGCTGGACAAGGCCACCACGGTCCAGGGCAAAGCGCTGACGATCAAGGCGGAAGGCGGCAAGGTGATGATCAACAACGCCAAGGTGATCAAGGCCGACATTCAGTGCAGCAACGGGGTCATTCACGTCATCGACACCGTCCTGATTCCCGAATAACGGATCGACCGAGCTGGGTGTTACGAGGGGGTGGTCGTCACGGCGGCCGCCCCCTGCGTGTTTGCACCTTCCCCCCTCCCTTTCGCAGCCGTCACCTTTTGTCCTCCCTTCTCTCCGGGAATGCTCTATTCCTCGGTCCTCTGGCGAGATATGCTAGTGACAGTCTGCCTCGCGCGGGGATGGAACCGAGAGCGCCCCTTGCCACCCGTCGAATCCGAGCAGGCGTTGGCATCCCTCCACTCGTCCGTTGCTGGTGAAAGTGCGGCGATGAGCGAACCGCTGAACCTGTTCCTTCTCGAGGATGTGGAGGATGTGGCGCGTTCCATTCGCGCCGCCCTGGAACGCGCCGGGCATCGGGTAACACGTTGTCGCACCTCTGCCGATGCCCTGATTGTGCTCGGTCATGGCGCCTTTGACCTCGCCCTCCTCAAACATCGAATTCTCGATCTGACCGGGCTGGATCTGTTACACACGATCAGTCGGGAACACATCTCCGTCCCGGTCCTCTTGCTGACCGCTCCCGGCGACGAGGAAGTGGCGCTGAACGCCCTGCGCGCCGGGGCGCTGGATTGTGTGGAGGTCGATCCCGGCCAGCATTTTCTGAACGAACTCGCCAAACGTGTTCTGGAATGTGTGGAGAAACATCGCCTGGGCGAACTCAACTGTCTGTTGATTCAGGCCCTCGAATCCGCCAGCGACGGGATCATGATCACCGATTTGCAAGGGAGTATCCTGCACGTCAACAGTGCACTGGAAGAAGTGACAGGGTATCGGCGCGAAGAGTTGCTCGGCCGTTCGCCCCGTGTGCTGAAAAGTGACCGCCACCCGGCGGAGTTCTATCGCCAGATGTGGCAAACGTTGCTCGGCCGAACGAGCTGGCGTGGCGAACTTCTCAATCGGCGCAAGGACGGCTCCCTGTACGAAGCGTCGATGACCATTTCGCCCATTTTCGATCAACATGGTAGCCTCACCCATTTTGTTGGGATTCAGCGCGATGTGACGGCCCACAAGCAACTGCAACGGCAATTACTCCAGGCCCAGAAGATGCAAAGTGTGGGCACGCTGGCGGGGGGAATCGCTCACGAGTTCAACAATCTCCTCGCCGGGATTGGAGGCTATGCCGCGCTGGGGTTGCTCGAGGCCAACCTGAGCGAGGAGTTACGCGATGTTCTGCGCAACATTGCCTCTCTCTCTGAGCGTGCGGCGGGATTGACCCGGCAGTTGCTGGCCTTTGCTCGGACCCCGGTTCTGACGCGGCGGCCAACGGCGCTCGATGTCTTTCTCCGCGACACGGTGCAGTTTTTGAGGCAATCGTTGCGGATCGAGGTTGCGCTGAATCTCCCTGATTCCTCCGCGAGCAACCCAACTTGGACCCTGGAAGTGGATGCCAACCAGCTGCAGCAGGCGTTGGTGAACCTGGCGATCAATTCTCGCGATGCGATACGGGAAAAGCAGGAGCGGCGGGCCGCTCGCACCGGGGACGGCCAGAAGCAAGCCTCCCCCGAGGATTGCACCATCACGTTTCGACTTCGCGAGGTTCACTTCGCCGAGATGATGCCCGCATTTCCGCACAATGTTCCGGCGGGCGAGTATCTCCTGCTGGAAGTCGAGGACACGGGGTGTGGGATGCCGCCCGAGGTCCTCTCCCAGGCGATCGATCCGTTCTTCACAACCAAGGAAGTTGGTCAGGGCACCGGGTTGGGATTGGCAGTGGTTTTTGGCGTGGTGCAGGGGCATCAGGGCTATCTGACCATCCGCAGTGCTCCGGGGGAGGGCACCTGCACTTCTCTTTATCTGCCGTGTCGTTCTCCCCTGGTCGCCGCTCCGCTGCCCAATGGCGAGGGCAAGCTGGCGCGCCTGGACCTCGAGCCCGACCCAGCGCCCCATTATCACATTCTGGTCCTTGACGACGAAGAGGCGGTTCTCGATGTCATTCGGCGATTTCTTCAGCTTGCGGGGCATCGCGTCACTGCTGCCTCGAGTGGAGCTCAGGCCCTGGAGCTGCTCTCCAAAAACGTGGCGGTGGACCTGGTGATTCTCGACTGGACGGTCTCAGGGGATCAGGGGACAACCCTCATTCGCCGGTTGCGGGAGCGATTTCCCACTCTGCCGATTCTCACCTGTCTCTCGGGGGAGCCAGGGGAATTTCCTCGTGATTTGCGATTGGAGCCGTCGCTGACCACAATCCGAAAACCCTTTCGGATGCACGAACTCTGGTTCGCGGTTCGCCAGGCCATTGCCCCCGACCGATTGGCGGTGGATTCAGAGCTGTGAGAGAATCCCACGGGGAACAGAAGAGGTTCACGGAGACGGAGCAACAATCTCCACGCGCGCCATCTCACGCAGGGGATCCGATCCCGCCATGAGCCAGGTTTCCTGCATGGTTGGAGTTCCCTCGCGACGCAAGCGTGCGGCCACCTCCTCGGGACTGGTTACACGTAACACCGTGCCGGCATGCTGAAGGTGACACGCTTCCAGGTCAGCTGCTCCAAGCCCTTGCGATTGACCCCAATGGCGCCAAACGTGGTGCCACTGCTCCAGGGGAATTTCGGCGGCCAGTTCGGGGAGAAGCTCGCGCCAGTTGGAGCCGAGCACCAGGTTGGGGTGGTCCAGGTTAAGGTCCCACTGGGGAGGCTGTACACTGTAGCCTCGGAGTTCTTCCTTCCCCTCGGGAGTGTGGAGCAACACCTGGAGGAACAACGCCTGTTCCACGTGCGCAACCGCAATCCTGCGCCACGTGGCAAGGCGGGCGCGCTGCTCCTCCGGAAAGAGCAGAGAAACGAGGTCGTGAGGGAAGCCGTGGCGCGTCTTCCACTCCGGAGACTGGGCGAGATGGTCCTGCACCACTCCAAGGTTGAACTCCCAACTGGCCGCGGTCTGTGAGGGGAGAGTCCTTGGCTGATGCAACGGCAAGTAGCGCGGTGGGACACCTGGAGCGGTGCCGGCGAGGAAGTACAGGGTCCGACGTTGTTCACAGGGGGCGCTACACAGACCGGAGTGCAGGGCTTCTTTCCCGGCGTCGGTGATGGCCCACCCTGTGGCGGTGGGAGTAGCCAACCCCAGGTGACCGAGTCCATTCATGACACGGAAAAGCAACTGCGCGTCGAAGGGAACGGCCGCCATCCTCTGCTGGTGAAGAGTTTCCAGGAGCAGTTTTTCCAGAGCATCCAGTGGCCGGGCAGAGAGGCACTGGAACGACGCATCCAGGCGATGGAGGATCAGATGTTGAAGCCAGAGTGCACAGGGATGGGCCGCGCGCAGAAGCGACCACCACTGCGACAGAACAGGACCGCCGGGGATGCTCACGGATACCGCAGCGGTCATACGCCGCTACCTTCACACACATGGAAATGATCGCTGTGCAAGCCCTGCCCCTGGATGTATTGCACGACCTGATCAATCAACTCACGCTCGCGGGTTGCCTCCGTTTCGTCGAGTTGTTCCAGAGGGCCGTGCCACTGCGTACGCCGAATGAGCGTCCCTGGATCTCCAAAGAGAATCAGTCGGTGACAGGCTCGTGTCAGGGCCAGAGGAAGCCAGTGCGCATCTTCCCCCATGCGCACTGCACGATGAGTGTGGCTGCGTGTCAGGCTGAGGAGCAGCACCTGGTACTCGCGCTGACGAAGCCCGGCCGGCGGAGCCACCTCGATGCGGAGGGGATCCGCCGAGGGAGTTCCCAGGGAGTGGGTGGCTCCTGAGCCGTTACACAGAAGAACCCCAGCCCGTGCCAGCGGTGTCGATTGCCGTAACAACGTGTGAATCAACTGGACCTGGGCAGGGTAGAGGGCCGTGACACCCAGAGCGGGCAACTGGCGTGCCTGGGTCTCCGAACAGATCTGGCATGGGTGCGAGTGATGCATGCAGGGGGATTGCATCCGGCGCTGCCAGGCACAGGCCTCGGCACGGAAGCGGGGGTCCTGCACCAGCCCCTCGACCATGCGCACCACTGCCTGGGCTTCCTGCAGATTCACGAGCCCGTGCGTGGGTAATTGCGCCCGCAGTTCAGGGGACAGCTGAGGAGGATGGGAGGTATCCGAAAGATCGATTTCCAACCCCGCCCCACCGCGAGCCTGACGTTGGCGGGAGAGGGTGGCGGTGGCACCCGCGCTATGGCCCCGGCGACCGTCGTTTGTGTGCAGCCCGGCTCGGCGCAGGCCCGAGGAAGGATGCAAAGGGGGAACAGAGACAAACCCGACCGGTTCAGTCCACCCTCCCCACCCGGGAGAGGGAACGCCGTTCGCTCCGCGCTCGACCGGGCGGAGCCGACTTTCGGCACGGAGCCAGTCGGAGAGAAGTTTCGCCAACGACGGAAGCATGCGATGCGAGCGGCTCAGGAACGTGGTGCGGCCGCAATCGTGTATTCCCGCCTGCTGGGCCAACCATTCCTCGGCGCGGGAGCGTGTCCACCCTGCCTGGGTAGAGAAGGTGAACGCGAGTGTTTCAAAGGGAGTATCGGCTGTCTGCTCCGGTTCAGCGAGCGCGCGAACCCACTCGGAGACTCCGGGGGTCAGCGTGACTTCCCGATCCTCGGGGGTAATCTCGTCGTGAAATTGCAGGCGAATGCGCTCGGCGTCCTCGATCCAGATCCCACCAGCGGCGCTACTCTGCGCTGTCACCTCCTGTAATTCCTGGAACAGGAACGCCTTGGCCTGGGAGATTGGTCGGCTGGCCGGGAAGATGACCTCCACCAGGAGGGGAGGGGTACGGGGCGGTGCCAGGATCCCAAGGACCACTTCGGGGCAATCGGCAAGGGGTTCCAGTTCCACCCACTGCTGCTGTTCGGGCGGAACACGGCGCAGTCGACAGATGAGTTGCTCCGCGTGTTGCTCCCAGCGGACGGGTAAACGGCGTGGATCGTTGTGCAATTGCTCCCAGAGACGATGATAGAAGCCAGGGCGTACTGCAGCACGCTCCGGGCGGCCATGCTTGCCTCGGGGGAGAGGCGGCTGTTCTGGCGCGGGTTCTCCAACCAGCACCCAGCGCCGGCACTGCGAGGCCGCACGGTGAAAATCGGTCTCGGTGACCTGGTCGGCCTCCTCGATCACTAGCAGATCGTAGGAATGGTCGCCGTTGGTGCCAAAGTGAGGATCGTCCGCCAAACTCCCCATGAGGGCTGCAACCAGGTTGGTATGCGTCAGGAGACGATCGGGGAAGGTGGCGCTGGCACGCGCCAGTTCCTCGACCCAACGCTGGGCAAACCCGAGGTGATGGTTCGCCGCTGCGCGCTGCTCCAACCAGCACTGGCGGGCTGTTTGCAGGGATTCCGATGAGAAGGTGGTGGGACGCGAAGTTGGTTCGGACAGTTCCTCGCAGATCCGCTGCCACAGGTGGACGGTTTCTTCGCGTTCCTGGGTGAGGCGGGCCAGGCACGTCTCCAGTTCCTGTCGGCGGCGTTCTTCTTCCTTGCGGAGTAGAGTGCCGTGGGTCCGTTCGCTCTCCTCGTGTCTCTGTTGTTCCGCCTGTTGCAATGACTTCTGGGTGGCAACGAGCGCCTCTAATTCCTGATCGAGGCGCTGGATTTCGCTCAGAATGTCTGTGTGGCGGTCGATCAGTTTGGGTTGAAAGAGAGCGTGCCAGAAGGGGAGGGTCCACCAGCGTCTACCACGCCGTGCCTCGACCAGCGGATGCAAGGTCTGGCTTTCCCCGTGGAGTTGGTCCCGGCGGAGCTTGTGCGCGGTGTGCTTCTGGCCTGCCTCCTCAAGCTCGATCTGCACCTGTCGCAACTGGGCTTCGCGTTGCTCGGACCAGCTGCGAATCTCCGCATGGAACGCGGTGGAAGCGGACACCCCGTCGCGCAGCGCCTGCAGCGCGTCATGGTTCACCAGCTCGGAAAGACGCCCAAGGGTCGATTGGTGGTCGACCGTGAGGGCTTCCAGTTGGTGGCGTGTTTGGAGAAGTTGCTCCAGGCGCGGCCAGATGGCTTCTTCCCGTGCAAATTGGTCGAGGCGTTGCTGACTGCTTGCGATCTCGGCCTGGGCGCCCTGAACCGAATCCTCCTGAAGATGTCGCACGCGCTCGGCGAAGGTGAGACGCCGAATAGCCGGGGAGAGTTCCTCCAGGTGTTCGTTGGAACCAAGGCAGCGGATGGGGTAAAGGTGCGGGTGTGCGCCGATCTGTTCGAGCACTCGATCGAGGGCGGCGCTGCTGGGTGCCACGAAGAGGACACGTTCGCCGCGTGTGGTCGCCTGGAGCAAAATCTCGGCAACCACCCGCGATTTCCCGGTGCCGGCGGATCCCTGGATGAGGCACAGATCCGGCGTGTGCAGGGCGCGGGCAACCGCCTGGCGTTGGGCCGCATCCAGCTCGTTGTCGTGCAAGGTCACTGGTTCCTGAACGAACGAGGGAAGCCCCGGAAGGCGACCAGCCAGGAGGGCATCCAGCAACAAGCGGCGTGACCCGCGGTGAGACAGATCATGCGGGGGCAACTGATGGCGATACACCACGCCTTGACGCGCAGCGAGAGAGAACACTTCCTGTTGCTGAGCAGGGGTGTAGGCTTGCCAGAGATCATCCCACGGGGGAAGTCCGGGGACGGCTGGCGGAGAGGAGGTGGAGGAGGCCGACGAGCCAGTCGCGCCAAATTGTGGTGGCAGGACTACCCCACCGGAGGCCTGTCGTTCCCGTGAAGTCATCGAGTTTCCTCAGTTGCCTCTCTGCGGTCAGCACGGGTGCACGGGCCGAATCTCTGCCGAAAGCAGGTGATTCAGACATCCATACCGCCCATTATCATCAGGGACCGTCGTGATTGCGCCTAGTTTTTTTTCTCTTTTCTCGTACTTTCTTTGCCGCATCACTTCCTCCTCACGGGAGACGCAGCGCCTACGACGCGGCGGACGACAGCCCAGCAAGTTCCCTCATTGATGGTTCGCGTTGGACCTCCTTGCACCAGATGGCGCTATCAATCCGACGTAGTATAGACGGTTGGAGTTGTACAAGCTATCGAAAGTTCAAGCGGGGCGTGGGCGACGATGCGCCTCGGCCTGGGTGATGCTTGCAAGTGATTTTTCCTAACTATCTTTCATGATTAGGGTTGTGCCTTGGCGTCCAGGATCTCGATGCTCATCTTCCCCAGTACGCGCGCGACGGGGAGGAGCGGAGTCAACGACTGTACTTCATGCCAGCTATGGTCCGAGATCTTGATATGGCCGGCGCCCACGCTCCCCTCGCCGAGGGTTCCATCGAGCCCGAGCCACTTGCCATTGATCCAGACTTCTGTCCACATGTGAAATCCGAATACTCCCTTACCCTGACGATCTTCCACATAAACCAGGCCGACCGCGGTTCGGGCGGGGATGTCGGCCGCCCGACACATTGCCGTGGCCAGGAGGGCGTGCTGGCGACAATCCCCACGCAGGTTCTGGGCGACCTCACTCGCGGGACCGAAGGCTACCCCATTGTCGCTTTTGACGTGATCAAAAACCCACTGTTCAATGAGGCGAGCCTTCATCCAGGGTTCGGGCTCGGAGCCAACGGCGCGACGCGCGAGCAACCGCACCCGTTCATGGTCGCTATCGATATAGTAGTTGCTCTTGAGGAACTCCGCCTTCGGTTTCTCGCTGGTCGCCTCCCTGGGGGGCGTCCGCACCGCGTGAACGTGGAGGTCAAAGTGCTGTCCTTGCACGTTCTTGATCTGCTGGCGGTCATCGCTGGCCAGGGCGGTTTCTGGCTTGTCGTCGTCCTTGAGGGTGATGCGGTAGACCACGGATTCCGTTTTGTTCTTGCGCGGCAACCGCTTGGTAACGGGGATAAGGGTTTTCAGGCCGATATCGGGAAGGACAATCCCTCCCCCCTGGGCCAGGGCCTGAGCACGACTGGCGCGGGTGAAGATCACCGCGCCCAGACCGGGGATTTCCACCTGGCGGCGCAGGGGCATGCGCTCCTCATCCAGCCACAGCACCATCCGGGGGAGCTGAATATCGCCGCCCTGGAAGGGGATCTTGTCGGAGAGCAACTCGACGCGCATCAGTTTCTTGCGCGTGCCCAGCACATCGACTTCCTCCCTCTCCTTGACGGAGGCGCGCACGGTGACGACCGTGTTCACGGTCGGTTCATAGCTCTGGAAGACGATTTGATCGCCCACCTTCGCCTTGCGGTTCTGAAAGAGATGTTCCTGGGCATACAGGCCGAGCACCTTGTCGTTCCAGGGGAGCTGTCGCCGAATGCGCCCGTTGTTGATATCGACCAGCAGTTTCCCCTCCTTGACGACGCCGTTGAGGACCAGTTGATTCCCCTTGTCCTGGAACTGGCGCATAAAGACTCCCTGAACCTTTCCGTCGCCGTCCTCCTCGGTGCCGCTGATCATGCGTAACTGGGTGGTCGTGTCGCCGTAGCGCTTGACGGTCAGGTTCAGTTCCTGAGAGGTGCGGAGGAGTTTCTGGTTGTTTCGTTCGGTCGACTGAATGGAGGTATGAAAGAAGCCGATGCGAGCCTTGTCGACGTGAGCGACCTCCCAGATATCGCGATTGGCAACGGCGAGCTGGGGGTCCTCGGCGCGGAGCACAGCGCTACAGAGAAGAACGAGCAGACACGTGATTGTCCGTGGCCTCATCGGGGATCCTCCGTTGGCCTGGCCCGGGGCGCTCCTGTGGCCCGAGTCACCAGCGCCCTCCATCATACTCGCTTTGCAAATCTCGCCAACCGCAGATCAGCGCGCCCAAACTCTTTTAGGTGAATTCCGGAGGATCCCTACACACACCCCATCCCGTGGTTCGCCCCGTTCGCCGATCTGCTTTCATGCCGGCTTCGGCTGGCCCGGGAGCAAAAGGCGATCTATAGTTAAGTGACCAGCCACATGGCCTTCCCGTTGCAAATGCCTCCCAACGTACTCGCCCCAGTGAGCGCAAGGTGGTTTTGTGAGTCCTGATCAATTGTCAGCTCACTTCCAGGTTGATCGCTATGGCAGTTTCCAGCTGACCGAGGCGGTTCGCCCCTCAGCGGATCTGCTGGTAATCCCGCGCGAGGGCTATCGATGCGAAATCTTTCGCGATGCCCGCCATCGGCTTGCCATTCCCGTGCTGGTGGCATCGATCTCGGCCGAGCATCTCTTCGATGTCTTTCTCGCCCTGCTCCGACCGCTGGGTGAGGTTGTCGATGTCATTCTGGAAACCAGCCATCACGAGGAAGGGCCCCGGCACGGGCAGTTGACGCGCGCGGGGATCGATCTTCCCGTCTTGATGAGTCATTTTTGTGACTTTGAAGATCTTTTGTTGAATGATGGATGTACCGGGGTTGCGGTTCTTGATCGGCGTCGCGCGGTCGAGGTGCTCTTTGATGAGCACAAGTTGTGCATCATCTATGCGCGCGATTTGCAGCCCTTTGAGCGCATCCTGCGCGAATGGGGAGTTCCCCACGATAATCGGCTCCGCGTGATCAACGAGGCGGCGCACCTGCACAGTACCGAACCGCATCATGAAGGGGAGTTTCTCACGCTCATGCAGCGACTGGGGATCCGAGGGGCGTGGAACTGGACCGAGGACAACCCCGGCTGAGGCGCAGGATGTTGCTCCTGCGGAGGAGAAGAAAGAAACCGTGCGTCCCCCGGCTTGCCTCTGGGAGACGCACGGTTTCTTTTTGGTTCCGGGAAACCCTAGCTCAACGAATCGCTCAGCGTGTACGTGCCCTGGTCGAGCACGCCCACGCTGGAATTCCGCCCCTTGACCTCGGCGAAGATGTACTGACCAGCACCCACCGCGAAGGTGAACGAACGGGTCAGTACCCCCGGATTGGTGCTGGAGCCGATCTCCTGCAGGGTCCGTCCATTGAGGACAAAGACGTGCAGTTCGAGATCGCCGCTGCCAGAAGCAATGTCGATCTGAACCTTGAAGGTTCCCGGTTCGGCGATCAGCCAGCGATACCAGTCAAAATCGTCCAGACCATCGGGCTTCTTGGCGATGGTGAGGTTCGAGAACGACTGATCGGTTCCCACATACATCACGCCGAGATTGCTGGCGGCATCCGCACTTTCGTTGGGTTCGGCCGCGTCGGCGGTGAATCCCCCCGTATTGGGAATCACCAGCCGGCGGAGTTGCACCAGGCCATAGCCCGTGCGATCGTCGAAGCCTGCCGGGCCAACGTCCAGAGCGGTCTTCTCCAGGTGGCTGGTGAGATCGGTTGGCTTGGCCGTCGGTGCCTGTTGCAGGAGCAAGGCGGCGGCGGCTGCCACGTGAGGCGCCGAGGCGGAGGTGCCGAAGAAATTCGGGAACGAATCGGGATCGGCTGAGACATCGCTGCCGAAAAAGCTGGTGTTTCCGCCCGTTGGGCCGGCGAACTCTGGCTTGCGCCGAATCTCGGGGGTCGACAGCCGGTTGCCCGCGGAATCAAAGAGGATGGGCATATTGCCCCCGCGCGCAGTGAACGAGGCAACGGTGGTCGGATCGTAGGCGATCGTGCCGCCGGTGGCCATCGCTCCCTTGGCGAGGGCGTGGCCAAAGATGCTTGGAGCCCCTTCAAGCTGAGCCCCCGGATCGGTCTGGCTGCTGGAGTTGGCGACCCAGCGTATCCGTCCGGGAGCGGCCCCGGACTTGAGCCGGAAGGCGAGGGCGAAGCTGGTCGTGCCGTAACTGCCGTCGTTGGTGAAATCGATGAACTCGAAGGCCTGATCCGTGTTCGGGTTGATGTCGTCGAACGTTTGCAGGATTTTGCCGGTGGAATCGGTGACGTAGGCGACCAGATCGTTGCCCACCTGATAGTTGGTCAGCGGGGAGCCATTTTCAAGGGACGCCGAGTCCCACTGGAAGGTGAGTTGAATGCGTTGATTATTGGCCAGGGTGAAGTTCTGGAGATAATCGCCACTGCCGGTGAAGTCCTGGAAGGTGCCATTCACCGTATCGACCGTGGTGGTCTTCCCATTCCAGGTCCCTTCCCAGGCGTGGTCGCTGAAGTTGTTGGCTGCAGTGGTATAGAAGGCGCCGTTGCCAACCACCTGATCGATGGCCTTGCCCACCACGCCGTCGTTGTACATCGGTTCGTTGAAGTAGATGACATCGTCGCTGATGACCTTGGCTCCTGCGTTCTGCAGGGCGACGATGTTGTTGGCAAAACTCTGCACGCCATTGAAGGCGGTCGCAAAGGCCAGGGGCGCACCCGGGGCGACATCGTAGACGATTTCGAGCATGGCTCGTCCCTCGTCCGTGGCTCCGGCACCCGAGTAGTCGGACAGAACCTGCACCCCGGCGCTGGGGAGATCGCCCGTCTTCTGCGATTCAGCGATCCCTGCGGTGCCGTCGCTATTGGAATCCACCCGGTTGACGCTGTCGGAGAGGATACCGACCTTCACCCCCGTGCCATCGACCCCATAGCTGGAGCGGAAGATGTCTGCCTGCATCGCTCCGTCGCCCTGGGTGGTGACACTTCCCGACATTGTCAGCGGACGCAGGGTGGGCACTGCCGCCGAGAAATTCGCGACCTGGGGCAGCGCACCGATCTTGTCCAGCGGCAAATAGCCCGTGACCATGTTCTGATCGGGGGTCGTGTACAGCACGTTCATCCCCAGATCGTTCTTGAGCGCCTTGGCCATGTCGTCCAGATATTTCCCCATGGTGGAGCGCACATGGACGAGAATACGATTCTGGTCGTCCATCATCAGCATGTCGAGGAAGCGCAATTGGTCCAGGGTCCTCGTCTGGAAGCCGGTCGGAGAACTGGGGTCGAAGAGACTGTAGACCGGGTTGTTCGACCCCGGCATCCCTGTCATTCCAGGCATCGTTGACATGCCATCGTCGCTGGGAGCATCCGGTGAGGTCGAGGCGGGCGTGGATGGGGTGTGAATGAGATCCCAGAAATCGCTACTCCACAGCTGCGGGTTGTTCGCCAGCAGAAGCAGTGTCTGCGAACCAATGAACCCCGCGTTGGGATCGACCTGCATGGTGGCGACCGCACTGACTCCCTCGTTGCCAGCAAGGTCCTGGGCGCGAACCCGCAACTGATAGGTTCCCTCATCCAGGGGTTTGCTAATCAGAATCGGAGTGCCCTCGGTCATGCCAGGGTAGGTCATCACATAGCCGGTGGCATAGCCGAGTTCGCCCTCGTCGGTGAAAGTCCCGTTATGGTTGAGATCGACATCGATCTGCACCATCCCGTTGACCCCGTAATTATCTCCGGCATCGAGTTTGACCGTGACGGTTGGGGTGGTGGTCGTGCTGAACTCGGGTGCCGTCAGGGTGACGGTCGGAGCGGTGGTGTCGATCGTCACCATCAATGGTGAAGGCATTCCGCCGGTCGTTAGTTGAGCGCTGACAACGTGCTGTCCCTCGGCAAGTTTGGGGAGGGCGACGGACCATTTGCCGTCGCTTCCGACCTGATAGGTGCCCTGCACCTTGTTGTCGATCAGGATCTGAAACGAGGTCCCCGCCGTCCCGATTCCATTGGCAGTGAGGGTATCATCGCTGGTGAGGCCGTCGGTGGAGCTAATGCCGCGATCTTCCGTGAGATTCATCAACCAGACATAACTGGGCGTCACGGGGGTGACCGTGGTGCCGTACATGGTGGTCGTGCTCGCGTAGTAACTCTGCACGGTGGTCATCAGGGCATCGGAAGTCGTTGTGGACCTTGGGGCGACAGGTGCGGGCGGAATGGGCGGAGTGGTCGGGGCCGTCATCGGGCTGGTCGTAACGGGAGCCGCTTGGCCCGAGGTGGGCATGGAGAAGGAAGAGGAAGGCAGGGCTCCTGCACCGGACCCCGAAGGCGGAGTCATGGGCAGGGTCGAGTCGGAGGGGATTGGCGACGGCTCCTCGGACGGGAATGAATCGGCGAAGACCAACGAGGTAAGGAGGGAGTCCTCGCTGGCGATCGCGGGGCTCGCCGTTGATTGTTCACGCGCGGGGGGCGTGGGCGCCTTGTCGGAGGAGGTTGATTCGCCGCTGGCCTGCATGCTGAGCGGGGTGGTCGAGCCCGCGAGCCGGGTGGGTCCAGTGGTGGGAGCAGTCGGATACTCCGCGGCTCCCAGATGCGAAACAGACGCGGAAGGGGGCGGTTCGAGCAGAGCAGGGGCATCCAGGGCGCTGACCAGGTTGCCGGGCGGGAGACGATCTTCGAGGATTTCCAGACCAAGCCGTGGTCGACCTGGCAAAAGATGGAGTTTCTGGAGCGGAGAGGATCGTTTTGTCCAGTCAGTCAAACCCGCATAAAGCCAGCGGCGCAGACGCCTACTCAGCCACATGGAAAGGCTCCCGCAGAGAACAAGATATGAACAAACAACCCAGACGAGGCTATCGGGGGGCAGGCGGGTTGGCAAGGAAAAAAGGGCTATCTACACAGAGTTTGCGGGTTGCACAGGGGCTACAGGTTGTATCAATCGAGGTGAGGATTCTTTGGACAACGAGGGTTATCGACTCACATCCGATCCGGCCAGACGCCGATGAATTATCTGGCTAAAGATACTTGACAAAAAGGGGGGCGATTGCTATTCACCCCCCGCTTACCTCGTCGTCAGCGGGCCAGCGAGATCTTCGCTGCGCCTTCTCCCTACACTGCGGGCACAAACCCCCACCGGGGCGTCCGCGTTGGCACACTCCTCGGGCGAAAGGATCCAACGCATGGCTACCGGTCCGATTCGAGCAACGTTGCTGGATGTGGAACCTCTGGAGGATCGAGACCTGTTAGCCGCGCAGATAACTGCCACCTTCGCGGGAGGCATTTTGCGCATCGAGGGTACGCCGCGGAACGATCTGATTCGCATCCGCCAGGTCCATGGCAGGATTTCCGTCGATGGTCAGCAGATCCAGGTGAATTCTCACCAGAAGGTGAACCAGGTCGC
This sequence comes from Planctomycetota bacterium, assembly GCA_029777335.1. Taxonomy (GTDB): domain Bacteria; phylum Planctomycetota; class Planctomycetia; order Gemmatales; family Gemmataceae; genus JAKOSN01. The sequence goes on from JAKOSN010000060.1 coordinate 28,926, forward strand.
GGCCAGCGCTGTCAAGAAAATTGATGTTCTGGGATTGCAGGGTGATGATCGGATTGAGGCGCTGGCCACGGGCGGACAGCATGTGCGCGTGCCGATGGTGGTCTGGGGCGGATCGGGCAACGATGTCCTGATCGGCGGGGATGGCAACGATCTGTTGCAAGGCAATGCCGGGAATGATCGCCTGGAAGGACGCGGGGGCGACGATCGGCTCTATGGCAACGAGGGGAATGATCGTCTGCTCGGTGGCGCGGGAAAGGATATCCTCTCTGGAGGCCCTGGCAACGACGTCCTCCTCGGCGAGTCCGGCAACGATCGACTCTATGGCAACGAGGGGAACGACGTTCTCAATGGCGGGACCGGGAACGATTATCTCGACTCTGGCACCGGCAAGAATCGCCTCACGGGGGGGACGGGCAACGACTACCTCCTCTCGCGCAATCGCGGCGATCTGATCTCCGATGGTCCCGGTCAGGACATTGTGCGAGGGAGCTATCCCAAGGCGCTACCCCGAGCGTCTGCCTTTCAGAACGAAATGCAGACGATGGTACAGTTGACCTCCCAGTATCGGCAGGCCAACGGGCTGGCAGCCGTGACGCGGAATAGCAAGCTCAATGCCGCTGCCCAGGCGCTGGCCGATTACATGGCGCAGACAGGCATCTATTCGCACTTCAGCGCTGGGGGGCAGGATGTGGCAGGTCGCGCTGAGAAGGCGGGCTACTCCTTCTGGTGGCTGGGAGAGAACATCCATCGCTACAACCCGGCGAACGGACGCACCACAGGGATCGACCGCACCTACAGTCGTCAGGAACTGGCGCAGTATTACATTGATGGATGGAAGGTTTCGCCCGAACACAACGCCAACCTGCTCGATCCGCGCGCCACGCAGGTGGGGGTGGGCATCGCTCAGGCCGCCAATGGCATGATCTACGCAGTGGAGATCCTCGGCTGGCCGCGGTGACGATGCCGTGGCCAACCGCCCACGGGATGATGCATCATGGACAAAATGGTCGTCTTGCTGGTTGGGCCACAGGGGGCAGGCAAAACGACCTACTGTCGCGATCATCTCCCCGACGCCTATCGCATTTCCCAGGATGAACAGGGGCCCCGCGCACATCTTCATGTCTACGAGGAAGCGCTGCAGCGGGGCGAACCGCTCATCGTGGTCGATCGGATCAATGGACAGAAATATCAGCGCACGCGCTATCTCAGCCTGGCGCGGCAATGGGGCTATCGCACGCGCATTGTCTGGCTGAATGTCGATCGTACCGTCTGTCTGAAGCGATGTCAGCAGCGTGACAATCATCCCACCCTTGCGCCGCACGATGCCGAGCGTGCCCTGGCGATTTACTTCCGCAGCTTTCAGATCCCCTCACGCCGCGAGGCCGACGAGGTGGTGATTCTTGGTCCTGCCCCAAGCTTCGAGCCGGTCCTCGACCTGATTCCCGTTATTGGAGATCGTCGATATCTTATTATCGGCGATGTCCACGGGTGTCTCGATGAATTCCAGCAGCTTTTGCAGCAGGTGCACTTCGATCCGGCCAACGATGTCCTCGTGAGCGTGGGCGATCTTGTTGATCGAGGGCCGAAGGTGCGCGAAACGATCGCCTTTGTGCGAAGTTTGCCCTCGTTCTACATGGTGCTGGGCAATCACGAGGAAAAGTTTCTCCGCTATTTACAGGGGCGGGCTGTGCAAGTGTCGGGCGGATTACAGGGCACCCTGGATTCCTTTGATCACGCTGTGCCCGCGGATCTTGCTCCCTGGCTGGCGAGTTTGCCTCTGATTATTCGGGTGCCGGCGGGGTATGTGGTGCATGCAGGGTTCGATCCGGATTTTCTGCCGACCGAGCAAAGCCGCGAAGATTGCCTGTACATGCGCTTCCATGGTGGAAAAACGTACTTTGACGAGATCAATGGTCGGTTGTGGTCGACCCTGTGGCCGGCCGATGCGCCGCGCGTGTTTCATGGGCACATTCCAACCGAGGAAAAAGCGGATGTGACCCATGTGGTCGCGCTCGATGGCGGCTGTGTCTTCGGGGGTGATCTGCGCGTCTACGATAGCCGTGCCCACGAGGTGTTCAGTGTGCCTGCACAGCGCGCGTACGCGGTGAGCCAACATCCCCGTACGCGCAAGGCGGCCGCGCCTGGTGACGAAATCCAGCGACGCGAGGAGTATGTGGCGCGCGGCTTGCTGCGCAGCGATCGCACCGACGATGGCACCCTGGCGATCTACACCTACACCGATGCGTGCATTTACACCAACGCCTGGGATGACATCACGCGCCATGCGCGAGGCCATATTTATGATCTGCGCACCGGCGAGTGTGTTGCCAGACCGTTCCCGAAGTTCTTTAACCTCGGCGAAAACGAGGAAACGCGCCCCGAGAAGTTTCCCTGGGATGAGCCGTACGAGATCATGGACAAGCTCGATGGCTGGCTGGGGGTGCTCTACCGGCACGAGGGGCGGTTCAAGGTGGCCAGTCGCGGCTCGTTTCATTCGCCAGGGGCGCAGTGGGCGAGCGAGGCGATCCTGCACCACGACCTCGACGTGCTCCCCAGCGAGGTGACGCTTTGTTTCGAGATCATCACGCCAGAACAGCGCATCATTCTCGACTATGGCGAGGAGCGGCGCCTGGTGATCCTGGCGGCGTTCAACCGCCACACCGGCGAGGAGTATTCGCGGCGCCAGGTGGAAGAGTGGGGGGCACAGACCGGGTTGCCGGTGGTCCCGCTGCTGGGGCGCCTCTCGTTTCAGGATCTGCTGCACGCCCAGAAAGTACGGCAAAACTGCGAGGGTTTTGTGATTCGCTTCGCCGATGGGCGGCGAGTGAAGGTGAAGACGGAGTGGTATCTCGAACTGGCCCGCGAACTGGCCGATCTCACGCCGATCCGCACGTGGGAAGCGATGGTGCATGGGCGAGTCAAGGAGAGTTTTCTGCGTGAATTGCCGGAGGAATTGCGTCCCCTGGCAGAGCGCTATCGTGCCGTGCTCGAAGGGCAATATGCGCGCATCCTGCTGCATCTGGAGACAACTCTTGGTCCGCTCCTGCAACGATTCAGCGAGGATCGGCGTGGTCTGGCGCTCTATCTGCAAGAACACGAGGCGGAGCTGGGGTATCGGCGTGCGGCGGCCTTTCTGTTGCTGGACGGCAAGAGCGATCGGCTTGATCGGCTCGTAAGAGATCTTATTTATCCGCGAGGAAATCGATTTGTGACCGACGCCGAACTCCTTCTGGCGTGAGCAGTCTGGATTGAACGGCCGGCAGCCTCCATTGCCCGCCGGCTTTCTCTCTCGCTATACTGCAGCAGTTGTTAATTGAGGAGGCTCTGATGAAGGACAGTCCCGGGGACTTATCGAGGCGGTCAGGCTGGACACGTGCGGAGTGGGCCTTGCTTGCCATCCTGGCCGCCATGCAGTTCACGCACATCATCGATTTCATGATCATGATGCCGCTGGGGCCGCGTTACATTCGCGAACTCCCGGTTACACCCGGGCAGTTTGGCGCCCTGGTCGCGGCCTACGGTTTTAGCGCGGCGCTCTCCGCCCTGGTGGCGGCTTCCATCATCGATCGCTACGATCGCAAACACGCCATTCTCTTTCTCTACGGTGGCTTCACGATTGGCACCTTGCTCTGTGCCGTCGCGGGGAGTTTCATTCCGCTGCTGCTGGCGCGAGCGCTGGCCGGGGCGTTTGGCGGACTGATCGGTGCGGTGGTGCTGGCGATCGTCGGCGATGTCTTCCCTGAGGAGCGGCGGGGCCTGGCAACCGGCGTGGTTATGTCGGCGTTTTCGATCGCCACCATTGCCGGAGTTCCGACCGGGTTGTACCTGGCTCAACTTTTTGGCACCAGTGCCCCATTCGCCGCCGTGGGCGGATTGAGCCTTCTGCTGCTGGCAATGGCGGCCGTGTTGCTGCCTCCGCTCCGTCGCCACCTGGAAGATCCCGCGCGGGAGCGCTCCTCGTCGATCCTGGCGGTGCTCAGTCAGCCGACCCATGTGCGCGCGTACCTTCTGATGATCACGTTGGTGCTGACGACCTTCACCGTGATTCCTTATCTGAGCACCTACCTGGTGGCGAATGTGGGCTGGCGCGAGGAGCACCTGTCGTTCGTCTATCTCTTTGGCGGGGCCGCCACCCTGGTGACGATGTCGATCTTTGGGCGACTTTCCGATCGCTTCGGCAAGCTGCAGGTCTTTCGCATCCTGGCGGTGTTGACGATGCTCCCGATCGTGTTGCTCACCAACATGCCCCCCTCGTCGATGGCCTGGTCGCTGACGGTGACCACACTCTTCATGATCCTCTCCAGCGGCCGCATGGTGCCGGCGTTGGCGATGATCACCGCCAGTGCGCGACCGGCGTACCGAGGGAGTTTCATGAGTGTGATTTCCTCGGTGCAGCAGATGTCCTCCGGTCTGGCCTCGGTGGTGGGGGGAGCCCTGCTGTCGCAGCCGGTGGAAAATGGACCGCTGGAAGGGTTCCCCCTCATCGGGCTGCTCTCGTGTCTGAGCTGTGCGGTCAGTCTGGTGCTGGCAGGCCAGGTGCGCCGGGCGCCAGCTGAAGAGCCGGCCGAACTGGTTGACGAGCCCCTGCCTCTGCCTGAGCCCGTCCAGAACCTTTCCTGAGCAGAGTGGAACCATGAACGTCTCGCGCACCCTGATCGCCGTGTGTTGTCTGGTGGCGATTGGGGTGCATCTCCTTTTGCGCTACGTCCTGGCCTTTCGCTCTGCATTCGCGGGATTACCTGGGTATCAATGGCCCCTGGTGCTGATGCTCCTGGGGGGAGGCCTTCCCCTGGTCGTGGAGCTCCTGGGGAAGATCCTCAAGCGCGAGTTCGGCTCGGATCAACTGGCCGGGGTGTCGATCGTGACCTCGGTCCTCCTGGGCGAATACCTGGCCGGAACGCTGGTGGTGTTGATGCTCTCCGGTGGCGAGGCGCTGGAAGCGTACGCGGTGCGCAGCGCCTCGTCGGTTCTGGAAGCGCTGGCGCGGCGCGTGCCTTCGAGCGCGCATCGCCGGCAGGACGGCGCGATCGTCAGTGTCGCTCTTGAGGAAGTGAACATTGGCGATACGGTGGTGATCTATCCGCATGAGATTTGCCCTGTCGATGGCACCGTGATCGAGGGCCGTGGGGTGATGGATGAATCGTACCTCACCGGCGAACCGTACATGATGTCGAAAACCCCGGGCGCGCCAGTCCTTTCCGGAGCAATCAACGGTGACAGCCTGCTGACGATCCGCGCTGATCGGCGCGCCGTCGATTCGCGCTACGCCCGGATCATGGCGGTGATGCGTGCTTCCGAGCAACAACGTCCTCGACTGCGCCGGCTCGGTGACCGCCTCGGAGCGTTGTACACCCCCGTGGCGATCGGGCTGGCGTTGTGCGCCTGGCTGCTGAGCGGGAAGCCGACACGGTTTCTGGCGGTGCTGGTGGTGGCAACACCCTGTCCCTTGTTGATTGCGATTCCGGTGGCGATCATCGGCTCGATATCCCTCGCGGCGCGACGAGGGATCATCATCAAGGATCCCGCTGTGCTGGAGCAGGTGGAAACTTGTCGGGTCGCCATTTTCGACAAGACAGGGACGTTGACCTATGGCAAACCCGCACTCACGCAGGTTGTCCTGCTCCACGGCGACAACGAACGCGAGTTGTTATCTTTCGTGGCCAGTGTGGAGCGGTATTCCAAACATCCCCTGGCCAGCGCGGTGCGGGAAAAGGCGGCGGCCGAGGGGATCGAAATGCTCGATGTCGCCGAGGTGTGCGAACAACCTGGGGAAGGGCTGCGCGGGACGGTCGCCGGCCGCTCGCTGCAAATCACCAGTCGCAAGCGGGTCCTGCAGGAGCATCCTGAGCTGGAAGCCTTCTTTCCCAGGGGGAGCGACGGGCTCGAATGTGTGGTGCTCCTGGACCAGGTGCCGACGGCGTTGCTCCGCTTCCGCGATGAGCCGCGGGCCGATGGAAAACCGTTTATCTCGCACCTGGGCAAACAGCATCGTTTCGAGCGGGTCTTGCTGGTGTCGGGAGATCGCGAGTCGGAGGTGCGGCACCTGGCGGAGCACGTAGGGATCGTTGAGATTCACGCGGGGCAAACGCCGGAACAGAAGCTCGCCCTGGTGCGACAGGAGACGACGCGAAATCGAACGGTGTTTCTGGGCGATGGCATCAACGACGCGCCGGCACTGACCGCGGCCACGGTGGGGATTGCCTTCGGGGAGCAGAGCGACATCACCAGCGAGGCGGCTGGTGCGGTCATCATGGATAGTTCGTTGCAGAAGGTGGATGAATTTCTGCACATCGGCCGACGCATGCGCACCATTGCTCTGCAGAGCGCTGTTGGGGGGATGGCCCTGAGCGTCCTTGGCATGGTTCTCGCGGCGGCGGGCCACCTGGATCCGGTGGCGGGCGCAATCGCACAGGAAGTCATCGATGTCGCCGCCGTGGTCAATGCGCTGCGTGTGGCGCTCCCCCCACGTGCCCTGACCGATTATTAGAGATTTTGGCGGCCTTTTAATTCGCCACAGGCGCCTGGATTCAGCTGGAGGCGCCGGAGTCGCGCAGTTCGCGCTGTTGCCATTGCCACTGGGCGAGCAATCCTTGCTCCAGACTGGTTCGTGCCTCCCAGTTGAGGTGCCGACGCAGCTTGGTGGTGTCGGCGAAGGTGTAGCGCTGATCGCCCGGGCGGGCGGCCTCCTGGCGAATGGGGAGCGAATAGCCGGCGAATTGCTCCAGCCGACGCAGAATGTCCCACACGCTCGCGGTTTCACCTCCACCGATGTTATACACCTCGCCGATCTGCGCCTGTACGGCCCGGATGGTGGCCTCGACACAGTCGCTCACATAGGTGTTGCCCCGCACCTGTTGTCCATCGCCATAGACGGTGATCGGCTCGCGTTTCAAGGCCCATTGAATAAAGCGAAAATAGCCCATATCCGGGCGTTGACGTGGACCGTAAACCGAAAAATAACGAAGAATCACCAGCGGCAACCCATAGGCATCGCAGTGCGCGTGGCAGAGGTGTTCGCCGGCCAGTTTGGTCACGCCATAAGGGGAAATCGGCCTGGTGGGGAGGGTTTCATCGCCCGAACCAAAGCGCCCGTAGACCGACGAGGTGGAGATGTACAGAAATCGGGTCAGGGTCGGGCAGGCGCGGCGCGTGGCACTGAGAAGCCTTTCCGTCGCCTGGATATTGCAGCTGGCATAGCCATCGAAATCCGTCCAGCTCTTGACCAGTCCCGCCATCGCCGCCAGATGGAAAATCACCTCGGCGTCGCGGAGGGCTTCGTCGAGCGGATCGTGGCGGAGATCCAGGGCGTGGAACCGAAAGGCGGCATGGCTCCGTGCCGGGGTGAGGTTGCGTTCCTTGATCGCCGGATCGTAGTAGGGGATGAAGGCATCGATCCCAACCACCTCATGTCCCTGTCGCAGTAATTCCTCGCAGAGGTGAGAGCCGATAAATCCTGCCGCTCCGGTGACTACACAGCGCATGAACCTGCCTCCTTCCACCCGAGGATGCCTTCCGTCTGGCTGGGGATACTATAGCGAGGGAGAAGCATTCCGCCAGCATCACGGGGTTGGTCGCTGGCCACTGCGTGCATGCCGATAGGGGAGGCCAGCGTGGATCAGGAGTTGCCTGCCGGTGAGCCTGAACTGGGACAGGTGCCAGAACAGCCGGGGTTGCGTGCTGACACCCCCTCGCCAGTGCCGCCTTCACGCTGGCAGCGCCGGGGGCTGATCATCCGCCGTGTTCTGACCGCGGGGGTGGTGACAGGGCTCGTGCTGGCCATCTTCGGGCAGGTGGTTCGCGATCGCACACTGGTACTTGGCTATTTATTCTTCCTTCCGCTGATTCCGCTCGCTTTGTGGGCAGTGGTGCAGGATCTGGTCTGTGCGGGGCGCTGTCTCCCGTGGGGGCGGTTTACCCTCGCTGGATTTGGGACTCTCGCGGCGCTGGCCGGGGCGTTCCTGGAACTGGGGCATGGACCTGAGACGGACACACCTCCGAGCGGACAATCCGTGCGCCTGTTGCACTGGAATGTGAAATGGGGCGGGATTCGAGGCGGAGGCGTGCGCAACGAGCAGAACTGGAAAAGTCTTCTCAGCGACCTCGATGCTCACTCCCCGGATATCGTCGTTCTCAGCGAGGCTCCGCCCCGTGAAGATCCGGATAAAACGCGCATGGAACGTGAACGTGGCTGGGTGACAGATACGGTACAGGAGCATCACTGGAACCGGGTCCAGTGCGAGCATACCCCCGAGAGTCCCTGGTGGTATCGCATGGTGGTCTGTTCACGATTTTCGCTGGTGAAGGAATGGGAGCAGGCTGTCACCAATGGGTATGTGATGGGGGTGGTGGTGAATAGCGACGTCGGTCCGCTGCGCCTGCTGGTTGTCGATGGGAGGAGCAATGTGCTGAATGCCTCGCGCACACCGATGCTCAACGATCTCGCCGCCCTGTGCCTGGAGGGAGCAAAGCAAGGCAAGCCGATCGATGTCCTTGTGGGAGATTTCAATACCCCAGGGCGCTGTGTGGGATTCGATCAGTTTGCGACGCTGGCGGGCGGGTATGACCTGGGCGCACGCTACAGCAGGGGATGGAAAGCCACCTGGCCGGCCGTCTGTCCGCTCTATGACATCGATCATGTCTGGGTGCACAAGCGACTTCTCCTCCGGAACTGCGCGATGATCACCAATCTGGGGACCGATCATCGCGGGCAGGTGGTGGAGTTCGGCCTCCCCTGATACCTCAGGGTTTCTCCCCCTGTTCCATGGCGTGCTCGATGTGATCCAGGAGGGCCGGTAAGCGGGCCAGGGTTTCAACCACGCCATGGGCCCCCGCCTGCAGAAATCTCCCGGCGATGGCCTGGCGTCGGGCGGAGAGTTCTTCACGCGGCAGGGCCGCCAGTTCTTGCTGGGTGCATCCCATCTCGCTGCTGCTATCGACAATGCCCAGGCTCCAGACCCCCGCATTGCGCCCTTCCGCGATGTCGACCAGGGTATCGCCCACCTTGACCACCGCGGAAGGGGGATAAACATCGAGTCCTTCCATGACGCGGTAGATCATCCAGGGGGCGGGACGACCCCGAGGCACCTCGTCGGCACAGACGCTGAGATCGGGGATGTAGCCCTGGATGCGCGCGGCCTCCTGCACCCGGAGTGCCGCGGCGCGAAAATAGCCGGTGGTTCCGCCCACCTTGAGGCCGCGCTGGCGGAGGGTCGCCAGACATTCGAGCAGGCCCGGCGTGAGCCCGGAATGCTGATCGAGCGATTCGAGCTGACGCGGGGTGACGACCTCGTACAGTCGATCAACATCGGCCTCGGACCAGGGGCGGCCGTGTGTCACAAGCCAGCGCTGGGCGATTTCGGGGCTGCGGAGCATGGCGCGCAGATGCTCTTTTTTGTGGATCCCCATCGGTCGGCGCGCCTCGGCCACGCTCACTTCTATCCCCGCCGAGTGGAAGGTTTGCACAAAGGCGGCGACCGGAGCGAAGGACCCAAAATCGACGGTGGTCCCCGACCAATCGAAGATCACCAGCTTCAGCGCACCCTGGGGTTTCACCATGTGTCTCCTCGCTCCCTGGGCGATAGGGGTTGACCGGCTTCGGCACTTCATGAGGTTGGGAGATTCGTTCTCCGATCATAGCGAGGGGGAGTGTTCCGGAGCAAGTCACAGTCGGGCGAAACTACCCGGGCTGTGGCGCGGGACCGAAATGGCGCTCCCACCATTCCTCGGCGTAGCCGAACGACATCGTCATTCCGGATCCGCCCGGGGCATTGAAGATCATGACGCCCGGTTGTGGTTCGGCAACAAAGAGCGGCAGCGAGGGATGCTTCGGATACAGCCCATGCCAGCGAGCTGCCAGCGTCCACTCGGGGAGATGAACCATGCGGCGAAGATAGGTAATAATAAGATCATCAATATCTGTTTTGTCGAAGGGCTCGATCGCCTCGTCATATTCATGGGAATCGCCGATGACCACTTCGCCCAGGTGGTTCTGCGAGGCCATCACGTGGATGCCGAGCTTGAGGTATTCGGGGAATTCCGAGGCCAGGCGCTGACGCAGCGCGGTCAGCGTGGGGCACACCTGAAAGGTCGGGTAGTGGCACAGAGTCAGTCCGCTGGCCAGGTGGGTTCCAAGGCGCCAACCGTTGCTCTGGGGGATGGTGCGCATCATCTGCAGTTTGCAGCGTCGGATCCCTGCGTTGGCGTAGATGTCCGGGTAGAGGGTCTGAAAGTCCATGCCGCTACAGACGATGGCCTGACGTACGGTCCAGACCTGTCCGCTGGTGGTGTGGAGCGTGGGGAGATTGATGTCGCGAACCACGGTGCCAAAGAGAAGCTGGACGCCAAAGCGCTCGTGCAGCCAGCGCGGAATCCTGCCGATCGCCTGGCGTGGATCGACACACAGCTCGGTCGGGCTCCACAAGGCGCAGCGCAGCTGGTCGAGGTTGACCGCCGGACAGCGGCGCTGGGTTTCTGCCGGCGAAAGGAACTGGCAGTCGAAACCGAGTGAGGGCGCCCGGGCGACAAACTCTTCGAGCACGGCCTGTTCATCCGGGGCATGCGCGAGATGAAGCGAGCCACAGGGGTCGACCCAGACCTGGGCGGAGGCAGCGAGTTCAAGCCAGGAGGCACGACTGCGCAGGGCGAGTTGATGCAGGCGTCCTGCCGTCTGCCCGATGGGCCAGACCATCCCGAAATTGCGAATCGAGGCGCTTTGAGCCCGTGCGTCCCGTTCAAAAAGGACGACCGAGCGTCCCCGGCGTGCAGCCGCCCAGGCGTGCGCGAGTCCCAGAATGCCGGCACCGACGACCGCCACATCCGCGTGTTGCTTCATCATTTCCTCCTCTCCTGCACCCCGAAGAATGCGGGCGTTCCTCCCCAGATAAAAGATACGCGGACTCTGGAAAACCGGCGATCGACTCTGCCGATCTCTCAAAAAGGAGAGGATTTCTGCGCCTGGCTGCGCTCATTTGACTTGCTGAAAAAAACAAGCTAGATAACTGTTGGTCCTGTCCAGTAGATGAGGGTTCCCCCGCCCTCTCCCGATCTCTCTCTTATCCTCCCCCTCGCAGGAGTCTGGACATGGTCCGCGCCAGATCGCAGGAGCGTTCTGCGGCCGCCGCCGTGGAGTTTGCTCTCATCTTACCATTTCTTGCGTTTCTCTTCGTGGCTGCCATCGATTTTGGACGGGTGTTTTATGCCTCGCTTACGGTGACCAATTGTGCCCGGAACGGGGCGCTCTACGCCTACGATCCCTACTCCAAGCTCAATTCCCGGTACAGCAGTCTCACCGAGGCGGCCCTGGCCGATGCGTCCAACCTGACGCCACCTCCCACGGTCACCTCCGCGACAGGCTCCGATGCAAATGGGACGTATCTGCAGGTGACCGTTACCTATCAGTTCAACACGGTGACCAACTTCCCTGGCGTACCCAGCACCACCACCATTTCGCGAACAGTGCGCATGAACACCGCGCCACGGATTCCAAAACCCTGAGCAGAGGAACACAGCGATGAGACGACGACCGGCAAGGCGGAGTGGCGCCACTCTCGTGGAGTCTGCCCTCATTTATCCGCTTGTCTTCCTGTTCACCCTGGGCCTGGCCATAGGGGCGATTGGGATCTTCCGTTACCAGATGGTGGCTCGACTGGCCCGGGTAGCGACGCGGTATGCCTCGGTGCATGGGAAGGAATACGAAAAACAGACAGGGAATCCGGCTGCGACTCCCGAGGATATTTTCAATAACGCCATCGCGCCGAACGTGGTCGCCTGTGATCCGGCACAATTGAGCTACGCGGTGACCTGGAATGCGAGTAACGAGGTCTTTGACACCAGTATTGTCAATGGCCAGATCGTGGGCACGCGGAATGTCGTGCGTGTGACGGTAACCTATCAGTGGGTTCCAGAGGCCTTCCTGGGTGGAATCACGCTATCCAGCACCTCAGTGGCGGACATGTGCTACTAAGCGGAGGAGAGAAGATGAAAAGGAAGCAGAACACCACCCGGCCAGCCAATGTGTGCATCATGGTGGCGGTCAGTCTGGTGATGCTGATGGGGTTTGTCGCTGTTGCCCTGGATGGCGGACTGTTGCTCGATGATAGCAGTCGGGTTCAGGCTGCGACCGACTCCGCTGCGCTCGCGGCAGCCAATAGCCTGTATTACAACTTCAACTACAACAAGGGGCTTGATCTGGCGGGGGCAGCCGCCACTGCCGCGAAGAACAGTGCCGCCACCGAGGGGTTCACCGACGTGGTGGTGAACATTCCGCCCTTAACGGGGGTGCATGCTGGGCAGCCGGGTTTCGCCGAGGTCATCATCACCTATCACCAGCGCCGGTTTTTTAGCCGGATTTTTGGGAGTGAGGATCTCCCCGTTCGCGCTCGCGCGGTCGGAGCTGGGCGCTGGCTCCCCCTCAAGATCGGGATTCTGGTGCTCGATCCCACCTCGCCGAGTTCGCTGGTTAATAACGGGAACGGGGCGGCGACAGTCCTGGGCGCTCCGATCATTGTCGATTCCAATGCGCCCGATGCAGCAGTGGCGACGGGGGGCGGTACCGTGACCTCGGATGACTTTAATGTGGTTGGCGTGCCCGGGATCGATGGGAGTGGCAACTGGGTTGGCTACATTCACTCGGGGGTGCCTCCTGTGCCCGATCCGCTCGCCTACCTGCCAGCTCCGGACCCGACCACGATGACGGTGCAGTCCAAAAGTCCCTTGCATGTGTCGGGGTCCAAGACGGCCAGCATTCTTCCCGGGGTGTACACGGGAGGGATTACCGTTTCGGGGCAGGCCTCTCTCAGCATGGCTCCGGGGGTCTATTACATGGCTGGCGGTGGTTTTAGCTTCACAGGGCAGGGGAACCTCAACGCGCAGGGAGTGACGATCTACAACGCCCCGAAGAGCAACTCCGACGTGATCAACATCAACGGTCTGGGGTCGATCACGCTCACTCCGCCCACCACGGGAACGTACAAGGGGATTAGCCTGTTCCAGCAACGGAGTTCAACAAACACAATGTATGTGGCGGGGAACGGCAACTCGTACATGACCGGGGCGTTCTACGTTGCGGGCGGAACCCTGAATGTGCAGGGGAATGGGGATAACAACACCATCGGCGCTCAGTACATCAGCTGGAACCTCAAGATCGGTGGCGGCGGCAACTTCAAGGTGGTCTGGGATCCCAACCTGGTTCCGCCTGCCCGCGAGCTGGCCCTGGTCGAGTAATTTCTCTGCCGGTCGTCCTGGCAATTCTGAAGGGCGCAGTCCACGCACTTCTTGCGGGGAACCGCGAGGTGGCGTAGACTAGCGCCCATGACTACCCCAAGCAACGAACCTGCGCAACCGGGTCTGCTCCGAGCCCTCGGGCCGCTGATGGCGACGGCCATTGTCGTTGGCACCGTGATCGGCTCCGGCATCTTCAAAAAACCACAATCGATTGCGGAGCACGTTCCCCATTTTGGCGTGGTGGCGCTGGTGTGGATTGTCGGGGGGATGCTGGTCCTCCTGGGCGCGCTCGCCTATGCCGAGGTGGCGGTCCTGCTGCCACGGGCAGGGGGCAACTATGTCTTTCTGCGAGAAGCCTATGGGCGCCTGTTTGGCTTTTTGTGGGGCTGGGTGGAATTTCTGATCATTCGTTCGGCCTCGCTGGCTGCGCTGGCCACCATCTTCACCGAATCGCTCCATGACATTCTGCGCAATCGCGCCTTTCAACAAGCGGTCGGGCTGCCCGAGCACTTTGAACTGGGATTCTGGACACAAAAGATCCTCACGGTCCTGGTGTTGCTGGGGCTGGCTCTGGTGAATGTCCGGGGCGTGCGCTGGGGGGGAGGGGTGCAACTCCTTATCACGATCGTCAAGGTGGGTTCGTTGCTAACGATATTTGCTCTCCCCTTTGTGCTTCTCTTGGGGGCACAAGGAAGTTCGCTTCGCGTGCTTCCCTCCTGGGAGAACCTGCAGCCGATCTGGCCCGAGGATTGGCAGACGATCAAGGTGGCTGGGTTGGGCACGGCCTTTCTCGGGGTGCTCTGGGCGTATCACGGCTGGATGAACATTGCCCCGGTGGCGGAGGAGGTGCGCGACCCGCAGCGCAATCTCCCGCTGGCCCTACTGTTGGGGGTGAGCCTCATCGTTTTCCTCTATTTGGGGGTGAACCTGGCCTATTACATGGTGTTGCCGGGTACGAAGATGGCGGAGTTGAAGGACACCACGGTGGCAACCGCTTTCTCACTCGAACTGCTCGGCTCGCTTGGGGCGGCGGCGGCCTCGGGAGCGGTCATGTGTTCGGTGTTCGGTGCCTTGAATGGGAACCTCCTGGTTGGTCCGCGCTTGCTTTACGCCATGGGGGAGGATCGTCTCGCGCCACACGCCCTGAGGGAGATTCATCCGAGCTTTCACACGCCAGCCAACGCCATCCTGGTCCTGGCGGGGTGGGCGTGTCTGTTGATCCTGGGGACGGCCACGCTCACGAAAATGGGAGTGCTCGACGCGAACAAGTCTCATTTTGATGTGCTCACCGATTTCGCGATGTTCGGCGCCGTTATCTTTGAAACGATGGCGGTCACGGCGATCTTTGTGCTGCGTCGCACCATGCCAGACGCTCCGCGCCCCTATCGTTGCTGGGGGTATCCGGTGGTCCCAGCGCTCTACGTGATCGTCCCGGCGTTTGTGCTGGGGAACATGTTCACCTCGCAGCGCGTGGAGGCGTTGACCGGGGTAGGGTTCATTGGGCTGGGGGTTATATCCTTTTACCTGATTGAGAGAGGCTAGCGGACTCTGCTCTCGTCAGCGTCACCAGCGCCCCATGGAGGCTTTCACTGACGAGGATCATGCTGTCCAGATGGAGGACGGTGAGCAGGTCCTTGATTCCAAAGGGAAGGGTGCTGACCGCCAGGTGTCCATCGCGCCGTTTCAGATCGCGATAGAGCAGGACAATGGCGCCACAGACCGCCGCATCGAAAAAGCTGATCCCGCTAAAATCGATGGTGACAAGCGGCCAGGGAGCCTCGGCGGCCAGACGACTCATGTCGGCACGAATCCCCTGCATTAGTTCCTGGTCGGTCGCGTGCAACGGGCCCGAGGTTCGGAAATGGGCCACAGTCACATGGCCGATCAGTTCGGTGGCCAGTTCTTGATACCCATCGGTGTTCACAGGGCACCTCGCTTGGTGAACACGGCGGTGAGGGGTTCCACGACAGGGCGCTGAATGTTGGCGTCCAGAACCGCCTGGAGAAAGGGCTGGAGGATCTCGAACGCCCAGGTCACGTCCTGGCTGCGACCGCGCAGATACTGCAATACCTTGAGGGCGGAACTCACCAGTGCGCTGGTGTCGTTGGGATTACCTCGCGCCAGGGCGGTCCGCAGGGCATCGGTCCAGGCGCGGCACAGGAGGGGGATCTCATCGAGCCGGCCTTTCAGCACCTCGGGTTCCAGCGCCTGGACGGCCTGGCGATAACTGTGAAAGGCCTCGTCGGGGTGCCGGAGCGATTGGTGCACCTCTCCCACCGTCCCCGCCATTAACGCGAGCAGATGCCGATGCTGGTGCTGCCCCTCCTCGACGAGGGCCTGGCACCGCTGCACTGCGCGCCCAAGGGTGGTGAGCGCCTCGGCAGGCGCGCCGCGATTGGTCTGGATTTTCCCGAGATTGAAGAGCGCTTCGAGGTGCAGTGGCTCGAACCCTTGCCGTGCCTGAGTGAGCAAGGCGGGCTGGGCAGACTGTTCAGCCCAACCGATCATCTGCGCGCAATAGTCCGCGACTTCGCGATAGCGGTCGGCGGCTTCCGGGAGCCGGCCCTGCATGGCCAGAACGGTGGCAAGGTTCATGCGCGCCAGCAAGGAGGGATGAATCAGATCGGGATGATGGGGAGCGAGGTCCTGGAAGCCCTGAGCGGCGGCCTGAAATTCGGCGAGGGCTTGTTCACTCTGGCGTTGCAACATCAGAACCGTGCCGAGGTTGAGGCGCAACCCGGTGAAGTGGATCTGCCACGGCGACGGAGCCTGTTTGATCGAGGGGGCCAGCTGGCCCAGGATCCAGCGTGCGAGGGTGAGGGCGGGCGTCACCCGGGTGGTATCCTGACGCACCAGAAGAAGCCCGAGATGCGCCTGGGCCAGCCAGGTGAGCCAGGAGGGAGCGGATCCCTGCGCAGCGCGCTCGATCTCCAGACGCAGGTCGGGCGGAAGGCTCCCAGCGAGCGCGCGGAGGCGTTCACGCTCCACCCCTGCGAACAGCTGGGCGACCGCTTCAGCGATCGGGTTTTTCTCAGCGGATGGACCGGATCGAGGAGTTTCCACGACGATCTCCTGCCAGGCAGTCAGAAGGCCAGAGTTGACAGTTCAGCGCGGTGAACGAGATCGCTCTTGCAACCCTTGAAGAATCTGAGCGAGGGCGGTCGAACCGCGTTGCAACATCTCGGGGGAAGGTAGGGGTAGTTGAAGGACGGGTTGGCCCGTCGCCGGATCGTTCGCGATCAAGCGGGTTGGGGGTGGTCCGTTCTCGCCGGGACAAGATCCGCGTGCAGGCGCCAGAACCTCCGCCAGCGCTTCGAGAAACCGCACGCCCGCCTCGACCAGCTTCTGCCGGGGATCCTCCCGCGGGCGCGGAGGAGGAGGGAGGGGCGGGAGCGGAGCGAATTTTCGCTCGGGCGCAACCAGTTCGCGCACGGTGTCCAGAAAGGCACGCTGGCCCAGCGAGGCAAAACTCACCTCGTCGCTGGTGCCGGTGAACACGCCGTCGAAGAGAGAACGTTTCATCTCCAACGTGCGCAAGACCCGTTCTTCGATACTATCGCGCGTGATCAGGTGAATCACCTGCACGGGGCGATGCTGCCCCAACCGATGAACGCGAGCGATCCGTTGTTCCAGCACAGCAGGGTTCCAGGGCGGTTCCAGGTTGATCACGGTATCGGCCACCTGAAGGTTTAACCCCGTTCCGCCCGTGTCGGTGCTCAGAAATACGCGGCAGGTGGGCTCGTCGCGAAATCGCTCCAGCAGAGTGCGCCGCTGCGGTCCCGGGACCCCGCCATGCAACAGCGTATACCCGATCTCCAGTTGATCAAGGAGCTCCGAGGCCTTGCGCAACATCATCTCCCATTGACTGAAGACCACCACCTTGTGCGGACCTTCCAAAACCAGTTCGCGGATCTTCTCGCCAAATTCGTCGAGTTTGGGAGAAATGTTGGTCTGCTTGTCATAGAGGAAAGTGCTGTTGCAAAGCATGCGCATGTTGGCGATACAACACAGGATGCGGCGTCGATCCAGCTCGGTGAGGTATTTTTTCTGCAACAAGCGGGCCAGGGTATGTTGCTGCTCGGTGTAGGGGATGCGCTGCGCGTCGCTCATCTCAATGATGACGGTGCTATCGGTGCGCCCGGGCAACTGTCCCAGCACCTCGCCGCGCGTGCGCCGCAAGAGGATGGGTTGCAGCTTTTCGCGAATCCGGTCCAGGTTGCGATAGCCCAGGAGCTTGCCGGACTCGTCGGTCACGCGATGGTCGTGCAGGAACTGGAAGGCCGGACCGAGATGGCGATCGTCGACAAACTGGACGATGCTGTAGAGTTCTTCGAGCTTGTTCTCCAGCGGAGTGCCGGTGAGGACGATGGCGAAGCGGCTGCGTAACTTCTTGACGGCGCGAGAGATCTTCGATTCCCAGTTCTTGATGCGCTGGGCCTCGTCCAGGACAATCAGATCGGGATCCCAGGCGTTCAATTCATCCAGATCGCGCAGGACCAGTTCGTAATTCACCAGGCGGAAGAAGGTCGGCTGGCTGTACAGCGAACGGCGATCCTCGGTGTTGCCATCGATCACCTGGACCGAGCGCTCCGTGAACTTGGTGATCTCGGTCTGCCATTGGTATTTGACCGACGCGGGGGCCACGACCAGTACGCGCTCGACACCGCGCTCGCGCGCCATCAATTCCGCGGCGGCCAGGGTTTGCACCGTCTTGCCCAGTCCCATGTCGTCGCCCAGGATACACCGCCCGCGATAGGCAGCGAAGAGAACGCCGCGCATCTGGTAGTCGTAAAGCGGTACCTTGAGCAGATCGAGCTTGAGTTCGCCACGATCGAGAAGCCCGATTCTCTCCTGCTCGCGCTGAAGCATCTCCCGCCGCTCGGTGGCGCGTTCGATGAACTCCATGGCATCGGAATAGAGCGTGACGTGCTCGGGGACCTGCTCGATGGCCTTGATCAATTCCTCGAACTGCTCGCCGGCGTGCCACAATCCCTTCTCGTCGAAAAAGGTGGTCGCCAGGTGCGCCAGGCGGTCGGAATGGCGCGGTGGCAGGTGCAGACCGAGGCGGAGTTGTTCACCGTAGTGGAGAAAGACCTCGGGCCGGCTGACAGTGGCCTTGCGGGTTCGCAGCTGAGCCGGCGTCTCCTCGCGGAGGGCCGCCAGAACCGCCTCGATATGTTTGCAGGTGCCGAGAGTGTTGGTGCGAAAGTCGGGACAGGTACAGGCGTTGTCGCCGATTTCAAAGCCCCGAATGCTAACCTGATACTGTCCGCCGCTGTTGGGATTGATCACCTGGTAATCGCTGAAGACACGATTTCGGCCCAGGTTCTGGATGCGAAAGTCGCTCTCTGCGGCTCGCCGCCGACGAATATCGATCTGTTCTTCACGCAGCATGCCCCGATCTCCCCTCTCCGTGAGGACGCATCCGCCTCTCCTTCATGATAGCGGGTCGGCGACTGCGCTGCGTGGGGTGTTCGCTCTCGGGCGATTCAGAGGATTACTTCTCCTGCGGTTCGTAGGTTTTCAGCGTGGTTAACTTTTCTTTCTGCTGCTGAACGATGTAGAGGGGGCGCGAGGCATGTTGCTTGTGCATGGCGAGCGCGCCAGTGAAGCTGGCAAAATCGCGGAGTTTCCCCAGTTCCTCGCGTGTTTTGGGGACACTTCCCTTGGCGTGGCGCAGGCCTTCAAAGAGGAGGCGTGCGCCCTCATAGGCCTGGAAGGCGGGCACCCCCGGATCGGTGCGAAACCGTTTCTGGTATGAGGCAACAAACTCCTTCTGCTTGGGGCTCCACTCCTCAGGTCCGCTGTACAGGCTGGCGGCGTAGACCCCCGCGCAGAGGCTCGGGTCGGCTTGCAGTCGCAGCCATTCACGATTTTCACCCGCAAAGACGAACGGGACCACCTGCTTGCCCACCTTGAGTTGATCGTGCAAGGTGCGGAAGTTCTTGGCGGATCCGGCGAACAGAAGGACGTCGGCGGTCTCGCGAGCCAGGCGTTGACCGAGGGGGTCGGCACGGGGCTCGTGATCGAAGGGAACGAGCTTGACCTGGTCGGGCTTCTCTCCTGGCCAGTTTTCGACGATCGCGGCGGCAACGGCGTTGCAGTAGGCGTTGCGATCCTCGACCAGGACTACCGCCCGTTTGGCCTTGAGCTGATCGGCGGCAAATTGAGCCAGGGCCCGTCCATGGGCGCGGGGTGTCACATTGCTGGAGTAAACACAGCTGAGCCCGGCAACGCTGGCCAGACTCGCCGGGGTGACGAGCGTCACTCCATAGGGCTGGATGGTGCTGGCCAGCTTCTCGGCCTCGGCGTCTTCCTCTCCGCCCAGCAGCCCAACGACGCGGTTGAGGGTGATGAGCCGAGTCGCTTCGGCCTGGGCCTGGGCGATCGTGCCCCGATCGTCAACGTGGATGACACTCAGTTTGCGATTGGGGACGATCGGATCTTGCTGGTCTGCCTCCAGCGCCAGAACGATGGCCTGGCGTTCCTGTTCCCCGAGGGCTCGGTCGGGACCGCTCAGGGGGGCAATGTGCCCGACCAGGATAGTCTCCGGGGCGCCCTTCTGAGAACATCCACACACAGGAAGCAAAAGAATCAGCAAGCAGAGATGTCGCAGCATGGAGCCTACCCGGTGGAGGAATTCAGAAAAACGACGCAGCAAGGTCTCTTCTAGTCCTAGCGTCGCGAGGGGTGATTGTCGAGGATTACCTGGGCGACTTGTCAGGAGAAGGCGCGAGTGGTAAAAAACGTAGTTACGGGTTTTGAACGCTCAATGGAAAGGATCATGAAGGTGTTGCCAAGCGTTGCAGTGGTCGGAGCGACCGGAGCGGTCGGCGAAATCATGCGCCAGGTGGTGGAAGAACATCGCTTCCCTCTGCGCAGCATCAAATTCCTCGCGTCCGAGCGCAGCGCGGGCAAAACCATCACTTTTCAGGGGAAACCCTACGTCGTGGAGCCGATCTGCGCCGAGGCTTTCGCAGGAGTGGATATTGTTCTGTCGAGCACCCCGGCAACGGTGAGCCGCGAATTTAGTCCGCTGGCGGCTCGCGCGGGCGCCATTGTGATCGACAACTCCAGTGCCTGGCGCATGGATCCCGAGGTGCCGCTCGTGGTGCCCGAGGTCAACGCCGACGCCCTGGCCCACATTCCCAAGGGGATCGTCGCCAACCCTAACTGCTCGACGATTCAGATGGTGGTGGCCCTGAAGCCGTTGCACGATCTGGGGCGGATCAAACGCGTGGTCGTTTCCACCTACCAGGCCTCCTCGGGGAAGGGCGCCAAGGCAGTTTTTGAACTGAACGCGCAGGTGGCGGCTCTGGGGCGGGGCGAAACCGTGCCCCGGCCGAGCGTTCATGCTGCTCAGCTGGCCGGCAACGTTCTCCCGCACGACTGGAAGGCCGGCGAGGAGGGATACTCCGAGGAAGAATGGAAGATGGTGCGCGAGACGCGCAAGATCATGGGCGATGATTCCATCCAGGTTTCGCCCACGACGGTGCGCGTTCCAGTGCGCATCGGCCATTCGGAGGCCGTCAACGTCGAGTTCCATCGCCCCGTCACCGTCGAGCAGGCGCGCGAGGCGTTTCGCCATGCTCCGGGGATCGTCCTGATGGATGATCCGCAGAAGGGCGAGGTTCCTCTGCCGTTGCACGTCGAGGGTCGCGACGAGGTCTTTGTTGGTCGCATTCGCCGTGATCCGACCATCCCCAATGGCTTGAACCTGTGGGTGGTGGCGGACAACCTGCGCAAGGGGGCTGCCACCAACGCCGTGCAGATCGCCGAGGTCCTCGTGCAGCGCGGCTGGCTCCGCAACAAGTGATCCTCGAGGGGGTTTCAAGGAGAGATTACCGAGCGGAAATCTCTCCTTCCTCGCTGCTCCATCATGCGCAACTTCAAGCTCACGCTCTCCTACGACGGCACCGATTTCTTCGGCTGGCAGACGCAGCCCGGACTGCGTACCGTGCAGGAGACGCTGGAACAGGCGCTGGCGGATCTCACGGGCGAGGAGCGCGTGCGCGTCAATGCCAGCGGTCGCACCGATACCGGGGTCCACGCTCTGGGGCAGGTTGTCAACTTTCACAGCACCACTCCCTATGCCCCTGAGGTTATTCTGCGCGCCATTAATGCGCGACTCCCCGCTGACATCCTCCTGTCCCGCGCCGAGGAGGTTCCCGCCAACTTCGATGCCAATCGCCACGCCACGCGCAAACTCTATCGCTATGTGATTCACGATGGGCCGGTTCCGAATCTCTTTCTCCGTCGGTACTGTCACCACAGCCGCTATCCGCTCGATGCAGCCGCGATGGCTCGGGCGGCGGTGGTACTGCGCGGCACCCATGATTTTCGCTGCTTCGAATCGGAATGGCCCAATCGCCAGTCGAGTGTGCGCACCATTACGCATCTGACCGTGAACCGCTTTGGCGAATGGATGTGGCTGAACGTGGAGGCCGATGGCTTCCTGTACAACATGGTGCGGGCCATCGCGGGAACACTGCTCAACGTGGGACGCGGCCACTGGCCCGAGGAGGAAGTGGCCCGCATCCTGGAGGCACAGGATCGCACCCAGGCAGGACCGACGGCGCCCGCGTCCGGGTTATTCCTGATGCGCGTGGGCTATGACTGAGGGAGCCATTCGCGAACGCTTCCCTGGGAATGGGCGCGGTAACGAACGGCGACGCTGGTACAATGCAAGGATGAGGGCTCCGTTCTCTCCCGGTGGGGATCATGTCGACCGCGTCTGCACACTATCCGGCAACTCTGGTGATCGAACCCCTGGCCCGCTCGTTCGCGGTCCGAATCCAGGTGCCCGGCTCGAAGAGTATCACCAACCGGGCCCTTATCCTCGCGGCACTTGGTAGCAAGGAGCGCCGACGCGAACTCCTTGGGTGCCTGCACAGCGAAGATACCGAGGTGATGATCGCCGCCCTGCGTCAGCTGGGGTTCTCGGTCGAAATCCACGGGACGGGGAGCGAGGAGGTGGTTTCGGTGCAGCGTGGCGAGGGGCCGCTTATCCCCGCTACCTCCGCCAGTCTGCACCTCGCCAATTCTGGCACGTCGATCCGCTTTCTCACCGCGCTGGTGAGCCTGGGAACCGGGACGTATCGGCTGGATGGGATTGCCCGGATGCGCGAACGACCCATCGAGGATCTCCTGACAGCCCTGCGTCAACTGGGGATCCAGGCGAGCAGCGAAGCGGGCACCGGCTGTCCCCCTGTGCGGGTGGAGGGAGGGGGATGGAAGGGCGGGCAGGTGCGCATTCGCGCGAATGTCAGCAGTCAGTTTCTCAGCGCCCTGTTGCTGGTCGCACCGTTCGCTCCGGCGGATACCGAACTGATCCTCGACGGGACGCTGGTCTCTGAACCTTATGTGCGTATGACCGTACAGATGATGCGGCAATGGGGGCTGGCGGTCGAGGAGCGGCCGGGCGCCTATCACATTCGCGGGCAACAGACCCCGGCAGCAAACGTTTCGAGCCGTTATCGCATTGAACCGGATGCTTCGGGCGCAAGCTATTTTTTTGCCGCGGCGGCCATCACGGGGAGTCGCGTTACCATCCCGGGGCTGGACGCAAGCAGTCTTCAGGGAGACCTGCGCTTTGTTGAGGTGTTGCGCGCCATGGGCTGTCAGGTGACGCAGGAAGCGGGCGCGACCACCGTGCAGGGGCAAGCGTTGCAGGGCGTGGATGTCGATATGAATGATATTAGCGACACGGTGATGACCCTTGGTGCCGTGGCGTGTTTTGCACAGGGGCCAACAACGATCCGTAATGTTGCCCATATTCGCCACAAGGAGACCGATCGCCTGGTGGCGCTGGCGACCGAGTTGCGCCGGGTGGGGGCGCAGGTGGAGGAACGTGCCGATGGTCTGACCATCACCCCGGCTCCACTGCATGGCGCACGGATCGAGACCTACAACGATCACCGCATGGCGATGAGTCTGGCGCTGGTTGGGTTGCGCGTGCCCGGGATTGTGATCAAGAATCCAGGCTGCGTGAGCAAGACCTATCCCGCCTTTTTCAGCGATTGGCAGCAACTTTATCGTCCCGAGAGGCAGGAGAATTGACGATGCGACGTGCCGCAACGGGCTGGCCATTCCTCGTCGTCGTGGGATGCGTTGTGCTGGCGGGGCGCGTGCGGGGGGCCCTCGATCCGGAAGTGAGCAAGCCTTATACCTTGCAGGTCGTGCTGTCGATGTCGAAGCATCGCCTGCTGACCGAGGTCTTTCGCGATCAGGTGGAACGCCAGCTGCGCGATGGGTTGCAGGCGGCCGCGGGCGATCTGGTCAAGGTCGAGGTGGTGCGCACTCATCCGCGTTTGAAGGAAGTGCGCACCCAGGGACTGGACGAAACGCTCAAGAACTGGAAAGAGCTGACCGGCATCAAGACGCATTTTATCCTGATCGATTACGTTGATGGGCAATACCAGGTGCAGGCGCGACAGCACGATGGCTTGACCGGGCAGGCAAGTCCCGTGGTGCGCAAGGAACGCACCAGCGATCGCCAGTTTGTGGCGCGCCTGGCCACGCTCCTCATCGATCGCGATTTTGGCGTGGTGGGAACAATCAAGGATGCCTCTGATCCGAAAAATCTCAAAATCCAGATCAAGGGAAGCAAGCTTGGGGGGGTGGAGCGCTGGCTGCACAAGGGCGAGGTGTTTCTTATTATCCCGATCCGCTTGGGGCAGAAACAGGCGCTGGCGGTCCCTGATGCCTATCTGCAACTGGGCGATAAGGACGCCAACGAGGAGGGAACCTGGAACGTTGAGCTGCACAATCGTTACAAGGCTCCGCTCTCGATGGCCAACATTCAGGGGTTTCGTTGTCTGAAGATTGCCACCAAACATGGGCCCTTACAGCTCCGCTTTGTGCAACGTGGTGCTCCGGTGGCGAACCTCGGGGTCGAGGTGCGCAAGAATAGCTTCAAGGACGAGCGCAACAAGGTCGGCGGGGTGACCGATGCCGAGGGATATTTCAGCACGGAAAAGACGGTCTACGATCATCTCGCCTTTGTCACTGCCCTGACCGAACCTCTGCACGCGCTCATTCCGGTGCCGCTTGTCGATGATCGCCCCGTGACCGTCGGGGTGGTGATGCGCCAGGATGTGAAAACCTTGCTTGTGTTGCGGCGCCTGCTCTGGGAACAGCAGGTGAGCGAGGGGGCCGCGGTGCAGACCACCCTGTTCAAGGAACTTCAGGAACTTAACAAGAAGCCCGACCAACGCGAACAGGCCTTGCAACGGGCGCGCGAGGGATTGGAGGCGTCGGAGAAGGCGCTCGAAGATCTGAAGCGCGAACGCGAGCGGTTGGTCGAGGACGCCAGGAAAGCGAACGAGAAGCTTGATCTCAGCTTCGGCGATCAGTGTGTGCAGAGCCAGGAAAAGGGGCACGGCGAACTGCGTGAGTACATCACGGCCCAGGAAAAGATCATCAAGGATGAAAACGATCCTCGAAGGAGGAAATGGCTCGACCAGATTCAGGAAGGGAAGCTGGCGGAGGCCAACGCCGATTTTGCCCGCGCCATCGAGATCTACGCCAAGGTGCTCGAAGAGGGCCACAAGGATGAGGGGTTGACCAAACACCTCGACGAGTTGAAGGACCGCTGGAAGACGAAAGGTCCGGCCCACGAACTGGCGCGGCAGTTCATCTATGAAACCTGGCCCGCGCTGGAGGTGGGGAAGATCAAGGCGCAATTACCCGAGGCACGCAAGGCGCTCAAGACCTGTCGCGAGGTGAAGGATCGGCTGGCGCCGATGAAATTTCTGCGGGTGGCCGTTGCTCATGCCGGCAAGATGAAACAACGGCTGGAAACACTGCGTCCCGATCTCAATGAGGACGATGTCAAGGCGGCCGAGGAGATCCTCGAACTCTCGAAGGATCTGCAACAACTGATCGACGAGGCGCAACAGGATTTGCAGACCAGGTAGGACCCATGCTGAGGGCGACCTGTCTCGCTTGACCCGCGAAGGACCATGTAGCCACGGGAAGGGCTACATGGTCCGCGTGATTCGTCGTGGAACCAGGCTCAGGTGCCCTGTTCCCAGCCGGTCATGTAGCGCTTCTGCTCGGCGGTCAGTTCGTCGATCTGGATCCCCATGGATGACAGCTTGTGACGGGCAACGTACTCCTCGACCTCGACCGGCACCTTGTGCACCTGGTGGCCGAGCCCCTTGTTCTTGATGCAGAACTCGGTCGTGAGGGCCTGGGTGGCAAAGCTCATGTCCATCACGCTCGGCGGATGCCCCTCGGCGGCAGCCAGGTTCACCAGCCGACCCTGGCCCAGCACATAGATCCGGTGGCCATTGCGCAGCTTGTATTCATCGACATTGGCGCGGACGTTCTCGGTGATGCTGTCAGACTCCTCTTTCAACGCTGGGAGTTCCAGTTCGACGTCGAAGTGCCCGCTGTTGCACACCACCGCCCCGTCCTTCATCTTCAGGAAGTGTTCGCGGCGAACGATGGCGGCGTTTCCGGTCACGGTGATGAAGACATCGCCCATGGGGGCGGCCTCGGCGATCGGCATCACCCCAAAGCCGTCCATTGCGGCTTCCAGGGCGCGAATCGGATCGACCTCGGTGACAATCACCTGAGCCCCCAGGCCGCGCGCCCGCAGAGCGACCCCCTTGCCGCACCAGCCGTAGCCACACACCACCACCTTGCGGCCGGCGATCAGCATGTTGGTGGCGCGAATCACGCCGTCGATGGTGCTCTGGCCGGTGCCATAGCGGTTATCGAAGAAGTGTTTCGTCTGGGCATCGTTGACGGCGATCACGGGGAAGGGGAGCACGCCATCGCGCTCCATGGCGCGCAGACGATTCACACCGGTGGTGGTTTCCTCCATGCTGCCGACGATCTGATTGACCAGGCGTTGGCGATCGGCAGTGGTTTTCTGCTGCGCCCAGGCACGCACCTGTGCATGGACATCGTCCAGCCGGCCCAGGTTGACGAAGATCAGCGCGGAGACAAGATCGGCGCCATCGTCCATCGTCACGTGGGGCTCGTGGTCCAGCGCCGCGACGATGTGCTTGTAATAGGTGTCGTTGGATTCCTCGCGGATGGCGTAGACACGGATGCCGAAATCGTGGACCAGGCTGGCGGCCACGTCGTCCTGGGTGCTGAGAGGGTTGGAGGCGACCAGAACGAGGTCGGCGCCACCGGCCTTGAGAGTGCGGGCCAGGTTGGCGGTCTCGGCGGTCACATGCAGACAGGCCGACATCCGCAGGCCACGCAATGGTTGTTCCTTGGCGAAGCGTTCGCGAATGCGGGCCAACACAGGCATGTCGGTGTCTGCCCACAGGATCCGTTTCTTGCCATCGACGGCGAGGCGGGCATCCTTGATGTCAGAGCGCGGCTGAGATGCAACAGTCATGATCCCTCACTGGATTGGGGAAACGGAAGGCCGCCCTGTGGCGACCGTATCTTCTTCCTGAACCGAAGGCGATTATTCAGCAAAACAAGCGTTCCTGTCAATGTGGACTGGAGGAGGGGGGCCAGGTAAGAGAGGCAGAGGCGCGAACCACTGCCTCCAGAAAGCGCTCCAGCTTGTGCGCATCCTTGATGCCGGGAGCGCTCTCCACCCCACTGGCGACATCCACCGCATAGGGGCGCACCAGGGTGATGGCCTCGGCCACGTTGTCCGGGGTCAATCCGCCCGCCAGGATCACGGGAAGGCCAGGACGGAAGTCGGCGAGCAAATGCCAGGGCGCGCGTTGCCCGGTCCCGCCATGTTGCCCTGTGGCATACCCATCAAGGAGGAGGGCAGAGGGAAGTCGCCCGTGGTGTCGACACCGATCCAGGTAACGCTCGATCTGATCGAGGCTTGCGCGATCGCGTACCTGAAAGGCGCGGATAAACGTGAGGTCGGCGGGGATGCCTGCCTCGTCTCCCGTGCCATGGAGCTGGATCGCCTGCAACCGGGGGAGGGCGGCCAACTCGCCAACCAGTTCCCCCAGCGGGCGGTTGACATGGACTCCAACCGCCACCGCGAAGGGAGGCAGCCCGGCCAGTAGCCGGCGTGCCGCAGGGAGAGTGAGGCAGCGCGGCGACGTTGGGGCGAAGTTGAACCCCAGCGCATCGGCCCCCAGCGCGAGCGCCAGGGCCACGTCTTCTTCTCTGGTGAGGCCACAGATTTTTACGCGTACCGGCACTGTCATATAGCCAGGATAGATACGGGGAGAGCCGAGACAAGAGCCAGCCTTGCGGGGGGGACGGGAAGGGTTATGATAACTTTCAGGTCTTCCTGAAGAGGATGAAACCGATGAAACCTGTTCAGCACGACATGCCGGCACCGTTGCTTCAGGTGGAGGAAGACTTCATCGCGTTGTGGCGGGGCATGAGTTCGCTGTGGGGGATCAGCCCAACCATGGCGGAGATCCATGGCCTGTTGTTCATCACCGGGGCGGCACTCTCGATGGACGACATCATGGCCCGGCTGCGCATCTCACGCGGCAACGTGAGCATGAACCTTAGCAAACTGGTCGAGTGGGGGCTGGTGAAACGTGTTCATAAACGCGGCGATCGGCGCGAGTATTACGAATCGCTCACCGATGTCTGGGAGATGTTCACTCTGGTGGCCGCCCAGCGCAAACGACGCGAGATCGATCCGATCGTCACCACCTTGCGCCAGTGTCGCGAGCGGCTCTCCCCGGAGTCCCTCGGTGCCGAGGCAAGCCGCCCCGAGGCTGAGGCCCAGCGTCGTCGTGTCCAGGATCTGCTCTCGTTTCTTACGCTGGTGGATAGCCTGGCCCAGCGTTTCTTTGAAAGCCAGCGCGGGTTACGGACCGCGGTCGATCTTCTGGCTCAGGAGAAAGAGTAACGGGTGCTTTGAGTGCGTCTCAGCGGATGAAATCATTCATGGCCGACCAAGCGGAACACTGGAGCCGGGCTGCCAAGCGTTACGAGCAGGAGTTCATCGATCCCTATCTGCCGGAGGTGCGCAATCCCCTGCTCCAGGCGCTGGAACGCCTCCCGCGAAAAGAGCAGCAAACGGTGGCCGATCTTGGCTGTGGCGTGGGGCCCCTGTTGCCGGTGCTGGCGGGGCAATTTGCCCAGGTCCTGGCCCTCGATTTTGCCCAGGGGATGCTCGATCGGGCCCGTGAGCGCTGTCCCGATCGGACCAACATCGAGTATCTCCGTTGTAACTTCACGGAGCTGGCTTCCCTGGGGCGCCAGGTCGATGTGGCGGTTGCGGTGAACAGTCTGGTGCTCCCCGATCTCAGCGAACTGCACAAGAGTTTGCAAGGTATTCACGACCTGATCCGGCCAGGAGGCCATTTCCTCGGCATCGTCCCGGCGATGGATTCGGTCCATTATCTCACCATGCTCATGGTTGATCGCGCCCTTGGGGCCGGGATGCCGATGCCGGCAGCGTGCAAGAACGCTGCTCATCACGTCGAGCATGAATTGTATGATTTCGCCTTTGGCGAGTTCCGTTATCGAGGATTGGTTCAGCATTTCTGGCAGCCGTTTGAGATCACCTATCGGCTGCGTCAGATTGGCTTTCGCCGGGTGAAGCTGGCGAAGGTTGCGCTGGCCTGGCGTCAGTTTGGTTGTGCCAGAGATCTACAGCAATTTCCCCCACCCTGGGACTGGTTCTTTCAAGCGGAGAAAAAGCCATGATGCGCGGGAAAGTCCCGTGAAGGCTCTCAAATCATGGGCAGACAGACATTCGAGGGGGAATCCGTGTCCGCACTCAGCAGGCTTCCCTTGATGGGGCGCACCTTGATCGGGAGAGAAGCGGTTGGCTCGTCCGCGGAGCGGGAGGCGGTGGTGGTCGTCGGGTGGATCGGAATCGGGACGTCGATCTGAATTTGCAGGACCGATTCATCACGCGGGCGCGGCGGATAATGGGCCTGGCGAACGTCCGCCTGCTCGTTGAACGGGGCACACATCAGCAGAACCCACAGATGAACGCCCAGCAACAGGGTCGTCAGGCCAAGGAGCCCCCAGGCAATCAGGCGTGAATCGTTGGCAGGGGTGGAGCTTGGCTGGGTCATGAGAGGTTTCCTGGCGACTGCTGAGCGCTATACCAGTAAGTAGGTGTTCAGGTTACTCGCACCGAGTGAGACGAGTCAAGCGGGGTTCTGTAACATTGGCCGCAAAACGCGACAGCCAATGCCCCCCAGCGTCTGTTGCAAGCGCTGGAACATCGTCTCGTCGCGGTAGACCCCGAGGATGGCACCCCCGGACCCAGCGAAATGAGCGCTGGCGCCGACCGAGCGCGCCGCTTCCACCATGGCCACCTGTCCCCGCGGGAGCTGAGAGATGGAACGGCGGGTATCGAAGTTTTGATCGATCAACTGGCCAAGGTGCTCCGCGTCGCGCTGGAGGAGGGCGAGGCGCGCTTCCGCAGCCAGCCGGGCACAGCGTTGCATCGCCTGCACCACGGCGGATTCCCCCCGGAGAAAGCGGCTCCGAATGTCGTTGTGGAATACTTCTGTCGGTTCGCCCTCGTCCGCGCTGTAGGCCAGGTAGAGCGGCGGCAGCAACCCCGGATCAAGCCGCTCGTAAACCCCGTGACGATAACCGTCGCGCTCGCGCGTCTGCTCCTCGGCAAAGTCCATGTACACCAGGCCGCCGTAAACCTGGATCACCCGGTCTTGCAATCCCGCGGTGATCCCCAGTTCCTCGGTTTCGACGGCGAGCGCAAGCGAGGGCTGGACCTCGAGCGGAATGGGCACCTGGTAGAAGTCGATCAGGGCGCGCAGCGTGGCGACAATGATCGCGCTGGAGCCCGCCAACCCGACCTGGCGCGGAATGTCGCTGCGGTAGCGGATGGAAAAGTTGGTGCGATGCAGCTCGTACCGACAGCGCTGGCAGTGGTCGTAAAACTTCTTGATCGTCGCCTTGATCAGACGAACCCCGCCGTAGTAACCGTGCAACTTTACATCGCGTACCAGATCCTGAATGGAGGAGAAACGACTCTGATCCTGTTCGGTCCAGACGATCTCCACATCTTCCCATTCGTAGAGGACCACCTCGGCAGCGAAGTTCGCGACGGTCAGCGCAATCGTCTTGCCGTGGTAGCCGTCCGAGGGATTGCCAACCAGTCCAGCGCGTGCGTGTGCTTGTCGACGGAAAAGGAGCATGTCCAGGCGCTCGTGGGCCAGCTTCGAGAGGGGCGAGAGGGATCGCGGGTCTCTCACGAGGTGCGCCCCATGAGGGTGCGCACCCAGTCACGCAAGTCTGGCCCATATTTCGGGTCGGCGAGGGCAAACTCGACGAACGCACGAAAATAACTTTCGAAGTTGCCAATGTCGAAGCGGCGTTCGTCAGCGCCCAGCTTGATGCCGATTACCTTGCCGCCCCCCTGAATGAGCACGCGGATGGCATCGGTCAGCTGAATTTCCCCGCCCTTGCCCGGAGCGGTGTGCTGGAGGAGTTCAAAGATGTAGGGGGAGAAAACATAGCGTGCGGCGACCGCCAGGTTGCTCGGCGCGTCCGCCACGCTCGGCTTCTCGACGATGTCGGCCAACTCAAAGAGCGGACGGTTGCTCTGGCGCGGCTGGGCGATGCCGTAGTGAATCACCTCCTCCCGCGGCACTTCCTCGAAGGCGATGACCGCATCCGCCTTGCTGTGAATAAACTCCTCGACCAGGCGATGCACAATGTCGGACTGCGCATTGACCCCGAGGATGGAATCGCCCAGCGCCACCACAAACGGTTGGTTGCCCACGATGGGGCGGGCACAGAGGATGGCATGCCCCAGGCCAAGTTGCCGCCGCTGGCGCGTGTAGAAGTAATCGAGGTTTTGCCGTTCAAAGGCGAGTTCCGCCAGAAGGTCTTCCTTGCCCGTTTCGCGCAGAAAGGCAATCAGCTCGCTATTGAGATCGAAGTGATTTTCGATCGAGGTTTTGCCAGGGCCAGTGACAAACAGAAGCCGCTTGATTCCCGACAGAGCCAGTTCCTCGACGACATACTGCACCACGGGTTTGCGCCCGACGGGGAGCATCTCCTTGGGTTGGCTCTTGGTTGAGGGGAGCAAGCGCGTCCCTTGCCCAGCCACAGGAACTACTGCGAGATCTATGTGCATGGTGGTGTTGCTCCTGTCGTCCCTCGCGTGGTCTCCTCCTGGGGCTACAGGTTACTTTATCGGAAAGTTGCCTTGTGTCTGCCATCGCCGCGGAGTACCCTTGGCCGCGAACCTTCGCCCGCGCTCACGGAGGAGCCGAAGCATGAGCACCCCGCGCGTTCTGGCCCACCCTCGCCTCGCTCCTCTCGACTGGGAAGAGATCGCCTGTCCGCTCTGTGGCGAATCCGACGAGGTGGAACTCCTCACCGCGCCGGCCCCGGAGAGCAACGACCTGACGCGGTATCGCCTGGTCCAATGTCGCTCCTGTGGGATGGGGTATGTCAATCCGCGGCCCACACCCCGGGCGCTGGAGCGGTTTTACCCGGCAGATTATCGTCCCTATCGTACCCGAGTTCGTCAATCCTCAATCGGAAAATCGGTCAAAAAGTATCTTGAAACGCAGGTACTACGCACCTGTCTGGGGTATCCCCCGGAAAGGGTGCGGCCGTGGGAGCGGCTCCTTGGACGGCTCGCGGCGTCGTGGGTGGGGCCTTCGCGCGATTCCCACACCTCGATCCCGTGGCACGGTCAGGGCCGCCTGCTCGATTTTGGTTGCGGGTCGGGATGGTTCGCGGAGCGCATGAGTGAACGGGGTTGGCAGGTCACCGGGCTGGACGTCAGTCCCCAGGTGGCTGCCGACGTGCGCCAACGGCTAGGAATCCCTGTGCATGTGGGCACCTTGCCTCATCCCGCGCTCGCGCCCAATTCGTTCGATGTCGTCAACATGGGAGCAGTGCTGGAGCATGTGCCCCATCCCCATGAAGTGATTGGCGCCGCGCGGGCGGCATTGAAGCCGGGCGGACTTCTGGTAATCTCGGTCCCCAACCGCGACAGCTGGAGTTTTCGCCATGCCGGAGCAGCCTGGTTTTCGCTTGATCTGCCGCGTCACTTGCTCCATTTCACCCCGGCGACTCTCCGGCGTCTGGTGGAAGAACATGGATTCGAGGTGTGCGAGGAACGGCAGTTGGCCCGGGTCAGCTGGATGCGACGGACGCTGGCGCAGAGGGCGGGGAGCAGGGATCGTTTACTGCGCCGTGCGCCTCTGGTGGGGCTCTGGACGCGCTGGACGTGCTGGACCAGGCAGGCCGATTGTTTGTTCCTGATGGCGCAGAAACGGGGCACGCTCCGACCGACTCCCGCGTGAGCCGCTTTCACGAGGTGACCTTCCTGAGCAAGCGCGCATCAAACGGAAGTGGCAACAGATCTCGCAATTTGTGGATGCCGAGCACTCCTTCGAGATTGGCCAGCATCACTTCCAGATCGCCGCCGAACTCCCAGAGCAACTGCCGGCAGGCCCCGCACGGAGGGGTGGGCATGGGCGTATCGGCCACCACGACCAGGCGGCGAAAGGCACGCTGCCCCTCGGAGAGCGCCTTGACCATGGCCACACGTTCCGCACAGAGGGTTAACCCCAGGGTGGCATTTTCGATGTTGCACCCCCCAATCGCTTCTCCGTCCGCAGTTTCCAGGGCAGCGCCCACTGCAAACCCGGAATACGGGACAATGGCCTGAAGGCGCGCCTGTCGGGCGGCCTGAAGCAACGGATCGGGTGGGGCATCCATCAAACCTCTCCCTTTGCTCTCACAACAACATGGCTGCCACCGCGGCGTTGATCAGGGTGGCGAGAAAGCCCACCAGCAGCGCGCGCAGCCCCAGGCGCGCCAGGTCCGAACGGCGTTCGGGAGCCATGGCGCCAATTCCGCCCAGAATAATGCCGATCGAGCCAAAGTTGGCAAACCCCGTCAAGGCGTAGGTGGCAAGGATAAAGGAGCGCGAGCCGCGTTTGAACATCTCCCCGTGTTCGGGGTCGATCGCCGTCAACTTGGCGTAGGCGAGGAACTCATTCGCCGTCAGTTTGGTCCCCAGCAGATCTGCCATCGGCACAATATCGCCCTTCTCCACCCCCATCAGCAGCGCGACAGGCCAGAACACTGTGGAAAAGACATCTTTCAACGTCAGCGACTCCAGGGGCCACCATTCGGGCAGGAGGGCCTTCATCCCTTCGTTGAACTGGCCGAGGAGAAAGTCCAGGCAGGCAAGGAAGGCGAGGAAGGCGATCAGCATGGCGGCGACATTCAACGCCAACGCCAGTCCATCGGAGGCGCCCGAAGCCGCCGCGTCGATGACATTGCGGTGCACCTTGTCGCGCTTCACCCGGACCACCCCCAGCGTCTCGGGCACTTCGGTTTCAGGAAGAATCAACTTGGAGAGATACAACCCACACGGGGCCGCCATCACGCTGGTCGCCAGGATGGCGACTCGATCCGCCCCCATGCTGATGTAGACCGCCATCAGCCCGCCGGAAATCGTTGCCATCCCTCCGACCATCAGGGCCAGCAACTCGGACTGCGTCATGCGCGGCACATAGGGTTTGACAATCAACGGGGCCTCGGTCATCCCCAGAAAGACATTGGCGACCGCCGAGAGCGTTTCGGCTCCGCTGGTCCCCATCAGATACATCATGATTCGCGCCAGGATTCGGACAACAAATTGCAAGATCCCAAAGTGATAGAGGACGGTGAAGAACGAGGAAACAAAGATGATGGGTGGCAGTGCCCGTGCCGCGAAGACAAAACCATTCTTGGCGCCAAACACCTTGTCCATCGCCTCGCGATCGGCGAGTTTGCCGAAGACAAAGCGTGCACCCTCATCGCTAAATTCGAGCAACTTGGCGGCTGCCTGGCCGATGGCGCGGAAGAGTTCATAGCCGGGTTGGAACGGTTGGCCATCGCGCCCGGGCACCGTGAATTTGAGCACGAACAACGCCAGCAGTCCCTGCAGAGCGATCCCCATGAAGAGAGTGCGCCACTGCACCGCCCGGAGGTTGGCGGACAGCATGGCGGGAATGCCAAGAAAACAGAGGACTCCCACGGCGGCCCGCCCACGCGGACCAAGGGCATCGTCGGCAACATGGGCCACACACGCCAGCAGCACAATCCCGGCGCCGATGGCGAGGCGCCAGGAGAGCGGCGTGGGCGCGAGTGGCGTGTGACCGGATGAGGCCGACGCGGTTGAGGTCGACGCGGGTTCGGGAGGAATCTCTGGGTTCATGGCGGATAACTCGTTCCTCACTCCAGAATGTCCAGAATCAGAGAAGGGAGAGGAGGCGGAGTTGGCTCGATACGGAAGGCATCGGTCAGGAGAGGGAGAGCCGTCTGAAGACGTTGCGGATCGTTATAGTGGATTTCGACGAGAGGCGCCCCGACCGGGATCTCGTCCCCCACCTTGACGGCGAGGATCGCTCCCACGGCGGGGTCGATGGTATCTTGTACCCGTTCGCGCCCGGCGCCCAGCAGCATCGTTGCCTTGCCAATGCGCTCGGCATGCGCCTCGGTGACAAAGCCGGGGCACGTGGCGGTCACAAGGTGCCGGTGCTGAGCAGTGGGGAGAAGGCGCGGGTCGTCGAGGCAGTGCGGATCGCCGCCCTGTTCCGTGACAATGGCACGCAACCGTTCCAATCCG
>JAKOSN010000312.1 GCA_029777335.1 Planctomycetota bacterium
CCCGAGTGGGAGCAACGCTGGCAAGAGATGCAAAGCGAACTGGGCCAGTTACGGCAGGAAGTCAGCCAGTTGCGCACCCAGGTACAGAGCCTCGCCGAGCAATTGCGCGAGGTGCGCCAGGGGCTCGGGTTGTAAGAATCCTTCCCCCACGTACTCGGCCGTTAGCCGACGCGCGAGGCTTTTTCCGCAGGGAGTCCCTCGCAAAACGCCCGCGGGGGAAGGTAGCGATCGAACACCGCTGCCACCACGCGCACCAGCAGCCGACCCACCGGTTCGCTCAGACGAATCGCGTTGGCGCTCACCTCCACCACCCCCTCGTCCACCAGGGATTCCAGGCGTTGCAACTCGTTCGCAAAATAAGAGTCAAAAGAGATCGCAAAGGTGTTTTCCAGCGATGGCTTGTCGATCGTGCCGTGGCCGTACAGTTGTTGCATCAATTCGCGGCGCAGGCGATCGTCGTCGTTGAGACGCAGTCCGCGTTCGGTGGCCAGATCGGTGGCGATGGCTTCCTGCCAGGAAACGCTTTCCTTCTGATTCTGGGCAAACGCATTGTCCAGATGGGTGATCGCCGAGGGACCAAAGCCGAGAATATCCAGTGGTTTGCCGGTGGTCATGCCCTGGAACGTTCTGCGCAGCGAGCCTTCGTGAACTGCCTGCGCCAGTGCTTCCTCGGGGCGCGCGAAGTGATCTAGCCCGATAAACTCATAGCCGGCCTCAAGAAATCGATTGATCGCCAGCAGATTGAGATCGAGAGAGAGTTCCCCCGCCGGTAGATCGAGCGGGCGGAAGACATTCTGCCAGCGGAAGATCTCGGGGATGACCGCCAGGCGATAGAAGGCGATGCGATCGGGGCGCAGGGCCAGGGTCTGCTCCAGCGTGTCCGCCATCGTGGCCATCGTCTGAAACGGCAAACCGTAGATCAGGTCGAAGTTGAGCGAGCCAAAACCCAGCGCACGGCACCAGTCCACGACCTGTTGCACCTGCTCAAAGGGCTGGATGCGGTTGACTGCTTTTTGCACCTCGGGGTTGAAATCCTGAATTCCCAGGCTGATGCGGTTGAAGCCGAGTTCACGTAGCGTTTGCAGATGCTCCAGGGTGGTGATACGCGGATCAATCTCGATG
Source organism: Planctomycetota bacterium (assembly GCA_029777335.1). Taxonomy (GTDB): domain Bacteria; phylum Planctomycetota; class Planctomycetia; order Gemmatales; family Gemmataceae; genus JAKOSN01. The sequence continues at coordinate 1,123 of JAKOSN010000312.1, forward strand.
GCGATCTCGGCGTCGTTGGCGAGGGCAAAATGATCCTGCAGGATCTGCCACAGCGATCGGAGTTGAGGCGGGCGCAGGAAAGTCGGAGAACCCCCGCCCAGGTGCACCTGCTGCACGGTTCCGCGTCCCGTCAAGGCGGCAAAGCGTGGCACCTCAAGCGCCAGCCCTGCAAGGAGATCGCCGCTCGGATCGTGCTGCTGGCGTTTGCTGGGAGAGATGATCTCCTTGGTACAGGCGCAATAGTAACAAAGGCGCTCGCAAAAGGGGATGTGGATATAGAGCGAAAGCGGGCGTTTTTCCTGGGCGGACAGCCGCAGATCCTCGCGCAGTTCCGCCGCGCCGTAGGCGCTCGTCCAGACCGGCACAATGGGGTAGGATGTGTGGCGCGGCAGGGCCAGTCCGGCATAGCGGCGGTAAATCTGTCGTTGCTGGTCGCTCAGCTGATATCCGTTCATGGTGGCTTTCGCACAGAGTAGTCGGCAGGGGAGTCACGGGCATCTGCTCCTGTTGAGGTTCGCAGAAGGCGCACCGGCAGTCAACCCTTGTTTCCAGGGTAGTTGGGGCCGGCTTCTGTCGGGCAACGCTTGACTGCCGCGAACAACGAGAGAATCGAAACCGAGCATCGTGCTTCCTCCGACGTGGTGCCATCTGGGAGAGAAAGAATGGCCCTGATTCTTCTACTCGCTCTGACGGGGATACTTCTGATTGGTATCGGCGGATGGCTGGCCCGTGACCGCTTTCCCTGGACACTGAGCCAATGGTTAACCTCGCCCGGGGGACTCCTGATTCTGGTCGGCGCCGGTGCCTTGATCTGGCCGCTTTCCGTCGCGGTTCGCGAAGGAATCGAGAGTTCCACCTATCATTCGGATCGGGCAAAACTAGACAAGGCGCTGGTCGAGATGTTCAACGGTCCGCCTGATCGCCTGGAAATCGAAGGGCGACGACTGAGGGACTTTCGTGGGATCGCCTATTATGGAGAGAAAAAGTATCGGATTAGTGTCCGTTTGGACGGCCTGGAGACCAGTGGCAATCGGTATGAGGTGATCGCCACCCCCCTCGGTGCCGACCCAGCGGCTGCTCCTTGAAGTGTTCGCGCGCACCTCTCTCGCGCGGGCGCTGTCTGTCCTAGAATAGCGCTTTCGTGGTTATGACGCGAGGGGAGCAGCGATGCCGTTTGACAAGGTGGAGACGCAGGTTGATTTCTCGGCCCAGGAACGCGAATTGCTTCGGTTCTGGGAGCGGATTCAGGCCTTTGAGCAGCGCCGTGCTCGCAATGCCAACGGCCCGCGCTGGTCCTTTCTCGATGGACCCATCACCGCCAATAACCCCATGGGAGTGCACCACGCCTGGGGCCGCACGTACAAGGATGCCTACCAGCGCTATCACGCCATGCTGGGGCAACAATTGCGCTACCAGAACGGCTTCGATTGCCAGGGGTTGTGGGTCGAGGTTGAGGTCGAGAAGGAACTTGGCCTGAAATCCAAGCGCGAGGTGGAGAATCTGGTCTCTGGGGATCGCTTTGCCAGCATCGATCGCTTTGTCCGGCTGTGCAAGGAGCGCGTTGATAAATTTGCCCGCGTGCAGACCAACCAGTCGATCCGTCTGGGTTACTGGATGGACTGGGATCGAACCGACGAGGATTGGTCGCGCTCGCCGGACCAGCGCAGGTCGTACTTTACCATGTCGGAGGAGAACAACTTTACCATCTGGTCGTTTCTCAAAAAGTGCCACCAGCGCGGGTTGATCTATCTCGGGTACGATGCCATGCCGTGGTGTCCGCGCTGTGGGGTGGGCATCAGCCAGATGGAGATGAATGAGGGGTATCGCAACGTCGCGCATCGGGCGGTCTTTGTGCGTTTCCCCCTCCGGGGCCGTCCCGGGGAAAATCTCCTGGTCTGGACGACCACACCCTGGACATTGACCAGCAACGTTGGCGCCGCAGTCAATCCTGACCTGACCTATCTGCGTGTCAAACAGGGCGAGCAGATCTACTACGTTGGCAAGGGGGCATTCACCGCCAAGCGCAAGGAAGAGGAGTTCAAGGCCAAAACCGAATGGGTCGAGGGGGTGCCCAAGCTCAAATCGCTCGAACAACTCTTCAAGGAAAAGAAGGGCGGCTTCGAGGTGCTGGGCGAGGTCAAGGGCGCGGAGATGGTCGGCTGGGCCTACGATGGTCCCTTCGATGAACTCCCTGCACAACAGCAGGCGTATGGCTCTCCTCCCGAGATCGCCACGGTGGTACAGCGTCAGAACTGGGCGCCAGCGGTCAGTGCCAGGGAGGCGCATCGCGTGGTGGCCTGGGCGGAGGTGAGCGAGGCGGAGGGAACCGGAATCGTCCACATCGCCCCGGGGTGCGGCAAGGAAGACTTCGGCCTGGGGAAAGAGCAGGGGTTGCCGCCCATCGCTCCGCTCGGTGAGGATGGCGTTTACCTGGAGGGGTTCGGCGGGCTGACGGGGATGAATGCGGTCACTCCCGAGGTGGCCGACTGGGTGCTTCACGATTTGCAGCACAAGGGGATCCTCTTCGCCACCGAGAGCTATCCGCACCGCTATCCGCACTGCTGGCGTTGCAAGACCGAACTGCTCTATCGCCTGGTCGATGAGTGGTTTATCAGCATGTCGTGGCGCGAGGAGATCATGAAGGTTTGCCACGATATCCGCTGGATCCCCGAGGACGGGCTGAAGAAGGAACTGGACTGGCTGCGCAACATGGGCGACTGGATGATCTCCAAGAAACGCTTCTGGGGGCTGGCGCTGCCCATCTGGGTCGATGAAAAGACCAACGATTTCGAGGTGATCGGCTCCCTGCAGGAACTGAAAGAACGAGCCGTCGAGGGATGGGAACAATTCGAGGGACATTCTCCGCACCGCCCCTGGATCGACCTGGTCAAGATCCGCAATCCGAAGACCGGAAACCTTATGTCGCGGATCCCGGATGTCGGCAATCCCTGGCTCGATGCGGGCATCGTTCCCTATTCAACGATGGGCTACAATCGCGCGCGCGAGACCTGGGCGAAGTGGTTTCCGGCCGACTTTATCACCGAGTGCTTCCCCGGGCAGTTCCGCAACTGGTTCTATGCCCTGCTGGCGATGAGCACCATGATGGAGGGGAAAGCGCCGTTCAAGGTTCTGCTCGGCCATGCCCTGGTGCGCGATCAGAAAGGGGATGATATGCACAAGTCGAAGGGGAACGCCATCCCCTTCGATGGAGCTGCCGACGAAGGTTACAAACTCTTCCATGATCGCGAGCCAAAGTTGAAGGTGGAAGCCCAGGCACACAAGGATCTCCCCGAGGGCTGGATCGAAGGCTCGGTGAAGGAGGAGACGATCGTTCTGGAGAATCGGCCGCGGCTGGTGGTGTCGGCGATGTATCCCCCGATGGGCGTCGACGAGATGCGCTGGCTTTATTGCCGGAACAACCCGACGACGAACATCAACTTTGGCCCGGGACCGGCCGACGAGATCCGCAGCCGCTTCTTCCTCAAGCTGTGGAACACCTACGCCTTCTTCTGCAACTATGCCCGGCTCGACGGTTTCGATCCGCTTGCGCCGCAGGTTCCACTGGCGGAGCGTCCCGACATCGATCGCTGGGTGCTCTCGGATTTGCAGTTGCTGATCCGCAAGGCGCGTGGGAGTTTCGAGGACTTCAACGTGATGGCGTTTTGCCTGGAGGCGGAGAAGTTCGTTGATGACAAGCTGAGCAACTGGTACGTGCGGCGCAATCGCCGGCGCTTCTGGCGCGCCCGCGAGGAAGGCGGAAGCGACAAGCTGGCCGCCTATCAAACCCTCTATCGGGTGCTGACCACGCTCACCCAGTTGTTTGCCCCCATCATCCCCTTTGTGAGCGAGGCGATCTATCAAAACCTGCGCACCGAACGCGACCCCGCGAGTGTCCATCTGTGCGACTACCCCGCCGTGGACGAAACGCTGATCGACGAGACGCTCTCGCAGGACATGGATGCTCTGCTGGAACTGGTGACGCTCGGCTCAGCAGCGCGCAATAGCGTGAAGATCAAGGTGCGCCAACCGCTCGCCGAACTGAAGGTGCAACCCGGCGACGAGGCCCATCGGCATGCGGTGGAACGCTTCGTCGATCAACTCCAGGACGAACTCAATCTGAAGAAGGTCACCTTGCACGACAGCGCTGCGGGGTCGCTGCTCGGCTACGAGGTGAAGCCAAACATGAAGACGCTGGGACCGAAGTTTGGTCCACGGCTCAAGGATGTGCAGACGGCCATCAGCTCCGCCGATCCCGCAGCGCTCGCGGCGAAGGTGCAGACCGGCGCGCTCTTTGAACTCGACTGTCCGGGGGGCGCGGTAACGCTCGATCCCACGGACGTGGTGGTGCAGTTGAAAGCGCCTGCTGGCTGGGCCGGGTTGGTGGCGGATAAGACCCAGGTTCTGCTCGATGTGCGCATCACCGAGGCGCTGGAACTCGAAGGGATGGCGCGCGACGTGGTGCGCCAGATCCAGGAGTGTCGCAAGAAGGCACAACTGGAGATGGACGATCGTATTACTCTTGGATTGACAACCAATTCGCCTCGGTTGCAGCAAGCGATCGAGGCGCATCGGGCCTACCTCGGCGCCGAAACACTGGTGGCGCAGTGGTCCAATCAGCCACTTGAGGGTGGCTATCTGGCTCAGGTGACACTCGATGGTCAACCCTTGACGATTCAGTTACGCAAAGCATGAGCCGGGCACCCTCGGAGAGCCTCGCTCTCCGAGAGATGCCCGAGCAGACCGGATCAACCGCCCTGGCGTTTGGGGGCCAGCAGCGCGCTCACCTCAGCCCAGAGCTGCTGGCATACCTGTTGTTCTGCGGCAGAGAGCTTTGCCACGGCTGCCGGGTCGCGCAGACTGGTCAGTTTGGGATCCTCCTGCCACCAGCGCAACCGTTCCTGGGCCAGGGCGCGGTCATCGTCCGAGCCGTGCTTCAGCAGTTTCTGCCATCCGGCGAGGTCGGCCTGAAGCCAGTCCAGCGCCTGTTTCCGCCAGCGGATCCGTTCTTGCTCGTCGAGTTTGGCCCCATCACCCAGACCGACGGCGGCGCAGGCGGCGTCGCGGGCCGCCTGGAAGCGATGCTCATGGGTCACATCGCTGGTCCATTCGGGGTGGGCGGCGAGGGCGTGGGAATACATCTGAGCCGCCCCGTGATACTGCTGCTGAACCCAGAAGAGATCGACCAGCAGAATGAGTTCATGAACGTCGCGCGGCGTTCGCTCCCCCTTGGCGTAGGCGGCCAGGTGAGGCCTCAGCAGGAGCCCCTGCTCCGTCTCGCGCACAAAGAGGGTGAGGAGGTTCAGAGGGAAGAGAGGTCCTTTCTGTGCCAGCGCCAGAGCACGTTTCGCCGAGGTTAACGCATCGTCCAGTCGATTCTGGGCCAGCTGAGCATTCTGGAGAGCAATGTGCGCTTCGGGGTTGTTGGGGCGGAGGAGGATCAGTCCGCGACCGAAAGCGACGGCCTCGTCCGGGCGGCGCGCTTCCACCAGGGACAGGAGCTGTGAGTAGACCTGAACCTCGGCGAAATCTGGCTGGAGTTGCAGGGCCTGGCGGCACTGGGACAGGGCCTCATCCATTCGGCTGGCGTGGCCAAGAATGCCAATTTGACCAAGGATCCCGCGCGGAAATGGCTCCAGACGATTCCCCCGGCGAAAGGCTACCAGCGCCTCTGGGTACTGCCCCCGGCCCCAGAGGACGAACCCAATGCCCGAGTGGGCCATCCCCGAGCG
>JAKOSN010000313.1 GCA_029777335.1 Planctomycetota bacterium
ATAGCGGCTCAGGCACCGCCACCATCAAGGTCGTGAAGGATCGCATTTATGTCCTGTACACCGACACCAGGGGCGATCTCAAGGGCAAAACCTGGCTCCTGGAAGCGGTCCGTGTGGGCAAAAATCAACTCATGGGTCGCTGGGCCCAGGTGGGCAGCCCCGACGACTCCGGTCCCTACGTCGGCCTGATCGTTGATCCCGAACGCATCGATGGCACCTGGGGCGGTGAGGCCCGCTGGGATTTCCGCCGCAAACTCAAGAAGTAACTCGACGACTCCCGGTTCCAGGGTGTGTTTCCCTCTGGGGCACACCCTGAGACTCCAATCTCCGTCCATTGCTCCGCCAGGCAAGAAAAGGATCGCCATGTCGCCACTTCGCGCGCGAGTCCTCGGTCTGTTACTCCTGACGATACCCGTTGGGATCGCTCCCTCGGCCTGCGCCCAGACGGTGCCAGCGCCAAGAGAGCACCGCCCTGCGGCGAAACTCGATTTTGGCAATACCTACGGGGTGATCGTTGGGGTGTTGCACTGGGAAGAAAAGAGCCTGACTCCCTACTCGACGGTCAAACGCAAGGATCAGGAGCTGTACGATGCCTTGCGCCGGCGCGGGGTGCCGGCGGACCACCTCGCCCTGCTTCTGGACGAGAAAGCCACGCTCGCCAATATCCGCCAGGCATTGCAGAAGATGGCCGCCAGCGCCAAACCCGAATCCACGCTGATCTTCTACTACGCAGGACATGGCTGGCGCACGGGGAAGAATGACACCGCCTTCGCCAACTATGATTATCGCTCAAAGAATCCCGAGCAAACCGCCTTCGCCGTGAGCGAAATCACCGCCACTCTCAAGGCACGTTTCAAGGGCAAACGGGTACTCCTCTTTGCCGATTGTTGCCATTCCGGCGGACTGGGGCAGGTGGCGCAGCACCTTGCACAGGCCCAGTTCCAGGCAGCCGCACTCACCTCGGCCGATGCCCTCTGTGTCTCCACGAACAACTGGACCTTCACGCAAACGCTCGTCGATGGCTTCCAGGGCGAACCGTACCTGGATGACAATGGCGATGGCACCATTACCCTGGCGGAACTGGCCGGCGAAGTGAGCCTGGCGATGCAATTTCGCGAGCAACAACGCTCTGGCCATGTGCTCGCGGGGATGAGCGGCGCTTACTGTCTGGCCCCGGTCAACGGGGGGAAGAAACTCCCCGCCACGCTGCAAGGCCCCTTCGCCGTCAAGGAGTTTGTCGCCGTGCGCGCGGGCGCCACTCAGCGCACCGGCCGCATCCTCGATCGGCGGAATGATCTCTACACGGTGGAGTTTTTTACCTACAACGACAAGCAGGTGTCACAACTCCCCGCAACGGCACTCAGTAAAATCAAGTACAGGATCTATAAAGTCGGTGATACGGTCACGCTGACACAGCCGGGGATGCCACGGGCGCGCGTGGTCGAGGTTTCCGGCGCGTTCCATCGTGTCGCTTTTCCTGGTCAGCCCCTGCGCGGCGAGGAATGGGTCCTCTCGGATCGCATCGTGGACGATCCTCGCACCGCCGCGGAGGTCGAGTGGAAAGGCCAATGGTATCCGGCGATCGTCCTCAAGAAAGAGGGCGCACGCTACTTTATTCACTACCTCGGCCACGAGGAAAGCTGGAACGAATGGGTGGAGAAGGACCGTATCCGTTTCCCGGGCGAGGTCCGCAATCCCTTCGGGGTTCGGGATGTCCCCGATCCCACAGGAGAGGACATCAAGCAGTTCGCCGCGCAGACGAAACTGCCGGGCGGACCGAAGGACAAAAACGCTGCGCAGTGGGTGCAAAAGGAGACGGCGGGGAAGGCAGATTCTCTGGAGGGCGACTGGTCCGGACGCTGGGATAGTGGCTCCGGCACCGCCACCATCAAGGTGGTGAAGGATCGCATTTATGTCCTGTACACCGACACCAGGGGCGATCTCAAGGGCAAAACCTGGCTCCTGGAAGCGGTCCGTGTGGGCAAACATCAACTCATGGGTCGCTGGGCCCAGGTGGGCAACCCCGACGACTCCGGTCCCTACGTCGGCCTGATCGTGGATCCCGAACGCATCGATGGCACCTGGGGCGGCGACGCACGCTGGGATTTCCGCCGCAAACTCAAAAAGTAACTC
>JAKOSN010000314.1 GCA_029777335.1 Planctomycetota bacterium
CCATGCTCGAACGGCTGAAGGAACTCAGCCCGACAGAAATCACCCGTGATGGCGAGCCAGGAGAGTCAACGCGTCTGGCTGCCGACCTGGTGGCAGTCGAACAACGGATGCAGGCGATTGAGGGGGAACTGGTTGACGACGACACGACCGCGGAAATCCCCGCCCTGGCGCGCGTCCTCAAGCAACTCGATGCCCGGCGTGAAGAGTTGCTCCGCCAGCTCGCCGAAGCGCGCCAGAAGGAAGCCACACCAGCAGGCCAGACGCTGACGGAGACGCAGGGACTCCTCGCCCTGGCTGCCGATCCCCGCCACCGGCTCCGACTGCGGGGACTTCTCCAGATGCTGTTCAGGGAAACGTTCGTCCTGATCGTGCAGAGCGAGGTGCAGCGATCGGTGCGGTTCGCGGTCGTCCAGGCTCACCTCGCCGGCGACATCCGGCGGGATTGGATCATCATGAACCGAGCGGCGGGATACAAGCGCCCGGGGAAGTGGTGGGCTCGCTCCTTCGCCGACGTCCACGCCGACACTGATTTCGATCTGCGTAATGCCGCCGACGCGATCGAGCTGGGCGAGGTACTCGCGCGCATGCCGTTGGAATGACCCTGATCTGAGTGGGGAGCAAACCCTTGCAGCGTGCAAGCGATCAAAGCTGCTGCATGCAACCTTGATCTTGTGGACCCCTAGTAGCACTGTGTTACTAGGGGTCCCGTTGTTCTTCTCCAAGACTGGTTTCCCATGTTGGAGCAACGGTTTCAGTCTGCAACCGTTGATACTCACCCGGTGGGCGGGGCGGGCTCACCCAACCCTGGTTGCTGACTCCAACCTTGGTTGCCGAAGGGTTGCAGCCTGAAACCGTTTGAAACCCCATTAGCGAGCCTTTTTCACACACACTGGACAAACGTCCAAAAATCATATTGCATCAAGGTGCATAGACTCGGTAGAATCTCGACCATTCAAATCGGGTGACGTGGCTTCCCAGCCCACACAAGAGTTACCCATCGCAACAGGCAGGATGCCGCCAAGACAGGAGCAAGGCTGCGCACCATGCCGCAAGTCGAATCCACCAAGCCAACACGTTTCGTGACGGCCGCAGACTTCGCTGTGCAGACGGGACTGCGACCGGTCACCGTCTACCGGATGATCGAACAGGGGCGCATCAAGTGCGTTCGGTTCGGGAGACTCCGGAAGATCCCCCGCGAAGAGTTGGAACGTGCGTTGATCCACGGCATCAAGTAAGGGGAGCCAACCATGAACCGCACCCCTTCTACGCCGATCGTCCGTACCGATCCGCTCACTAAGGCAATCGAGCAAGCGATCACTGATCAATCGCTCTCCCCCAGGCTGCGCCGCTGGCTGGAGAAGCTGGCCAGCTCGGGTGAGCGCGCCGAGAGCACCCCGCGCGCCGAGCAGGTGAGCATGAAAACGAAATGAGCCGAGGTGTTTGCCTCGGCTCATTTCGCGAACTGAATTGCCAAGAACTCCAAGCGTGATCGCTAGGCCAAAGCGATCGCAGCCGTGTCACCCGGCGAAGGTGACCATGGGCCAGCCTGAGCTGGCGGCGGGCGAAGGAACCGGCTCAACTTCATCATACACCCCAGCGAGAGAATGAATACGGAAAATGCAGTAGCAAAAAAAGCCCTCGCGTACCA
>JAKOSN010000315.1 GCA_029777335.1 Planctomycetota bacterium
GAGCGGCACGTGCCCCAGACTCTCCACCTCCTGTCGTTCCTCGTCGAGTTTGTTTCGCAGCCAGGTACGCTCGGCAAGGGAGAGCCAGCGGGCATCTTCTGGGCGATCGGTCAACAGGAATGGGACGGCGAGTCCAAGCAAAACAGCCGGGAATCCCTCGGCCAGGAAGACCCACTTCCACCCGGCGATGCCAAACCAATCTTCTGCCATGAGCCAGCCGGAAAGTCGCGCTCCAAGGGCAAGGCTAATTGGAATGCCCAGCAGCATCCCCGAGAGCGCTCGCGCCCGATCGGCCCGTGGGAACCAGTGGGTGAAGTAGACGATGATGCCGGGAAAGAAGCCAGCCTCGGCCACTCCAAGCAGAAAGCGGGCCAGGTAGAACTGGAAGGGAGTGCGCACCAGGGAAGTTGCCATTGAGCACACTCCCCAGGTAACGAGAATGCGCGCAAACCACTTGCGCGCACTCCACCGTTCCACAAAGAGCGCCCCGGGAATCTCCAGCAACAAGTAGCCAGCGAAGAAGATGCCAAATCCCCACCCGAACACCTCGTCGGAGAAATCGAGGGCTTTTTTCATCTCCAACTTGGCAAACCCCGCATTGGCGCGATCGAGGTAGGCTATGATGTAGAGCGTGAAGACAAGGGGAAGGATGCGCCACGCCAGCTTGCGGCGGAGGCGGTTCGGATCCACCGGCTCCTGGCGATCAGTCCATTCTCTTTCACTGGCCATCAGCGTTCCTTCTGGGCGGACGAGTTCCCGATCTGGACGTAACCGTACCACTACTTCCGGGCAGGAAGCTGGTAGCCGGTTCGATTCAGGCGAATGCGATAGAGGCTCTTCCCCGCCGTGATATAAAGGGTTTTTGCCTCTTTCCCTCGACCAAACCCCACATTGGTTGGCAGCTCGGTCTTGATGTAGGCCAGCTCCTTACCCGCGGGGGAATAGACGTAGATCCCAGGACGCGTTTCGTCGCGCACGGCGGCGTAGATGTTCCCCTCGGCATCGCACACCAGGCCGTCGGGGCCATCCTGCGGAGCGTAGTCGACCAGGGTTTTGCGAAAGCGAGCGGTCCCATCCGCAGCCAGGTCATAGGCCAGCAGCGCCATGCGCCCCTTGTGCAACTTGACATCCATGGGGACTCGACCAATTCCCGTCGAGCCGTTATCGTTACTCACCACGTAGAGCGTTTTTTGATCCGGGGAGACACAGACCCCGTTGGGTTTCCCCGCATCGGCAATGATCCGATGAATGGAGCCATCGGGATCGATTCGGTAGACGGCCTGAACCACCTGATCGAGTGGTTCGTGTCCAAGATAACGCGGATCGCTAAAGTAGATGCGCCCTTTCTCGTCGATGGTGATATCGTTGGGCGAATTGAAGGGGCGCCCCTCGAACAGACCCGCGAGAATGTAGCTTTTCCCGGTCTTCATGTCGGTGCGGATCACGCGTCGTCCACCAAAATCCGCCCCCTCAGCGACGAGCATGTTTCCGTCGGCGTCGAACTTGATGCCGTTCGACATTCCGCTTGGAGAGCGAAAGATGGTTGTTTTGCCGGTGGCGGGATCGAACTTCCAGATGTGGCCCGCCTCAAGCGGTTGCTTTTTCTCCCGGGAAACGTGGGTGAAGGTGATATCGCTAAAATACACCTGCCCATTGGGAGCCACTGCGACTCCCTCGGTCAACACCACTCCCCCATCGAAAACCTTCTCCAATTTGGCCTCACGCGGAACGATCGGTCCCTGGCCCTGTCCCGGAAGTGCGCTACCAAGCGATAGCAGCAGAGCGAGTACCCCGGTTCCCAAAGGACACAATCCATGCAAGGGAGAGGTGCGGATCATGAAGGAATGTCCTTGTAAAAGCGTTCGAGAAAGCCACTGGTTCCTGGATGCGCGGGGCAGGGGTGGCGGCAGAGCCCCAGCGGGGGTTGTCCGGTCCTCACAGCGCGTGCAGCCCGTGATCGCGTCCCACACTGGCGAGGGCACTGCGCAAGCCGCGCAGAAGGAATCCGGCATCCATCCCTAGACCGATCATCTGAAAGCCCTGGCCGAGACGGCGCTGGATATCCTCCAGACTGCTGGCCAGCACGCCACAGTATTTCCCGGCCCGACGAAGCGTATCCTTCATCGCCAGAATTTGCTCGGCTACTCCAGGTCCTTCCCACTGCCCGCGAAACCCAGCACTTGCCGAGAAATCTGCAGGCCCGAAGAAATAGAGTGCAACGCCATCCACCGCGCTGAGCGCGGCCACCTGAGAGACCGCCCGAACCGTTTCCAGGATCGGCACAACCAGAACATGCTCGTTCGCCTCGGCGGTGTGCTGCACCAGCGTTTGTCCCCACCCGGTGGCCCGTTCGGCACCCAGTCCGCGTACTCCTTCGGGCGGGTACTGAGCGTAGGCCAAGGCCTGGCGCAGCTGGTCGGCGGATTCCATCCACGGAATTACCACACCATCCGCCCCGATGTCCAGCGCCCTCTTGATAAGTCCGCCATTCAATTCGGCGAGACGAACAAGCGCCACGGTTTCGCTGCGCACCGTGGCACGTAGGTGGTCCACGATCTCCTTCCAGTCCAGGTGGCCATGCTCGGCATCGATCACGACCCAGTCCAACCCGAGGGCGGCAGCCATCTCGGTGATGCTCGCCGCTTCCAGGGTGACCCAGAGTCCAAAAACGGGGTCTCCTGCGGCCAGCTTTTGTCGCAAAGCGCGAATGGCGGGTATTTTCATGGCCTCCGCCTCCAGGGACGAGCGGTGTGGTGCGACTGATTGTCTCTGATTTAGCCGACACTGTGCGCGAGCACAAGCGAAAAGGAAGCTGAAATCCTTGCTTTCGGAGAGTTGCTCGCCCAGGATTCCCGCCACTGTCAGGGCGGGAAAGTTTCGCGGGGGACGTGCTGACGGCTCAACGGGATCGTGTGTGCTCGGGAAACTCGCTAGAATCAGCATCAGAGACGAAACGGGCAGAGGCAGCGCAGGTCCCAGGATAACGCGTCGCTGGCACCACCAACGCCAGGTCGTGGTCGCAAGTAACTCGTGTAACGGAGTGATTCCATGCGAACGAGGAGTGCAGGGGTTCTCGTGTTGATCGGTTTGCTGCTGACACCCGGGGCCGGACGAGCCCAGGATCAGCCCGATTGGAACGCCATCACCGCGGCCGCTCGGGAGATGGCCCGCCAGGTCGATTTCTTCCAGCAGGTCATGACCTCGGACAACACCCTCAATCAGATTCAGGGTCTGTATGGGCAAACGGTGGATCTGCAACTGGCCGTGGGAGACTTTCGTGATCAGCTGCGCCGCAAGGTGTCGCGGGAGAAACTCTACCTGGGCTACGACACCGTGGAACGGAAGGTGAAGGGAGTTCTCGACGTGATCAAGGATATTGAGAAACTCTCGCCCACCATTCAACTCGGCGCACGGGCCTTGCAGACGGCCAACTACGATCTTCACTTTGCGGTGGTGGGCACCGACAATGATCCGAACCGCAAGGCCGACGTCCTGTATCGCCAAACCTTGACCATCCTGGCCCTGAACCAGAACACGCAGCGGACGGTCGAGTGGCTGTACACAGGGCAAGAAACCCTCAAAGCGTGGAGCGCGGATCTCAAGGGGGTGCGCCAGGCGGTGAGCGATTTCCAGCAACTGCAACAGAAGAAGGCGACGGCGAAGGAGTTGAAGGATCAGTTCGCCGTGGTGAATCAGGCGTGGAACAAGGTCATTCGGCGTTACAAGGACACTCCTGAGCAGGAGCGTATCCTGTTGCTCAATCGGATCGCCAAGGAAGATCAGGTGCTGGCGCGTCTGGGCGCTCTGGTTGGTGTGAAAACGGACCGGACCCCGCTGGTTGATACGCTCGGGGACTAACCCTGATCGTCATCTCCAGGTCCGTGGGGAAAAGGAAAACTCCCTCCCGGCGAGGACCCCGATCAGGGGCGTTCGCGGGAGGGAGTGGTTCGAGCGAACAGGGCTGTCCGGCAGCGCTTGACAGGGATCAGTCGCCCGTGCCGAGGATCACAAACGGAGCCCAGTAGTTGGGGCTGGACCACTTGGGATTCCGGCGAAGTTCCAGGCGAGCTTTCTGGAGTGCCACCGCATAGGGCACGCGTTTCCCATCCTTGCCGGTCGCTTCCTTGAAGAAAGCCTCCATGAGCAAGGCGGTGGACTGGTCGTTGACATACCAGTGACTTCCCACTACGCGGCGGGCGCCGGCGGTCAGGAAGGCGTTGGCCAGAGTGACCCCGGCTTCCAGAGGTGCCTCGGGGCCGATGTTGGTCACGCAGGCACTCAGGACGGCGAGTTCACACGATTGCAACGGCAGCTGGTAAATTTCCAGCAGCGAGAGAAACCCGTCGTTGGCGGAGGCGGGTTTCATCCTGGGGTCGGGCGCCGTGAAGGCCAGCGCCGCAAAGAGGTTCTCCTGCCCTTCGCCTTCCTGGGCAAACCCGTGCACCGCCAGGTGGATGATCTGTTTGCCCTTCATGGCATCGACCACCTGTTGCTCGGTGGCATTTTTGCCGACGATGGCTTCCACCGCCTCAGGAGCAAACTGGCTGCGGATGCGCTGCGACTCTTCCCGGGTGTGATCCAGGCGTTCCAGCTGAGCCCGCAAGGTGGCCAGCGTCTGGCGGGTTTTGTGATCCTTCGGCACCGGAGTCTTGGGATCACGGGGGTACGCCACATCGCCGACCGTCAACAGCGACAGGGTTTTCGGAGTCTTCTGCTGCGGTCGTTCGAGCAGGTAGGCCAGACCCGCGGCCGACGGGGCATAGACCAGAGGCGGGAGTTCATCCACCGCATACACCGGGTTGATCCCCCCCTTGAGGACGAGCCCTTCCAGCGGCAACTTGTGCAGCGCTCCGTCGGGGATCACGATCAGTTCCGCGAGCCCGAGCTTTTTGAGCTGGGCGCGGAGCTTCAGGGGGAGAAACACCGCACCGGGGATTTCAACCGGGAGTTCCTCGGTGGGGGCCGCCGGAACGACGGAATCCACGTCGATCACCAACCCTCGCCGCGCCTGGAAGTCCGACGTCTGGATGGCATGGCGGTACGTATCCACCAGCGCCCAGGTCTGCGCTCGCGTGAGCGTGACACTTGGCTTGTTGGGGGGGGGGAGTTCGATGGCGGGATAGGCGAACCCCAGGCCACGCGATGCGGCCTGAACGATCTCGGGCTTGCGGTTGAGAGCCGCCAACTTGGTCACCGACTCAGAGGTAATCTCCAATCGGTAGACGGAGGGGGATTGTTTCTCCGGACCGACCAGGAAGGCGTAGCTCTTGTTGCGACCGATCCAGTAGAGCAACAGCCCCTTCTTGTCGGTGAGCGCTTTCTTGCGAATGGTGCCCAGCGTTTCCTTGAGTTTTTCAGTGGCCGCCAGGTTGCGATAGATGGGGCTGGCATTGAGCACCTCGCGCCACACCTTGGCGTAATCCTGTTCGGCCTGCATCAACTCGGAGGCAAGTTTTTTGGCCTCGGCCTTGCCCGCGTCTTCCAGCGGCATCATCTGGGCACGCATGCGCATGGCACTGATGCTCTGGCGCAGCTCGGCCTCCTGTTTTTTCAACTGCTCACCCTTGGCACCGGTGAGGTGATTGCGGGGATCATCGCCAGCGAGATAGAACTGGTCGAGCAGAGCCCGGCTGCGCCCACGGGCGGCGTACTGACACGCCTCGGCGATCAGGCCATCATCGACACAGGAATCGACCAGATCCTCGATGGCACCTTCAAATTGAGCGAAGAAGATCGCGCGTTGCTTGCTATCCCCGTAGAGTCGCAGGCGCTCCACTTCCACGACCTCGACCGCCTGTTCCAGCAAGACACGTGCCTCGGTGGGTTTCTTCTGTTTGAAGCGAATCTTGGCCAGGCGCCAGAGGCTGATGTAGTAGGTGCTGGCCAGGCGCCCCGGGCTGTTCTTCTGAATGTCACAGGCGCGACTGAGATACTTCTCTGCGTCGTCCAGGTTGCCCTGCAATTGCGCGGCGATGCCCAGCCAGTTGAGGGTTCGTGGCAATACCAGAGGCTGATCCTTTTGCAAGTTCTCCGCTTCGCGCCAGAGTTTCTCGGCGGTGGCAAAGTCGCGTTTGTACAGACGATCGAGGGCCAGGCTGTGTTTGTAGGTGACGACCAGGGGCCCGCTGGTGATGGAGTATTTGGTGCAGAGCTTCTGCAGGGCGTGGGCGTGTTCGGTGACCTTGTCAAACTCCCGGCGGCCCACGTAGAGATCGGCAAGCGCCGCGTGGAACCCGGCATTGGACAGATCCTCAGGATCGGCGAAGCTGGTGAACACCTTGTAAGCGTTTTCACACAATTCCAGGGCGCGGGTGTGTTCTCCCTGCGCCTTGTGCAGCAGAGCAAGGTTCAGTTGGAGGTTGCAAAGCTGGCGCTTGCCGCCATCCGGGAGTGAAGCACAGAGTTTCTCTCCTTCGCGAAACCGATCCACGGCTTCCTTTCGTTGCCCGTTGAGGGCGGCGACGGTGCCGAGGAGGCTGTAGGTTTCGATCAGGGTGGAGTCGGTGGGGAGGTTGTGTCCCTCGTACAGGGCCAGACAGCGTTTCCCCAGTTCCTCGGCTTTCGCGGTGTGGCCAGTTGCCTGTTCGACCATCGCCAGACAGTAGAGGGCTGGGGGGAGATCGCTCAGGGGCAAGGGGGTTTGTTTTTCGAGATCGGCGATCGCGTTGCGCAGCGGTTTGGCGGCGGCTTCGTAATCGCCCAGGGCGACCTGCAAGCTCCCCTCTTCCACCTGGGCACGGGGGCGAACCAGGGGTTGATTGATCCAGTCGGCGACCTGCGTTTCGCTTAGTTTCAGGGCATTTTTGAGTTCGTTGGTTGACTGATACAGCTGTTGCAAACGCCAGAAGGCCGCTGCCACACGGATATGGTTCGGGGTGCTGCTACGGGTGTTCCAGGCCGCTCGATAGGCGTTGACCGCCTCGTCGCGCACCTTGAGCGCTTCGGTGGGTTTTCGTTGTTTCGCCAGACAACGAGCCAGATCGCGGAGCAGGTCTCCCGTGTGCAAGTGATCGGTTTTGTCGAGGCGTTCCTGGAGGGTGAGAGCGGTACGCAGGGCTTTTTCCGCGGATCCGTACTCGTGCTGGTCCTCATAGTGGTTGGCCAGGCGGCTCAGGGTATCGCGTTTGGCGGGGAGATCCGCGTCGCTTTCAAAGCGTTTCAGCAAGCCGTTCAGCTGTACGATCGCCTCCCGCGATTTGCCCTGTGAGCGGTAGGCATCGGAAAGGTTCCAGACACACTCGATGCGCTCCTCGGACACTAACTGCTCGCCCGAGGTGGTAAGGATATCGAGAGCCAGCGTGCGCACCTCTCCCCAGTAGCGAGAGGCGCGCTCCTTGTCGCGGGTTCGCTCGGCGGAGCGAGCCAGAGCCGTGAGCGCCGCCAGCCGTGGCAGCGGCAGGAGTGCAGGCCGGCTTTCCAGGGCGCGTTCCAGCGCCGCGTTGGCGAGCTTGTAATGCCCCAGGGCCAGGTAGCTCTTGCCCAGTTGCAGCGAAACCTGACTTTCGCGAGTCATGTCGCGCCGACGAGTCAACCAGTCCTGGTATTCCAACCCCACCTCGACCACCTTGTCGTGGCGGAGAAGCCGAGGGTAGATATCGAGCAGGCGATCGTAGCAGGTTTGCTGAATGTCTGCAGCGGTGCTCTTCAGCGCGCGGCGATACAGCGGTTCGGCGGTGAAGAGATCCCCCGCGCGATACTTGTCCTCGGCCAGGTTCATCGCGTCACGCGGAGAGAGTTCGGAGGGCGGAGTTTGACCGATCGCGAGGGCGACCGGCCACATCCAGTAGGGCAACGGAATCTGCGCGCCGGGATTGGCCTTCGGCTTTTCCTTCACCATGTACTCAATCTTGGCCTCGGCCACGGCCGCGCCCATGGCCTGCCGTTCTTCCTGGGTGTTCACATCGATGTAGAGCCCACGGAGTTGCCCCCGCGCTGCCATGCGATCCCCCAGGCGGGTGTCGTGCACCACGAACGGGCCAATGCGCTGACCTTCCAGCGGACTCCAGGGCTTGGTCGAGGCGGCCACGTGCACCAACTCCGACACCGACGCGGGGGTGGCCTTGATGCTGTACCCCGGTTTGCCGGGCACGCTGCGTCGTTCGCCTGCTTTGACAAACCCCGAGGGTTCCAGGTCGTTGGGGAAGAGCTGGATGATTTTGCCGTCCGCCTGGATGCTCCAGATCCCGACGTAGGCGTCACGCGCACAGGTGACTTCGAAGGTGACCCTGTCTCCTTCGGTCAACATCTGTTTGCCATCCTGAGCCACCACCCCGCCGTTCATCTTCACTTGCAGATCGAAGTCATGCTGCAGATCGACAGGCACCGCCGGGCGTTTTGGCTCGGTCGTCCCCGTCGTCCCCGTTGCCTGGGCAACCTCGGTTTTCCCGGTTTCTTTCTCGGGTTTGACGACCAGGGAGCGCACCGCGAGGACGGTCCCCATGATCAGGACGCCGACCAGTCCGGCGGCGACCCCCTGCATCACAAAGCGCGAGCGATTTCGTTTCCCCGGGAGGGAGACTTTCGAGAGCGTGGAAAGCTCGCCCGAACGCGAATCGCCCCAGGTGGTCCAGCTGTACGCTTGCAGGGCATCGACGAGTTCCTGAACGCTGGCAAAGCGATCGTGCGGTTCCTTTTGCAAGCATTTCAGACAGATCGCTTCCAGGTCAGGCGGAACATCCTTGCTGACCGAGGACGGAGGCGTGGGGGGTTCGGTCATCAACAGCAACAGCGTTTCGGTAACGGTTTTGCCAGCAAAGGGCGCCCGACCAGTGAGGAGGAAGTACAGGATTCCCCCGAGGGCCCAGATGTCGGTCGCGGGGCCCTGTTCGTCCTTACCCAGGGCTTGCTCGGGAGCCATGTAACTGGGCGTGCCCAGGATCTGGCCGGGGACGGTCAGGCGATGATCGTCGCTGACGCGTTTGGCGAGGCCGAAATCGGTCACGCGCGGCCGGCCATTGGCATCCAGGAGAACATTTTCGGGTTTCAGATCACGATGGAGGATGCCCTTGCCGTGGGCATGGGCGATCGCCTCCGCGATCCGAATCATGATGGCGACTGCCTGTTTTTGCGGGAGAATCCCCTGTTGCTTGACCAGAGTGGCCAGGCTGGGGCCTTCGACCAGGGCCATGGCGAAGTAGGGATAGCCATTGAAATTGCCGTGGTCGAACACCGGAACGATGTCAGGATGATCGAGGGCGGCCGCCGCACGCGCTTCGCGATCGAAGCGTTCCAGGTTGGTCTGGCTGAGATGGTCGTGTGAAATGACCACCTTCAGCGCGACCATGCGTTCCAGGCCAAGCTGCCGGGCCTTGTAGACCACGCCCATGCCCCCGCGGGCAATTTCCTCCAGGACGTCGTAGTTGCCGACGCGGACCGGGAGGGTGCCGAGCGGACCCGGAAGGCTGGTGGCCGGCGAGGTGACCGCGGGGTTGCCCACCGAGGTGATCCGCGCCGGACGGGCCGCTGGTTTCTGGGTGCCATCCTTCGCCGGGGAAAAGGACATCGTCCCCAGGTTGTCGTTCCCGGGTGGAACCGTGAGCGGTGCCGGGGCAGGATGATTGTTCGGGGTCGCCGTGTCGGACGGGAGAGTCGGATACTCCCCGGTGATGTCCGAGGCGGCTTCCGGCGTCTGAGCAAGGGATTTGCGTTCAGTCATGATGAACCTCCCGTTCCTTGGCGGCGGACAGCCGAGGATAAAGGCACTCGGCGTAGGCAAGAGCCAGTGAGGCTCCGCTGAACAGGCCCGCGAATCCAAATAGATCACCCCAGAACCCACCGTCTTCGCTCGCCTCGACAGCCGCCGTTCCCTCCGCGGTTGGCGGGAGCGGGAGCGAGGCACCACCACCCGGAGAGGGTTTCGGGCTCGTATCCTTCGGGGGGGGCCCCTTCTCGATCAGTTCAATGAGACGCGGATCGTCGCCCGAGAGATTGAGCGACTCGCTCAACAAGATTGCTTTTGGGCTCGGTGACTGGATGGGGATGACAATCTCTCCCCCCTCCGGCACGCGCACCGTGAATGTTGGAATCGCCACGGTCGGAGGCGGTCCCACCGGTTCGAAATTCTGTCCCCCCAGGGCAGCCACCAGGAACACCTGTTGTTGCGTTGCTGGGGGAGGCGTCATTTGCTGCCCCTGCAACAACTGAAACGGCAGAATCGGGAGTGGTTGGTCGACCGGCGGGGGAGCCACCGGAGGATTCAGCACGCCCGGTGGTTGTCGGGTTGTCGGGTTTCCCCCCTGATCATCATCCGTGAGCATCACCTTGATCACAATGGGAGTGTTGGTGGTGTTCCCCGACCCAATCGATCCCAGGCTATTGATATTGTACAAATGCTCGATCCGAACGGTACGAGTTTCCGTCCGTTGCGCGACCTTGACTGTTGTGTTCGGACTCCCATCGCCCCAGTCGATCACCAGGGTATGTTCATCAAGAAGCCCTGGATCCGCGAAGACCACGGTGAGCGTAACTCGGCTCGAGTTCGTGATATTCGCCGGATCCGTTGTGGCGCTGAGAATCGTCGGCGCCACGTTGTGGACGGTCACGGTTTTACTCGTGTCGGTAACGCTCCCTTTATCATCATCCGACACCGTGACGGAGATGGGGCTCACATCTTCAGAAGTTCCGTTCCCTGGGGCCGGACCGTCATCCAGATAGCGGTGGGTGATGAGAAAATCGACCCGACCGGTTGTCAGGTTGACCCCGGTAATCGTGAACGTCCCGATTTGACTTCCCACGACCAGGGTCCTGGTTGCTCCCAGATTGACCACCGAGACGGTCGAATCATTGGGATCGCTCCAGCCGATGGTGATCGTATGGGTGTCGAGCAAGCCGGGATCAATGAAGAAACCCGTGAGGATGGCTTCCTGATTTTCGTTGATGTCGTCGACAGGGTTCACGGTCAACGTGGGCGCGACGTTGTTGACAGTGACATCGATTTTGGCAGTGCCCGTGCCAGTGTCATCGTCCATCACGGTGGCGTTGATGGTGTACTTGTCCGAACTGGTATTGGTCGGATTGTCATCGAGATACTGGTGATCGACGGCAAACTTGCGTGTGGTTGGATCCCAGTCGATACCATTCGCCGACCTGGTCAGCGCCGTGGTGCCCAACGCAAAGGTCTGGGTGTTGTTGGGAGAGAGCGAATCACCCCAGTTGAGCGTCAGCGTGAAGGTGTCCAGAGTGCCCGGATCGGTGATCGTGCCACTGAGCGTGGTGATGCCGTTTTCGTTGATGATACTGGGGGAGATATTCAAAGCTACTTTTGGCGCGACGTTGTTGACAGTGACATCGATTTTGGCAGTGCCCGTGCCAGTGTCATCGTCCATCACGGTGGCGTTGATGGTGTACTTGTCCGAACTGGTATTGGTCGGATTGTCATCGAGATACTGGTGATCGAC
>JAKOSN010000316.1 GCA_029777335.1 Planctomycetota bacterium
CAACGAGCTTTGGGTTTCGTCCGGGGCATTCGGTCGCCGGGGCTCTCGCGGAAGCGGTCCGGCTACTCACGCCGTCCGCGAACGAGGATCTTCCTTTTCGATTCGCGGCTCATCTGGATGTGGCGACCTGCTTCGACACCATCGATCATCGGCTGTTACTGGCGGAGTTGGCGAGCCATGTTGGGGATGCAGCGCTGCTCCGAGTGGTCGAACAAACCCTGCAGGTTGGCGGAGTAACCGTGAGCCGGTTCTGGTGGCGTCGCGGTCGTGGGCTGGTGCAAGGGAGTGCGCTCTCTCCGTTGTTGTGCAACCTGGCCCTCCATCCGCTGGATTGTGCCATGCAGGAGTTGGCGCATTCCACCCAGCTCGGGGTCTGTTTCCTCCGCTATGCGGATGATCTGCTGTTGCTGGCCCGTGATGCCCGGCATGCCACACTGGGAGTGAGCGCGGTGCGCAAAGTCCTCAACCGCTTGCAGCAGCAACTGGGTTCCTCCGGCACCCCCCGACCGATCGCGGAGGGAATCGACTGGTTGGGAGTGCAACTCCGCCCGCGCCAGTTCCCGTGGAGCCAGCAAACCCACTTTGGCTATGTGGTTCCGGATGGAAAGGTCACCCAGATGTTCCAGCGTTTGGAGGAGATGACCACTCCCCCCAGCGACAAGATCGACCCCAGCGCGTTCAACCTCGGCCGCTGGATCGTTTCCATCAACGAGCAACTGCGGTCGTGGCGCGAAGCCTATTTGTTCGCCGATAACGCGCCGGATGTCTTTCGGGCTCTCGATGACCACGGGCGCGAACGCGTCGGGAAACTCCTGCAAAGTGTGACGGGGATGCGCTGGAACAAACTGGTGGATGAATATCGCGTACGTCTGCCGCGGGGGTTCTGGTCCTGGCAGGTGCCCGGTGCCCGCCTCGTCGTGCTTTCCTCCCTGGCGCCCCACTGTCCAACGAATCTCATCCGGAAGCCGGCCTGGATGCGCCTGCGCTTGCCTCCTCCGATCGTTTCTCCCCAGGCGGTTCCTTCTGGGAATCCGCTCCCTGGCGAATCTCCCTCCGTACCGCTTCCGCCGCAGAACGGCTGAACGCCTGACTCCCAGGGGGTGGTTGTTCCTGGGCTATTCCCGTGTGCGAAAGGAGGAGTACGGTGGTACGACGATTGACAACGGTTTCCACCCCCGTGGCCCATCTGGTGGGCCCGGGGAAGCTGAAGGTGGTCAATGCTCAGCTCGCCTACACCGCGCGCGAGCAGGGCGCGATGCGCCTGCATCCGCAGGGCCTGCGCGCCATCTACTGTTATGGTCCGGTAGGCATCACGGATGAAGCCTTCCAGTTCCTGTTCCGGCACGAAATTGAAGTGGTCTGGCTTACCCCTGCTGGAACGCGCTGCAAGGGGCGCCTGGTGCGCTCCCATCCTTCCCGGACCACCCTGCGCTTGCTGCAACACCGAGTGCTGAGTGATCAAGAAGGACAACGCCAATGGGCCTGCCGGGTGGTGCAGGCGAAGATTGCTTCCCAGCAGCAAGCGACTCGGCATTATCAGAGGCATGGCATCGAGGCGGGCTCCACCCTGGCCACGTTGCAAGGCGCTCTGGAGCAGTGCCCCCGCGCTACCCTGGAGCAACTGCGCGGGCTGGAAGGAACGGCCGCGGCGGCCTGGTTTGCCTTGCTGGGGCGGGTCCTG
>JAKOSN010000317.1 GCA_029777335.1 Planctomycetota bacterium
GAACTGCTCGAAGGCATCGACCGGCACCACAGCATCAGCGCCGCGGCCCGCCAGATGGGGATGTCTTACCGGCGGGCCTGGGAACTGGTTCAGAGTATCAACGAGTCAGCAGGGGAGCCGCTGGTCCTCGCCGTGACCGGCGGAGCGCACGGCGGCGGAGCGGAACTCACCCCTGTGGGACACTGGGCCATCCACGTCTTTCGCGAGGTGCAGGCAGGGCTCCGCCAGGCGGCGGCAGGACTGGGCCCCCGATTCCACGAGAATACGCGTCCAGCCACTCTGCACCTCGCGGCCGCTGTCAGCCTCGAAGAGGTGGTCGGCCAGCTCCTGACGGACTTCGCCGTTCAGGCCCCCGGCCTCCGCGTCCGGGCGGTGTACGGGGCCTCCGACGAGTTGGCGGACCACCTCCTGGCCGGCGCGCCTGGAGACGTCTTCCTGACCGCCGATCCGCGCCAGCTCGACCGCCTCCTGGCTGCTGACCTGGTGGAGCGCGAGCACCAGGTCTCCCTGGCCGCAAATGGCCTGGCTGCTATCAGCGCGATTGACAGAGAGATCCCCGTCCGCAGGCCGGCGGACCTCTCCGGGGGAGCCTGGCGCATCGCGCTGGCTGACCCGGAATGCCCGCTGGGGAGCTACACGCGCGCCTACCTCGAAGAACTGGGGCTTTACGCAACGCTGTGCAGTCGCGCCGTCTGGGTCGACAATTCCCGCACCGCAGTCACGGCGGTTCGCGCAGGCCAGGCGGATCTGGCACTGGTTTATTCCAGCGACGCCACTCGCGCCGCCGGGTGTCGCGCGCTGTTCCGGGTTCGGCGTCTGCCCAGACCCATTCGCTACCTCGGCGCGGTTCTCCGACGTGGCCAGGAAGGAATATCCGCCCGGCAACTCCTTGCATTCCTGGCCTCGCCCCAGTCGGCACATCGTTACCGCCAGTGCGGCTTCCTGTCCGTGCAGAGTTGAGCACGGGTCTGGCGCTCCCTCGGCATCCTTCCCTGGCCGCGCGCTTTCTCTCGGACTATGGTATCGTTATTCCCAGATGGGAATAACGAGGTTCGAGAGGAACTCACGTCGATGGGGCCAGCCCATGCGCAGACGCCAGGGTTTCACGTTACTCGAGTTGCTGGTGGTGATCGCCATCATCGCCATTCTCCTCAGTTTGCTCCTGGCCGGGGTCCAGAAGGTGCGGGCAGCGGCCGCGCGCCTCCAGTGCGCCAATAACCTCAAGCAGATTGGTCTGGCCATCCACAACTATCACGATTCGCTGAACACCTTCCCGCGTTACCGCCGGTGTGATACCAGCGGAGGGGTCGATGTGAACTGCTACTCGCTCCTCTCGGCCACCACCTGGACTGGTCCGGGCGAGGTCTGGTGGGCACCGTACGACAACCGCCCCGCGCCTTCGACCACCACCAACGCCCAGGGAAGCCCCAACCCCGACAACACCTACAACAACGGGGGCTACCCTGCTGGCCTGCTCTGGCCCTATCTCGAGGGCAATCAGAAGATCTTCAAGTGTCCCACTGGTGTGGACCTGGCCACCGGGCAACCCTTCCAGGTGAGCTACGGGATGAACTACGTCAACGGCGGCCCGAATGGAAAAACTCTGGTCGAGTTGACCAACGGCAATGGCACCTCGAATATCCTGATTGTCTGGGATCACGGCAAGACCCCTGGCTGCGCGGACTCCACCCACGCGGCGACCCCATCCAACCCGCGCGGCCCCTGGCCTTTTCCTGACACGACGAACCCGAGAAGCCATTACCCCGACCAGCGGCATAATGGCGTGTTCAATGTCCTGTACTGCGACGGACACTGCAGTGCCATGACTCCGAACGACCTGGGAATCCGCCTGTTCCTGGCCCATGGCAATACCCCCACTTTTCCCTGATTGCGCTGGATCGAGGAACCGTGCATGGACATCACCCCGCGACGCGCCCGAAGGGTGGAGAACGGTAACCTTCGCGGAGGACGTTCCATTTGCAGGAGCAACACGCGCTCTCGTTCGTCGTTGCGGCGGGGATCATCGAAAAACCGGAACCGAGATGAGAAGAATAACTTCGCTGAACCAGTAAGACGGGATTGACCGATTATAGGGATCAGACGGGTTAGACTGACGGTGACCCGCCACTCCAGGAAGGAAGGGCTCTTTCCGCTGCACAAGGCGAATTGCCCACAAGCCGGTACGGAGGCGTTCCATGAAGAGCCGGGGAAAGAGCAAGTTCTACATTGCCATCCATCTGACCCTGATTGCGAGCTTGCTCCTGGGGAGCGGGTGTACCACCCTCCCCTGTCATCAACAGCCAGAGGTGGATTTGCCGCGGGAACTGGAAAAGGTCTCGTTCCCCCCTTACACCCTCGAGCCGCCTGACATTCTCCTGATCGATGCGCTTCGACTTCTCCCCTTACCGCCCTACAAGATCGAACCGCTCGATGCGCTCTCCATTGTGGTTCCCAATACCCTCACGGAGCCGATCGCGGGGGTCTATCAGGTGCAACTGGAAGGCACCCTGAACCTTGGGGCCACTTACGGGAGTGTACAGGTCGATGGGATGACCATCGAGCAGGCCAAGCAAGCGATCGAGAAGACACTCAAAAAGGTGATCAAGGAACCGCAGGTGCAGGTCGCGCTCGCGCAATCGCGTGCGTCGCAGCAAATTCGAGGCGAACATCTGATTCGCCCGGATGGCACCGTGGGGCTGGGAGGCTATGGCAGTGTCTATGTCGCCGGCATGACACTGGAAGAGGCCAAACAGGCCATCGAAGCTCATTTGAGCAAGTATCTACTTCGCCCCGAAGTGTCGCTCGATGTGTATGCCTACAACAGCAAAACCTACTATGTCATCACCGACGGCGCCGGGTTTGGCGAGCAGGTATATCGCTTCCCCACAACGGGCAACGAAACGGTCCTCGATGCCGTCAGTCAGATCAACGGCTTGCCCGCCGTTGCCTCCCGCAAGCGCATCTACCTGGTGCGCCCCGCTCCCAAGGACTGCCCCAACCAGATCTTCCCGATCGATTGGAAGGGGATTACCCGTGGGGGCAGCACCGGGACCAACTACCAGATTTTGCCGGGCGATCGGCTCTATGTCGAGGCGGAACCGGTCATCACCACCGATACCTACCTGGCTCGGATTATCTCGCCGTTCGAGCGGATGCTGGGGATCACCCTGTTGAGTAGCTCCACGATCCGTTCGATCAAGATCATCGGGGCTCCGCTGAACAGCAGTGGGACGGGGGGTGGAGCGGGCAACACCGGCTTCGGCGGATTCTAGGAACGGGGATTTCGCCAGTGAAATGCTTGACTTGGCACCCAACTGGTTTACTCTGAAGTGGGGGGCGGAACAACCAGTGAGTCATCGTTCAGAGGATGGGGGATCTCCCAGGAACCCAAACCCCGGAGGCTGTGATGAAACGCAAGATTCTGACGATGGTGGCGAGCGTGGGGATCTTGCTGGTGCTGAGCGTTGGTTCGCTCCACGCCCAGTTGCCTGGCACCCCGGGCTATCGCCCTCCGATCAGCCCGTATCTGAACCTCTTCCGCACCGGCAATCCGGCCATCAACTATTACGGGATCGTTCGCCCGGAGGTGGAGTTCCGCCGGGCGTATCAGGGCTTGCAGCAACAGGTCGCCACCCAGGGCCAGGAAATCGACCAGAACGCCGAACAGGGGGTGCCAAGTACCGGACATACCACCCAGTTCATGAATTTCTCGCATTACTACCCGGGCACCGGCGTCGGCCAGGGAGTCAGACGCAGTTCCAACCAGTCCCAGTTGCAGGCCACGCTCCGTCGTCCCCCGGTGACAACCTACACCCCCCGACGCTAACCAAAACCCACTCGCCCAGGTCGAATAATGGACTGTTCGGCCGGGTCTGCCATGCCAGACTTTTCTCGGAGGGCTCCGCATGACTGGTTCGCACCGCCTTGGAGTAGGTGGTCTCCTTGCCGCTGCCATCCTTGGTGTCGCGGTGGAGAGTTCCCTGGCCCACGCGTCGGGAGCGATTCTCTGGTTCCGCTCCCATCCCAAGAACGTGCTCGTTGATCCTCAGTCCTTTGGACACTTCCAGACTCACTGGCGGAGGTGGGGATGCGCCGACGAGTGTGTGCTTCCCCCGTTGCCCACCACACCCTCGGAGCAAACAACGCTTCCCGGCGTTCCTGTTGGCAAGGGCGAGCATCAGCCCGCACGCGTGGTCCCGGTGGGAAACAAGGTGATCAAACCCGCTGAGAAGCCGCCGGAAACGCCTCTCGTGGTGATCACTCCGCCCCCGACCGCGCCGGCAGAGCACCCCACCCCGAAACCTCCCGTGAGTCCGTACCACCCGAATTTGCCCCCTCCTCCTCGCTAGGCGGACCACGGTGCATGGCCAGGACTTCCCCGAAGTTGCTCGACGAGGCCTGTGGCTTTACTCCGCCGTTGGTGCTGGATGTGAAATGCCAGACGACGAGTCGCCGCACCCGCTGGAGTTTGCGTCAGCCCTTTGTCCTCGTGGGCAGTCTCCCCCAATGTGACCTCCCACTGGAGCATCCCGATATCAGCTATCGCCACGCCTTCCTGCAGGTTCTGGAAGGGCGCGTGCATCTCCTCGATCTGGGGAGTCGCACAGGGGTGCACGGAGTGAAGCCTGCAACGGCTGGCCCGATCCTCGACCCAGGACAGAGCATCCGGATCGGGCCTTTCGTCCTGCGCCTGGTGAGCACGGGCTCGCCGTCCGCCGCGACCTCGACCGAGCCCCCCTCGCTCGTGGAGCAACCACAGCCGAGCGAGGCACCCACTTTGCAGATCACCATTCAGCACCAGGCAACGACCATCCACTGGACGATGAACCGCTCAGTGGCCTTGCTTGGTCGATCCGCGCGCAGTCATGTTCGCCTGCGCGACAACTCGGTTTCTCGGGTTCACGCCGCACTGGTGCGGACTCCGGTGGGAGTGTGGATCATCGATCTGGCCGGCCGAGGAGGGATTCGTGTCAATGGCGAGGCCCTCCGATTTGCCCTCCTCGAACACGGTGATGAATTCCAGGTTGGAACCTTTAGCATCCAGTGCGCGCTGCCCGGCTCCTCCCAGCCGACCCTCCTGGTCAGTCCTCCGCCCGCTCCGCTCCCTGTCCTTCCCACCATTAATTCCACGCTGATTCCTTACGCAGCGCTCCCCGAGAGAGTTGAGGACCGAACCCGTCTGGTCGAAACGCTTGTGTCGTCGTTGCTGGCGCAGTACGGCCAGATGCAACAGCAGATGTACGGCCATTTTGAGCACGTTCTCGTTGGCGTGCTCCAGATGGTGGGGCTGTGGCAAAGCGATCAGATCGAGGCATTTCGGCGTGAGTTGCGCGAGCTGGGGGCCGTCACCCAGGAACTGCGCACCCGCAATCTGGAGTTGAAATCACGCGAGACGCTCGACGTGGCCCAACTGGTGGCGCAGGAGGAGGTGCAAGTGCCAGGGCCCCTCCCCGCGCTCTCGGAGCCAGCGGTGCCCACTCCCCCGGATGCTCCCTCCGCCCCCGTTCCGCCCTTGCCGCCGGCCCCCAGTGGCTTCGAGGGACCTCCCGAGGAGATCCACTCCTGGCTGAATCAGCGGATCGCCAACCTGGAGGAGCAACAACAGAGTCGACTGCAGCAATTCCTGTCGTCGCTCTTTGGGCGAACCGCACGACAGGGCTCGTGAATCGGAGTGAGCAACACAGGGACAAAAAATAACCAGAGACGCGAAAATCCGCCCGCAGGTTTCCCCCACGCACGGAATGGCGCGCCTCTGGTTTCGCTCGTCTCACGTTCCGAAAGCTACATCACGCCCCCTGAGGAACGAGCGTTGCCTGCCGCCGACGCAGCAGCCCCACAAATCCCAGACCGACGATCCCGGTGAGCGCGAGCACCATCCCCGGCGGAGCGGGGACGACGCTGGACTCGGAAACCCCCACGAAATGACTCGTTGGCTGGTTGTTGAACCCAGCCACGTGAGCGACGAAATACGCCTGGAGATCGTTCCCATCCGACAGGAACAAAAAGTGATCCAGGGTCGCGTCGGTTCCGAGGTTACTCACGGTGATGATGACGGGATCGGCGCGACTATTGCCTTTCCCCTGGTCATCCGCGGAAAATGTCCCGTACGCGCTGATATTGGAGTTGAAAGAAACCTTCCACTTCAGATCATCCCCACCACTATTGGTGGTCACGATATCCGACGAATCGATCGTGAGATTCGTGTTAAAGGCGAACTCCGGGATCCCGAAGTTGGCTCCTGCTCCTCCCTATTGTGAGATGAGCGCCGCATTGACAGTGAATCGCACCTGTCCTGCGCTAAGCCCACCGCCGCCAGATCCACTCTGTTGTGTCCGTGTCCACCTTACTCCTCTGTCCCTGTGTGTTGTCAGGCGACGATCGGTCCATGGAAATCCATGACTCCTGCCACCAATCCAACGTCCTGGGCCACTCCGGTCAGATGGCGCCAGTGTGCGTGGAGTTCAAGCAACTCCGTCTGGCGTTGTCGGACCGCTGACCAGGTCTTCTGGACCCATTCATCCTGTGTTGCAGGAGGATGCATCTCCGCGTAATCGTCGAGAATCCGAGTCCCACGTCGATCATCCCGTGCTCGGGACTCTTCCACGGCCAACGCGATCCGCTCCTGGAGGGAGTACAGTTCGCTCAGCCCGGCACCGACATCCACCACTCCAAGTTGGTCGACCAGGATTCGGCGCTGGTGTTCCCAGCACCCCTCCTCGCTCCTTGCGGTGAGGAGCCGAAGGGCACAACCAACTTCCCCCTTTGCCACCAACTGCTGGGCCCGATCCATGAGTCCACACAGGGCGTAGTAGCGGATGAAGAAGCGATACCACTCAAGAGCACGGCGGCGATTGGCTTCGAGCAAGAAATTCTTGCCGAGGCCGTCGATATCGTCTTCGGTGTAAACCTCCTTTATCAGAGAAATGCTCTGAAGCCGCTGGCAGGCAGCCACCATGAAATCCACGGTCTCCGGGCGGAAAACCGCAAAGTCAATCGCACTCCGTCGCGCCTTGTTACGGGCGCGAAACTTCGCCTCGTTACGCCACAAAGCATAGAGGTTCTCTCCAAGCATCCATCCCGGAAAGATCTCCATGAACGCGGAGGAAACCTCTGGGTGATGGTTGGAGGGAGTGGCGATCAGCGAAAACGGAAAGACACAACGCTGAGGCAGAAGGCTTGCTCCACTGGCCACCACGGTGTACGGAGCACGCGTAAAATCGCAGGGAAACTTGACATTGACCCCCAGCCCGAAGAACATCCCTTCCCCGGCCCAGCATTCCTGGTCGGGAACACGCGACGTGTGGTTGGAACCCACGTTCGCGCCGTAGGCGACGTTTCCTTTTCCTTCCGGCCAGACGGTGGCGATCAGGAGCGATTGGTGATGGCAATTGACAAAAGGCCCAAGCAACGACGAGGTGGCCTCGCCTCCACCCACCGCGCTGTTTGGTCCAAGGATGCAGTCTGTCACCTTGGCATGACGTTCGACGTGAGAATGTTCGGTGAGAATGGACCGTTCGACCACAGCCAGAGAGGTAATGCGACTCCCCCACTGGAGCACGGAGGAACGCACCACTGCACCAGTGGAGACCTCGGTCGGTTCCGCCTGGCTGCTCAGCAGAGTGCTCTCTGCAACCAGCATTGCTCCAGTGATCCGGGCGTGGGGGCCGACGTAAGTGTTCTGCACCCTTGGAGTCGCCTGAATCTGCGCCCCGTGTGCCACAATCCCACGGGCACAGGTCGCCTGGGAAAGATAGTCCTCCAGGGCATTCTCGTAAGCCCGGCGCAAATCGACATCACGGCCCAGGCGTGTCAAGAGGGTCGCCGTTCGGACATCGATCTCGGCAAAGCCACGAACCACGCGACACCCCGTCTCCGGTCCAATGGGAAGGGGAGTGCCATTGCCAAAGTTGGTCGCTCCTTCACACGCGATCTGCCCACAGTCGAGCAGCACCACGCCCTCTCCCAGAACGTGGTTCGCAAGCAGCCGAACCTCGCGCACCAGGGAGTTGTGTCCCACAACACAGCCGGCGAGGGTGCTGTTGAAAATCCCCGCGGGAAGATCCACCCCGCCCACGCGGACAGTGCCAAGGAAGCGCCCCAGGGTGACCTCGCCATAAAAATGGGAATTCCGCACCCGGCGCGGATCGAAACCCTCCACCACCCTGATGCGCTCCCAGTCTTCTGCCGTGTTGCCCTGCTGCTCCAGTTGAGTGATTTCCGCGCTCGTTAACGGGCGTGGGATCTGCTCGCCAAGGGCGAACGCGCAGCCACCGTCCTGCCGAACGCTGAGGACCGCGCGCAGCAACTCCGAGTGCTGAGCCGCCTGGAGCACCTGGGCAACAAGGTTGTGATCCATCGTGGGCATCCTCAGGTCAAACTCGTCCAGGGGCAACAAACGATTCCTGCCCCGAAGCAACAATCCAGCTCGTGTGATCCCCTCCGCCGGTCGGTCTGTCGGGTCAACTGGTTCGCTCCTTCTCGGAAATCACGCCTTCCAGATTCGGCAGCCTTCCGCAGGAACTCCTTCGGTGGCATTGCGCGTGTCCACCAGCAAGGAACAGTGGGGCACGATCCCGTCGAACTTGTACACCGAGTGATCGGTCACCACCACCACGCAGTCCTGGACAGCCAGGAATTCCGGGGTCAGCGGTTGACTATCCATCCGGATCGAGTGATGACGCATCGGCGGCAAACTGGGAATATACGGATCGTTATAGGAGACATGTGCGCCTCGCGCTTGCAGCATCTCCATGATCTCGAAGGCTGGGGACTCCCGCGGATCGTCGACGTCTTTCTTGTAGGCGACGCCCAGGATCAGGATGTTGCTCCCCCGGATCGCCTTGGCGTGTTCATTCAACGCCTCGGCAA
>JAKOSN010000318.1 GCA_029777335.1 Planctomycetota bacterium
CCAGACGGAGGCGAACGGAACGGGCCGGAGGCGTTACTCGCCGACCTGGAGCCAGCCGCGATGAACCTGTCCGCCACGGATGATATAGAAGCGCAATGGGTTAAAGCTGGACAGGTCGGGATGGCTCAGCACGAAGTTGATGTTTTCCTGGTTCAGCATCTCCCATTGATGCAACCCCACGAGCACATCGCCCTTCTGAAGACCAGCGCGGGCGGCGGCACTTTCGGGACGCACCTCGGTGATCAGCAAGCCCCCATGGAGCTGCGAGTTGGTTCGCGAAACCAGTTCCATGGGCGCGCGATCCACCCGCAGACCGGTCTTGCGCCAAACCACCTCGGCACCAGCTCCGCCACGATTGGCGTCTTCCAGCGTCAACTCCACCCGTTGTTCTTTCCCAGCCCGCACCACTTCCAGAGGAACGCGGGTGCCGACCTTGGCCTCGCCCATCAGCCGTTCCAGATCGAGACGGCTCTTGACTGGGGAGGCTCCGGCGCGAACGATCACATCTCCCGGTTGCAGTCCGGCCCGCGCCGCGGGGCCTTCCTTCTCCACCTGGTCAACCACCACTTCCCGGCGAACCACCTGGTTGTCCGTCGTCAGCTGATCGCGGCAAACCAGGCCATGACGGAGATTCAGGCGCTTCTGGATGCTCATCATGTCGGCGGCCACCTGGAGCATCGAGTCGACCGGGATGGCGAACCCAATGCCCTGGGCGCCCGCGCGAATCGCCACGTTCACGCCGATCAACTCGCCCTTGATGTTGAGGAGGGGACCACCAGAATTCCCTGGGTTAATGCTGGCATCGGTCTGAATCAATCCCTTGTAGGAGATCTCTTTATTGAGTGAAACGTCGCGCCGCGTGGCGCTGACCACCCCAACCGTCACCGTGTGGTCGTAGCCATACGCATTGCCGATCGCGACCACGGTTTCGCCCACCATCAGATCGCTGGCGGTTCCCATCGGCATCACCGGCAGCGGTTTGTTGACGTCGATCTTGAGCAGGGCGAGATCGGAAGCGGCGTCTCGGGCCAGCACGCGCGCATTGGAGGTCGAGCCATCCGCCAGGCGGACGCGAATCACGTTGACATCTTCCACCACGTGATGATTGGTGATGATGTAACCCTGCGGATCGATGATGATGCCGGTTCCCATCCCGTTGATGCGATTCTGCGAGGGGGCCAGGGCAAAGAGTTCCTCGGGCATCGCGCCCATGGCCAGCCGTTCGCTGTGGATATTGACCACGGCCCCGCGTACCCGTTGCACCAGGTCCACCACGGGAGTGCGGCGCGGATTGCCCTCGAAGCGCGAGAGCGGGGGCGTGGCCGGGGCGCTTGCTTCCGCTCCAGGGAACGCCGCTCCCACTGGAGCGACCAGGGTGATCAACAGCATTGAACTCAGGAGTGCGCGCATGTCGCCTCGTTGGCTTGGGGTCGAATGAAGTCCGTTCAGAGGCACCTCACGTCAGTCCATGCATGACGGAGGCAGACACTCTTTTTCTTTCGACCAGGAATGTCTCTCCTCTCCAGGCTGCTCCCCTGGCATGGCTCGCTCTCCTTGCCGCCACTACCCGGACACGCCATCTCGACGCAACTTGCCGGCTGCACCGGAAGAAGGGATTGCATAAGATGAATGAGATGGACGAGAGGCGTTGTCCTGGTCAATCTGGAACGGGAAGGACCGCAGCATGAGTGCGAAGAGCCGACGCGAACAGATCGAGGCCTTGCTGGCCGAGGAACCCAACGATGCTTTTTTGCGCTATGGCCTGGCGATGGAGCATCGCTCAGAGGGCAACCTGGATAAGGCGGTCGCCAGCTTTCGCGAACTGCTTCAGCTCGCGCCCGATTATGTCCCGGGTTACCTGATGGCGGCTCAGCTGCTGGCCCAGGTGGGCGAGGAGGACGAGGCGTGTCTCGTGCTGCGCAAGGGCATCCTGGTGGCGCGCCAGGTTGGTGATGAGCATGCGGCTGGCGAAATGACGTCCTTGCTGGCAACGCTGGAGTAAATTCGCACCCGTGGGTGTGCTGACAACCGTCCCTTCCCCTCGCTGGAGAGGCACATGGCGACGCTGGCTCCGTTCAATCTGCAGCGCTGGATCGACGAGAATCGCGCGCTGCTTCGTCCGCCGGTCGGCAACAAGATGATGTGGAACAGCGACTTCATGGTGATGATTGTCGGTGGGCCCAACCAGCGCACCGACTATCATGTCAACCCGGGAGAGGAATTGTTCTATCAGGTGGAAGGCGACATCATCCTCAAGGTGATCGAGGAGGGACAGCCGCGTGACATCCCCATTCGCCAGGGGGATCTCTTCCTGCTCCCCGCCGGGATTCCCCACTCGCCCCAGCGCCCAGCCAATACCGTCGGGCTGGTGGTCGAGCATGCGCGCCCGCCCGAGGCCGACGATCATCTGCGCTGGTATTGCAAGCACTGCGGAGCCCTGCTGCACGACGCCGAGTTCCACCTGGTCGATCTGGGGACTCAGCTGAAACCGATCATCGAAAGTTTCAACAACAGCGCTGAACTGCGCACGTGCAAAAAATGTGGCGAGGTCTTCTCGTGATGCCATGAAGATCGATCTGCACACGCACATCCTGCCGCCGCAGTGGCCCAACCTGCGAGAGCGCTATGGCTACGGAGGGTTTATTCAGCTGGAGCACGACGGTCCCGGGTGCGCCCGCATGATGCGCGACGGTGAGTGCTTTCGCGCCATCGAGGCCAACTGCTGGGACCCGGAACAACGCCTCGCCGATTGTGCCACGCACGGGGTGGATGTGCAGGTGCTGTCCACGGTCCCGGTGATGTTCAGCTACTGGGCTCAGCCGCGCGACACCCTCGACCTGGCGCGCCTGCTTAATGATCATCTGGCCGAGGTGGTCAGGCGCTATCCGCGCCAGTTTGTCGGGCTGGGGACGGTGCCGATGCAGGCGCCCGATCTGGCGATTGCCGAGCTCGAACGGTGCATGAGCGAGCTGGGATTGGCCGGGGTGCAGATCGGCACCAATGTCAACGGGGTGAATCTCGATCATCCCAGCCTTTTTCCGATCTTTGCAGCGGCCGAGCAGCTGGGAGCAGCGGTCTTTGTGCATCCGTGGGAGGTGGTGGGCCGCGAGCGGATGACGAAATACTGGCTGGCCTGGCTGGTCGGGATGCCGGCGGAGACCGCGCTCGCCATCTGCTCGCTCCTTTTTGGCGGGGTGCTGGAACGATTACCGCGTTTACGGATCTGCTTTGCGCATGGAGGTGGATCGTTCCCGGGAACGCTGGGGCGGATTGCTCATGGCTTTCAGGTGCGCCCCGACCTCTGTGCCGTGGACAATGCGTATGGTCCGCGCGAGTACCTGGGCCGCTTCTATGTGGACGCGCTGGTGCATGATCCGCATGCGCTGCGCCACCTGGTTGATCTCCTGGGCGCCGACCATGTTGCTCTCGGCACAGACTACCCGTTTCCCCTCGGCGAACTGGTGCCAGGCGCCTTGATCGAATCGATGGCCGATCTCTCCCCGGCAACGCGCGACTGGCTGCTCGCTGGCTCCGCCCTCGCCTTCCTGGGGTTGGACCGAAACCACTTTTGTCCACGATGATATGGTGAATCTTCCGAACTCGCATCCCTGGCGCAACACCGAGGAGTTTGCTCGGCAACTCGACGCCGACGATCCGCTCAGTCGTTTGCGGGAGGACTTTCACATTCCGCGTCGGCCGGATGGAAGCGAGGTGAGTTACTTCTGCGGGCATTCGCTTGGTTTGCAGCCACGAATGGCGCGCGCCCTGGTGGAAGAGGAACTCGACCAGTGGGCCGCCCTCGGTGTCGAAGGCCATTTTGCGGGCGCGGCGCCGTGGTACAGCTACCACGAGCTATTGCGCGAACCGACCGCGCGTCTGGTGGGCGCCCGCCCCAGCGAGGTCGTGGTGATGAATTCGCTGACGGTCAATCTGCACCTGATGCTGACCACCTTCTATCGTCCCCACGGCACACGCTGCAAGATCCTCATCGATACGCCGACCTTCCCCTCGGACCTCTATGCGGTCCAATCGCAGATTCAGTATCATGGCCACGATCCGGGGCAGGCACTGCTGATGCTTCATCCCCGCTCCGCCGAGGGGTGCCTGCGCACCGAAGATATTCTCGCGTTCCTCGATTCCCGGGGCGAGGAGATCGCCGTCGTGCTGCTGAGCGGGGTGAACTTTGTCAGCGGGCAGTTTTACGACCTCCCCACGATCACCGCGGCCGCGCATCGCAAGGGGTGTTGTGTGGGGTGGGATCTCGCCCATGCGGCGGGGAACGTGGTTCTTCAACTGCACGACTGGGAGATCGATTTCGCAGTCTGGTGCAGTTACAAGTATCTCAACGGCGGGCCGGGGGCGGTGGCGGGTTGTTTTGTCCATGAGCGCCATGGGCACAATCTGGCTCTGCCGCGCTATGCTGGCTGGTGGGGGAATGATCCCGCCACGCGCTTTCGGATGCAGCTGGAGGATCGCTTTATCCCGCGCCCGGGGGCGGATGGTTGGCAGCTGAGCAATCCCCCCATTCTCGCCCTGGCGCCGTTACGAGCCGCCATGGCTCTCTTCGAGACTGTCGGGATGCCGACGCTGCGCACGCGCTCGGAGCGCTTGACCGGCTATCTGGAAGCGCTTGTGGAGGAGTTGCCCGCGGGGGAAATGCTCACTCCCCGTGATCCGGCGGCGCGCGGGAGTCAGCTTTCGCTGCGCATTCCAGGAAAGGCCCGGGCGCTCACCGAGAGGTTGGCGGAGCGAGGGATTCTGGTCGATTTTCGCGAACCGGATGTGATTCGCCTGGCTCCCGTGCCGCTCTACAATCGTTTTCACGACGTCTGGCGAGCCGCCCAGGCGCTGCGAGATCTGCTCACTGATTAGTTACAAGAACGATCTCACAACGGCGATAAAGATCGTGATGCCGCGCCAGTTCGCGCACGGTGCCGGGGTGTTGCTGGCGTAATTGCTCCCACACCGACGCGGGGAGGAAGACATACACCGGGAGCGGATAGCGCAACATGTCGAGCACTTGCTGAGCACTGCCACAGACCGACACTTCACGCCGACAGTAGAAGACCATGCTTGGCTGGAAATACTGGTAGCACGTCACATAGATCTCGCCGGGTGGCTGATCCTTCCTGAGTTGCGCCATGAGTGGACGCGGCGCCTTGTAGCGATCGATACTGTCGCACGCCAGCGCTGCCAGCAGGGCGGTGAAGGCGATCGAGGAGCCCGCGACGGCGAACAGGGATCGGGTGACGGAGCCACGCCGAATCGCCCACCCAGCGAGCAGGCTTCCTCCCAGCGGAATCAACCCCAGAAGGGCCCAGCGCTCAATGCCCGGGAGCATCCATTTCTGATCGGTCAGAAAGGGCACCGCTCCGCCCAGGACACTCAGTCCGCCCACAAAGCCAACCCCCACCAGTGCCAGACTGACCAGGGTCAACCGCACCGCCCAGGTGGGAGGAGTGACAACGCCCTGTCGCCAGCGCTCCAGAAAGTGAGCCACCAGCAACGCCGCGGCCGGATAAACCGGGAGAACATAATTGGGCAATTTTGTCCCGGAGAGGGAGAAGAAGACAAGGTACAACCCCATCCAGCAGGCCAGAAAGCGATAGCGGGGATCCACCGGAGTACGACCCTCGGCATTACGCCGACCCGCCCACACATGCCAGAACGTCAGCAGGGTGAACACCGACCACGGCGCAAAGCCCACCGCCAGA
Organism: Planctomycetota bacterium; assembly: GCA_029777335.1. Taxonomy (GTDB): domain Bacteria; phylum Planctomycetota; class Planctomycetia; order Gemmatales; family Gemmataceae; genus JAKOSN01. Next base: position 5,715 of record JAKOSN010000318.1, read on the forward strand.
ACGAGGGCATAGTAGAGGATCGATCCGCCATGATTCTCCATCGGTGCCTGAAAGCGTTGAATGTTGTGCTTGAGGAAGAAGCCGCGCACAAATTCCCCGCGTGTTTCAGCCCCGACGGCAACATACCAGGGGACGGCCACCACAATGAAGAGGAGCACGCCGCCGGCCAGCCAGGGATGCAACCAGCGGCGCGATTGTTTCATCCAGAAGAGGAAAAGGGTGACAACGCAGATCGGGAGGAACAGGCCGACTGGACCCTTGGCCAGCATCCCGAGGCCGGTGCTGAGTCCGCCCAGCACCAGCCAGCGCAGCCGTTGCTTCTCGTAGTCGCGCCAGAAGAAGAAAAAGGTGAGTGTGGCACAGGCGGTGAGCAGTGCATCGGGGTTGGCGAAATGGGCGGCTCCACAGAACAGGAGCGAACTCCCCAGGATCAACCCGGCGATCAGGCCGGTGTTTGGATCGAAGAGGCGCCGTCCCAGTTCGTAGGTGAGCAGGATGGTGAGCAGAGCCGCCAGCGCCGAGGGAAGCCGGGCTGCGAACTCATTGATGCCAAAGACGCGATAGCCGAGTACCTGGCACCAGTAGAGGAGGGCGGGTTTATCGACGCGCAGAGTGTAGTTGAAGTTGGGCACGACATAATTGCCCGAGACGAGCATTTCGCGAGCCGCCTCGGCATTGTTGCCCTCGTCGATGTCCCACAGGCTGGGGCGGCCAAGATTGATCAGGCAGAGCAGGGCCCACACTACGATCAGCAATCCGCAATGACGTGCGCGCATCCCTGCCATCCTCACTTCCTCAGAATTCAGAGTCTCCCTTATAGTCCTCCTTTGCCTCGAAGAAAAGATGAACTCGTCCACCGCACGCCGTTGGAGAAAGGCGGTCCGATCACAGGCGCCCAGGGGGATCGTCGTGAACAGGGGGATTGAGGCGATTACGCTCTGAGCGAAACCGTTCTTGACGCTCCCCTTCGACCCCGGTATCCTCCCCCCGCTTGTCCGGTCCCTCATGGCCCAGGGAGTCTTCGCGATGCACTTCCTTTCCCCTTTGCTGCTCGGGCTGGTTCTTGTCCCGTCGGTCGATGTCGATCCGGCCCATCTCCGCGAACTACTCCTTGATCGCCAGGACCCGCGTCAGCAAGGCCAGGCGGCTCTCCTGCTGGTGCAATATCACAGTGCGGCCGCCGATACGATCATTCGCCAGGGGTTGCGTCAGACCGAGAGCCCGGAGATCTTTCAGGCGCTCATCACCGCCGTACGCTTGTGCCGCGATCAGCGCTTCAACGAGGAGTTGCTTGCGGCGCTCAGTTCCACACGTCCTGGCGTGCGCCAGACGGTGGCTCAGACCCTGGCCACCGTGGGACCCGCCTCGATCATCCCCGAACTGGGAAGGAAGTTGCAGGACTCCCGGACCGATCCAGGGCTGCGCCAAACCATTGTGTGGATCCTGGGGCGCAGCGGCCGCAAGGAAGCGGTTCCCTTGCTGCTGCAGCAACTGGAGTCGAACGAGGAAGCGATGCAGCGCGCCGCCTACGACGCCCTCGCCGACCTGAGCGGACTGACCTTTGGGTTAACCAGGCACCAGTGGCAAACGTGGTGGCAAACACAAAAGGATTTGACTCAGGAACGCTGGCAAGATCAACGCCTCGCCTATCAGATCAGCCGGGCTCAGCGCCTGGAGGGAGATCTGGAACGAACGCGCAGCCAGGTGGTGTTGCTCCACCAGCAACTCTACCGCCGCCTTCCCGTTGCCGATCGGCCGGCGCACATTCATAGCATCGTCGACCACGAGGATCCCGCGGTGCGCCAGCTGGCGGTTCAGTGGAGCATCGATCTGCTCACTACCGTGACCGACGACATGACGCGCGATGCTCTCTCCGAGGTGCTTCTTCGGCTGAGTCTGGACAGTCACACGGATGTCCAGCGCCAAGCGGTGCTCGGTCTGGCACGCGTCGAGGAACCGGCGGCCTTTCTGCGCTTGCGCAGTCTGTTGCGCAAGGGGGTTGCTCCCGTTCGGGCGGCGGCGGCTCGTTCGCTGGCGCAGCAAGCCCGGGGAACCGATGCCCAGGCCGAGGCGCGTCGCAAGGATGTGGTGCCGCTCCTTCAAAAAGCCCTGAACGATCCGGCCCTGGAAGTGGTGGTCGAGGTGGCGGAGGATCTGGGCGCCCTGGGCGTTCCCGAGGCGGGGCCCATCCTGGTCGGCCTGTTGAAACACTCCTCCGACTCGGTGCGGCAAACGGCGGTGCAGGCGCTCGAACGAGTGGCCGATGCCACGGTCCTTGAGGGCCTGCTACGCGCGCTCGATGATGCCTCGGCAACCATCCGGTTTAGTCTGATCGGAGCGCTGGGCCATGCGGCAGGCGATGCGGGGCGGTGCCTGAGTGATACCCATCGCGATGAGCTGCGCCAGCGACTGGTGAGGGTGCTGGAGAAGGATGCCGATCCAGGGGTGCGCAGCCGGGCGGCGACTGTCCTGGGCGAATGCGGCGAGGTGGGCGATCTCCATCCGCTCTGGCAGCGGGTGCAGGCCATCGAGGATCGCCGAGTCCAGGACAAGGCATGGGCCGCTTTCCTCGATCTGATGGCGCGCTTGCAAAGCCTCGATGCCCTGCGGCAGTGGGATGCCAATCTCACCACGGCGCGCCAGGGGACTCGGCGAATCCAGTTGCTGATGGAAATCAACAACCGCTGGCAGAAACGGCAGCTGGGGCCCATGCTGTTGCTTCCGGTGCGCGAGATGCTCGTTGAGGCGCAACTCGATCAGGGGAAGTGGTCGGGGGCTATTCCCCTGGTGCGCGAGATGCTCACGCGCGGCAACTGCGATGCCGACACCACCAACCGTCAACTGCGCTGGCTGCTCAAGGCAGCCCAGCAGGCGCTCAAGGAGGGCCAGACCGAGGAGTCCCAGCGCTTGCTCCGCGAAGGCCGAACCTATTTGCCGCGTCAGAGTCCTCTGGCCGAGGAGTTTGATCGGCTGGAATCGCAGATCCGCCTGATGCCATGAGCGCGGCGCACCTCATGGGAGCGGGGCCTCGTCGTTCACCCCCGTGATCAGACGAGCCGCTCGATTGCGCGTGAGGTAGTTCCACGCCCACTGAAAGAGCACCAGCAAGCGATTCTGAAACTCCACCAGGTAGAGCAGGTGGAGAAAGAGCCACGCCAGCCAGGCGAGATAACCTGAGAAGCGAATCCAGCCCAGATCGGCCACGGCGCGGGCCACGCTGATGGTGGCCATGCTCCCCCGATCGCGATAACGAAACGGTGGTCCCTCGTGGCCTTCCAGGCGCGCCTGGATGACCCGGGCGAGGTGGGCTCCCTGCTGCATCGCCACGGGAGCCACTCCAGGGAGCGGTGGCTTCCCCTCCTCCGCCAGATGAGCGAGATCGCCGATCACAAATATCTCTCGTTGTTGCGGGACGGAGAGATCCGGGCCCACGATCACCCTCCCAGCGCGATCGAGGGCTGCTCCGGTGTGTCGCGCCAGCATCTGCCCCAGGGCCGACGCCTGCACCCCTGCTCCCCAGAGAATCGTGTGGCAGGGGAGCGTTTCGCTCGACTCTCCTGTGCGAACCGTGACCACTCCCGGCTGAATGTCGATGACCGCCGTGTTGGTGCGTACCTCCACCCCCATCTCGGTCAACCCGTCGGCTGCCTTTTGCGAGAGCCGTTCCGGATACGTGGCGAGAATGCGCGCCCCGGCCTCCAGCAAGAGAATGCGCGCACTGCGCGGGTCGATGTTGCGGAAATCGTGCCGCAAGGTTTTGTGCGCTACCTCGGCCAGCGCGCCTGCCAGTTCCACCCCGGTTGGTCCTCCCCCCACCACCACGAACGTTAACAGCGCTCGCGCCCGGACTGGATCGCTCTCCTTCTCCGCCTGTTCAAAGGCGAGTAGCACCCTGCGACGGATCAAGGTGGCGTCCTCGATCGTTTTCAACCCGGGCGCCTGTGCTTCCCACTGGGGATGGCCAAAGTAGTGATGGCGGGCACCTGTGGCGAGCACCAGGTAGTCGTAACTCACCGCGGAGCCGTCGCGCAGGAGCACCCGACGACCGGCGGGGTCGAGATCGATCACCTCGCCCAGCAGAACCGTGACATTGCGGTGCTTTCTGAGGAGGGAGCGCAGGGGCGCGGCAATATTCGCCGGGGAGAGGGCGCCGGTCGCCACCTGATAGAGCAACGGTTGAAAAAGGTGGAAGTTGCGCCGATCGAGCAGAGTGATGCGCACGGGCAGCCTGCTCAGAGAGCGCGCCGCATTCAACCCCCCAAATCCTCCTCCCACAATCACCAGGTGCGGCAGTTGCTCCATCGAGTATTTCCCTTCTCCTGAAGGCAACGAATGCTCACTCGTGCATTTTTACCCCGAAAGCCCTTGCCTTCCTCACCTCGCTCCTTTGTACTTGAAGAGAGCGAGTGTGTCTTTCGTTCCTCAGCAAAGGATTTCGCGATGACCCTTTCCCGTTCGGTGCTGATCGCCCTCGTTGTGGTCTGGCCCACCCTGCCGGCCTGGGCCCTTACGCCGAAAGAGGTCTTTCTGGTCTCCAACAAGAAGGTGAAGGAGTCGGGCGAACTGGCCCGCTTCTACTGCCAGAAACGGGGCGTTCCCACCGAGAACGTCCTCAGCCTCGAACTCCCCACCGGAGAGGATATCAGCCGTGCCGACTACGACAAACTGCTGGCGGAACCGCTGCGGCAGGCTCTGAAGGAGCGCCGCGATCAGGTCCGGGTGCTGCTCACCCTCCATGGAGTGCCGCTGCGTGTGGGCGCTCGTCAACTGGATGGGGAAGAGCAAAAGAAACTTGCCACCCTGCGCAAGGATCTCAACGAGGCACGCAATCGCCTGAAGGATCTGGAAAAAGCCATCGACGAGGCCAGGAAGGCCGCCAAGGAGGCGCCGCTGGATCGACCAGCGTTCGACCGGCTCAAGATGATGGAGGAAGAACGCGACAAGGAAGCGAAGCGCACCAGGGAACTCGAACCGCAGGTCCAGCGGCTGTCCGGGAGTGAATCGGTCGCAGCGGTTGACAGTGAGCTGTCCCTTCTGTGGTTTCCAGCCTATGACCTGAATCGCTGGCAGCTCAATCTCCTGTACTGGCAGGTGCCCGAATCGCTCCGCAAGGACAAGCCGCGCTCACTGATGGTGGCGCGCCTCGACGGTCCTACCCTGGCCCTGTGCAAACGCCTTGTCGAGGATGCCATCGCCGTCGAGGTCAAGGGGCTGGAAGGAAAGGTGTATGTCGATGCCCGGGGTATCAAGCGCAATCCGATGAAAGACGATGGGTTCGGCTATTCCGCGTACGATGAATCGCTGCGCGAGATGGCCGGTTTATTGAAGAATCAGGCGAAGTTGTCAGTCATCCTGGATGACAAAGGGGAACTCTTTGCGCCGCAAAGTTGCCCCGATTGCGCTCTCTATTGTGGCTGGTATTCGCACGCCAAATATGTCCCCTGTTGCAAGTTCGTCCAGGGGGCGGTGGCCTATCACATCGCCAGTTCGGAAGCCGTCTCGCTGCGTCGCGCGGATGTCAAGTACTGGTGCAAGAATCTCCTCGAAGACGGAGCGGCTGCCACGCTGGGACCGGTGGCCGAGCCGTACACCATTGCCTTCCCCAAACCCGAGGAGTTTTATGGCTTCCTGGTGACCGGAGAGTATACGCTGGTCGAGTCGTACTGGCGGTCCGTCCTGCTCAGCAGCTGGATGATGACGCTGGTGGGCGATCCGTTGTACAACCCGTATGTCAAGAGTCCCAAACTCAAGAGTAGTGCCGTGCAGCCCAGCCCAAAGGGGTTTCGGCTGGGGTTTCGACCGCGCTAGGTTGGGAACGCGCCCGCGTGCTTTCTCCTGGGAGAGGCTTAGCCTGTCTGTTTTTTGCGGGAACGGCGTGTGCGCGGCTGAGGACCAACAAAAGGATCCGGCGGAGGCTGGATCTCAAAGATCCGCCGATTGGCGTTTTGGGTCGCCTGTTCCAAAAACCGTTCCTGGCTGCGACAACGTGCTTGCTCCGGCCCGGGGACCACACGCCGATAACTGCCATCGGGGAGGAGCTCGCGCGCCTTGACATTGTCAGAAAGAGTGATATTAAGGATCTCAATAAGTCGTTGTTTAAGATCGGGCGGATCCACGGCAAAGACAATCTCCACCCGGCGGCTCAGGTTGCGGTCCATCCAGTCGGCCGACCCCATGTAGACCTGGGGATCGCCCGCATTCTCGAAGTAGTAAATGCGGCTGTGTTCCAGGAAACGATCGACAATCGAGATGCAGCGAATGTTCTCGCTCAACCCCGGAATCCCCGGACGCAAGGCGCAGATCCCTCGACAAATCAGGTCAATTTTCACCCCTGCCTGGCTGGCGCGATAGAGCGCCTGGACAACCGCGGGTTCGAGCAGGCCGTTGATCTTGGCAATGATGCGCCCGTTTTTTCCTGCCTTTTGATGCTCGATCTCCGCATGGATCTTCTCGATCATGAACGTCTGCATGCGCGAAGGAGCCACGACCAGTTTGCGCCAGTGCGGGAGTTCGCAATAACCCGTGAGATAGTTGAAGAGCGCAGAGACATCCTCGCAAATGTCGGCGTTGCAGGTGAAATAGGCGAGATCCGTGTATACACGCGCCGTTTGCGGATTGTAGTTGCCGGTGCCCAGATGCACATAGCGACGGATGCCGTCCTCTTCACGGCGCACCACCAGGGCGGCCTTGGCATGGGTCTTCAACCCGATAAAGCCGAAGACCACATGCACCCCGGCTTTCTCCAGCTCCCGCGCCCAGACAATGTTGCGTTCCTCGTCGAGGCGCGCCTTCAGCTCGATCACGGCGGTCACCTGTTTGCCGTTGTCGGCAGCCCGCTGCAGCGCACGCACCACGGGCGAATCACTGCTGGTGCGATAGAGCGTTTGTTTGATGGCCAGTACCCGATCATCGAGGGCGGCTGCCTCGATGAAGTCCACCACATGACCAAACGATTCGTAGGGATGGTGAACCAGGATGTCGCGCGCCCGGATCGCCCCCCAGAGATTGCTTGCCTGGGTGAACTCCGGCACCAGCTGGGGCACAAACTGGGGATCGCGCAGGTGGTGGTAGCCCGGCAAACCGTGGATCTGAAAGAGCCCGGTCATGTCCAGCAGCGAGGCATCGCGGATCACATCGGCGGAATCCAGGTCGAGGGCGCCCATCAGAAACTGTTCAATCTGGCGCGGTGCCTTCGCCTCAATTTGCAGGCGGACCGCCACCCCACGGCGCCGTTTGCGGATCTCTTCCTCAATGGTCTTGACCAGATCCTCGACCTCGTCGTCGTCGATCTCGAAGTCACTGTTGCGCGTCACACGAAAGACCGTATCGTGTTCCAGCACCATCCCCGGAAAAAGATCGGGGAGGTGAAGGCGGATCACACTTTCCAGCGGGATGAAGGCGTGCCCTTTCTCCGCGGGCAAGGCAACAAAACGAGGCAAAACCGAGGGCACCTGCACCACGGCGAACAGCTTCTCGGCATGGGCCGGGCGCTGCAGGATCACCGCCAGGTTGAGCGACTTGTTCAAGAGATGGGGGAAAGGGTGTCCCGGATCAATGGCCAGCGGAGTCAACACCGGAAAGATCTCGGTGATAAAGACTTTCCGCAGATGAGTGCGATCGGCTTCGCTCAGATCTTTCATCGCCCGAAGCACGATGTTCTCGCGTTCCAGCGCCGGCAGAAGTTCCTGCGTAAAGCAGCGATTCTTCTCCTCGTTCATCTGGTGGACGAGCTGTCCGATGCGTTCCAGCTGTTCGGCAGGCGGAGTGCGATCGGCCCCGGAACCGAAAGGAATCCCGGCCTGCACTTTCTGCTGCAACCCCCCCACGCGCACCATGTAGAATTCATCAAGGTTCGACTCGAAGATGGCCAGGAACTTCAGTCGTTCGAGCAGAGGCACGGTGGGATCCTGCGCCTCTTCGAGAACGCGCCGATTGAATTCGAGCCAGCTTAACTCACGATTTATGTACAACGCTGGATCGTCCAGCGGAGTAGCTGGGGTGATCGTCGCAGTCATGCAATCCTCTCCGATCTGAGTTCAAACACCCAGTATAACAATCTCCAGCGCCGAGGACATCCATGGAATCCTTCTTCCCTCTGTGAAGAAACGATGAAGAAAACGACCCGCGAGATCTCTGGTGTGCAGGGGAAGGCATTCCCGGGGTGCGGGCGGGGTGCTTCTTTTCCCCGCGTGGAGCGAGGAGTTGCCGCCCTCTGATGCTGGGGAGCCGATGACGGTGCCTCGATCATGTCGCTGGTTGCTGGGTGTGGTCCTCCTGACGCTGGGGTTGGCGTTGCTTCCCAGTTTTCGCTCGTCGTCCGCCGCGCTGGTCGAGGGGACTGTAAGCGACGGCACGGCGCCGCTGGAGGGGGTTCGCCTTCGCTGGAAGGCAACCTCGGTCTCCGTGCTCTCCGATCGCACAGGGCGCTTCCGAGTGGAGATGCACCCGGGGGAGGAGCGGCGCTTGACCGGGTGGAAAGAGGGCTACCTGATCGGCGGCATCACTCCCGGGCGCGCTCCTCTGCGCTTGACGCTTGAGCCCTTGCCTGCCGAGGATAATCCGGAGTATCACTGGGTTGATCCGGATCCCGATCCCGCGGAACCGCAC
>JAKOSN010000319.1 GCA_029777335.1 Planctomycetota bacterium
AACGCCTGGGGGTGGAGACAATCGATCTCTACTATCAGCACCGGGTTGATCCAAATACGCCAATTGAAGAGACGATTGGAGCGATGACCGAGTTGGTGCAGGCTGGCAAGGTTCGCTTTCTTGGACTTTCGGAGGCTTCCCCGGCCACCCTTCGTCGCGCAGTCCACGTGCACCCCATTGCCGCTCTGCAGACCGAATACTCCCTTTGGAGTCGAGAGGTGGAGGCGGAGGTTTTGCCCACTGCCCGTGAGTTGGGAATTGGGTTTGTCGCCTACAGTCCTCTTGGGCGTGGCTTTCTCACGGGGCAGTTCAAGAAAAGAGAGGACCTACCGCCCGAGGATTACCGCCGGAATTCACCGCGCTTTCAGGGTGAGAATTTTCAGAAGAATCTGGATCTGGTGCGGAAAATCGAGGATCTTGCCGCCACGAAACGCTGTACCCCCAGTCAGCTGGCGTTGGCGTGGGTGCTGGCGCAGGGGCAAGATATCGTTCCCATTCCAGGGACGAAGCGTAGCAACTATCTCCAGGAAAACCTGAACGCTGTGCACGTGCCGTTGACCACGGAGGAACTCGCTCAGATCGATGCGCTTCTACCCGCTGGGTTAACGGCAGGGGAAAGGTATCATCCGCTCGCGATGAAGGCGATTGATCGCTAGCCGAACCCAGCACTTTTCCACCACTCCGCCGAACCGAAGTTGGTCCGGTGGGACAACACCAACTGTTCCCAGGAGGATCACTGATATGACCAGGGTCGTGAATGACGAGGGGTTGAATCTGCTCTTTCGTGAAGCCCGCACACACACGGTCTGGCGTGACCAACCAGTGGAGGATTCCTTGCTCCAGCAGGTGTATGAACTGGCTCGCATGGGACCGACGTCCGCCAACATGTGTCCGCTCCGCGTCGTTTTCGTGAAAACCCGCGAGGCGAAGGAAAAACTCAAGCCTTGTCTGGATGCAGGGAACGTGGACAAGACGATGAAGGCTCCGGTGACTGCCATTTTGGCGATGGATATCCACTTCTACGAGAAACTCCCTCAACTCTTCCCTCACGTCGATGCGCGGGCGTGGTTCAAGGACCTCCCCGAGAATGTGCTGGAGTATATCGCCCTGCGCAATTCCTCACTCCAGGGGGCGTATTTCATGCTGGCGGCACGAGCACTTGGACTGGACTGCGGTCCGATGTCCGGTTTTAACAACGCCATGGTGGATGCCGCCTTCTTCGCGGGGACGACGATCAAGTCCAACTTCCTGTGCAACCTGGGGCATGGGGATGCGAGCAAGTTGCACCCGCGCTCTCCAAGGCTCTCCTTCGACGAGGCGTGTCGAGTGGTGTGAACCCTGCCGTGAGGTTCACCTGGAGTCGGGATGTGTGCGCACTCAGGGCAAGTGCGCACTGAACGGTGCTCTCCCCTCAGGGACACCCGTGATTCTCCGCGAAGTATCCTGGTGTCTTGAAGTAATCGCGTGCGTGCATCAGGTAGGCCGGGTGGAGGAGGCCGGTTTGGGGCATCAGGTCATCGTGGGTGTGGTGAAAGCCAAGTTTCTCCACAATGCGCCGTGAGCCGTGGTTTTGGGGATTGTGGCGTGCAAAGAGAGCAGCCATTTTGAGAGTCACAAAGGCGTATCCAAGCACAGCTTCCAGTGCCTCGGTGGCGTACTTCTGGCTCCAGTACGCCGGGAGAAGGTGCGCACCGATTTCAAAGATGCGTTCCTCCGGTCGATAGGGCCGGAGACCGCAGCATCCAAGGTGGACCCCGCTCTCAAGGTGGAAGATGGGCCAGTACTGGGCCCCGAAGCGATCCTGATTGACGATCTCGCGAGCAAGGCGTTCGCGCGCTTGCTGTTCGGAGGACTCTCCCAGATCTGCGATCAACCGCGTGACCTGAGGATTGTTCCACAGCCCAAGCGCCAGCGGCAAATCCTCTGTGGTCCAGCAACGGAAACCAATGCGCGCGGTTCGCATAAAATAAGCTGGGGAGAGAGGTTGCTCGCTCATCGCTGGATCCCTCGGCTCTGGAACTCTTCTTTTATCGTGCCAGGGAAGGATCCGTCTGGCAAGGGCTCTGATTGTTCCAAACACGAGTGTTGCATTGAAAAGGGGGAGACCGACGATGGAAAGCACACCGCTCCAACCGGGAAAGCCAAACGATCGAGAGGGGGTGGTTGTTGCGGTGAATTGTAGTCCCACCCACACCCTGAGCAAGCCAACACAGGAGCGCATCTTCCTGGTGGCGGGGCTTGGCGTGGAAGGGGATGCCCACATGGGAGCGACGGTGAAGCATCGCTCGCGGGTGGCGTGCAATCCGAAAGATCCCAACCTCCGGCAGGTGCACCTGCTTCATGCGGAATTGCACGATGAACTTCGCCAGGGCGGTTTTGTGCTCACCCCGGGGCGCATGGGCGAGAACATTACCACGCGAGGAGTCGATCTCCTTGGCTTGCCCGTGGGGGCATTGTTGCGCCTGGGTAAGACTGCCGTCGTGCAGATTACTGGTCTGCGTAGTCCCTGTGCGCAGCTTGATGCCCTCCAACCGGGACTGATGGCGGCGGTTCTGGCTCGAGATGCGCAGGGGAAATTGGTCCGCAAGGCTGGTATCATGGCGATTGTCCTGGTCAGTGGAGAAGTTCGTCCAGGGGATCCCATTCACGTGGAGTTGCCGGAAGGAGCACACCTCCCGCTCGTTCCCGTCTGAGTCGTGTACCGAGGTGGTCCGCTGTTCGTGCACCCTGGGTCGCCGAGAGAGATTTTCTCTCTAAGATAGACAGTATTCCCCCTGTTTGCAGCTCTCAGGAGAAGAAAGATGAAATCAGTCTCTGTGCGTTTGGTGTGCTCGGTTCTGGCCGGGGTTCTGGCGTTTGCCCCGACGGTGTTTGCTGCCGGCGACGATGACTGGAAGGCTGTTGCTCCCCTGGCGAGTGGAGAACGCATCTTCGTTGGCAAACTGACACAGGTGATCGCGGGGCCGGTCGGACTGAGTGAGCCTCCGTTGCGTACCTATCAACTGGCCTTTGTGCCGTCCGAGATGTTGCGTGGTGCAAAGCCAGACACCAGGGTGTACCACTACCAGGTGCGGCAACAGAACGCCCCGGAATTTCCGCTCGACAAGACATGGTTGGTGGCGGTCAAGCTCCAGGAGAAGCACTGGGTGGTGACGCATCTGGCTGTGGCCGACAAGACCCTGATCGCCCGGGCGAAGACGATCGCCGCGTTACCCGCCGGGTGGGGGATCGAGGACGGCAAACCCGTTTCACCGTGGGCGAGCCTGGGGGGTAAATCCTGGCCGGAGGGTGTGGCCAAACCAAAGGGGCCCGCGTGCTCCAAATCGGGCCGTCCCGCGCTTCTTTGTGGGGAAGCGATCGTGTTGAATGTGGAACAGGTGATCCCCGCCCAGGTGCAGAAATTCAAGAATCCCTTTGGCGATGGCCAGTTCAAGGTCACGGTGACCAATCGTGGGGACAAGCTGGTGTCCGTGCCTGCGCTCCTCACCGATGGCAAAACCATCTTCTGGGCGGACAGTTTGTTTGTGCTCTACAAGGGAGAGGCGCGGCTGCTGCCTGGCGCGGGGAAGGCGACCGCGGCCCAGGCGGTACAACTCAAGCCGGGCGAAAGCGTCTCGACGGTGATCGACCTGTTACCGCTCGACCGCGTCGACTGGCCACGTGGAGGCTCGCGCGTGTATTTCGATTTTGCCCTGGGAGAAAAGACCGCCAGCAACTTCTTCTATTACTTCTCCAATTTGCACGACAGCATGCGTGAGGCGGCGCTCAAACGTCTCAAGGAAGGGAAGCAGTAAGCCAGGGAGTGCGCGCTCGGAGATGCAGACATGCCGAGCGCGTCTTATTTCCCCCTGTCGCAGCAGTTTCCCCCAGGCTCTCCCGAGCGCTGAGCGACAGGTCCCCTCCCTTCGCAGCCGAGACGGAATCGCACCTTGATCAGCGCCGGCCGGGAAGGATCAGTGTTCCTGGCGATACCACGCTTCCAGGCGATCCATGAACTCCTCATCGCCCGCCACCACCAAATTGCCCCAGATGCGCCACTTCCCTCCCAGGTCTTTGTTGGAGCGAGGTCCCTGTCCTCTCCACTGATCTCCCCACCAAAGAGCGCAGGGACGCCGTACTCGTGGGACGGATCGTGGCGGGGGTCACTGATCGATCACACGATATCAAGCGTGAGCGCCAGCGGATCGCTCAGGGCGTCGTAGCCGTCCTTCGCCACGGCGAAGAGCGAGTACCTCCCCGCTGTCCAGCCGGTGGTGCTGAGGGTCAGTTCCCACTGGCCGGTGGAGGAGTTGTAGCTGGCGTAGCCCACAAGCGTGTCGCTGGCTGCATCCAGATTGCCATCGCCATTGCTGTCGGCGTAGATGGCCACCTGGGTCACCGCTCCCAGCGCCCCGGGATTGCCTCCGAACGCACTGACCGCCAGCGTCACGTCGTCGCCTGCCGGCACGGAGGTGGCGCTGGACGTGGACGAACTCACCTGTGGGGCCGATCCGAGTAACCGGAAGAGGACGACGTCAGTATCGTGGGAATTGCCGGCAACTCCCACGCTTCCCGCGAACACGGCGCTGCCATCCGCCTGAATCGCCACGGCAGTAGCAGTGTCGCTCGAGGCCAATTCCACACGGCCGGTTCCTGACGGGCCATAGCCAGTGTCCACCGAGCCATCTGCGTTGAACCGTTCCGCCAGAGCGATGCCGTTCGCCCGCCCAGCAATGACAATTGCCCCGTCAGCCTGGACCGCCACATCATCCGCCTCAGAGAACCCCTGCGGCACCGGCGCGATGACAAGCCCGCCCGACCCGAATGTGGAGTCCAGGCTGCCGTCCGAATTGTACCGGGCCAGAGCTACATCAACTTTGCCGAGGGGGCCGCTTTGACCCGATACAACAATCCGCCCATCCGATTGCAACGCGAGGCCACTTGCGTTATCTATCGTGGAACCGAAGTCCGTTGTCACGATCCCGTCACCGCCACCGAAACTGGTATCGGCGCTCCCGTCGGCATTGAAGCGGGCGATCAGGAAATCACCTCCGTCCCCGGATGAGTCCACGGTAACCGAGGTCACGATCTTCCCATTGGGCTGAACGATGACGGTGGCCCAGTGCATGGTGCTTAAAGTGGCTTCCAGCCTGATGTTGGTAATTACTGTTCCCCCGCTTCCGAATGTGGAATCCAGTGCGCCGGTGGAGGTGTAGCGAACCAGTGTCAGTTGTCCACTCCTGCTACCCGCGAGGATGATCTTTCCATCTGACTGCACCGCCATTCCCCAGGCTGCTCCGGATGTCCCAAGATCGGTCACCACCTGCCCTTTTTTGCCGAAAGTCGTGTCGAGCGAACCGTTGGCGTTGTATCGCGTCAAGGCGAAGTAGGAGTAGGGAGAGCCTACCTGACGAGATGTTGAACCTCCCACCACAATTTTACCATTCGTCCCTGGCTGGAGTGCCACCGCCTGCGCACTATCGGAATTCCGACTAAAATCCGTTGTCGTGAAACCACCCTTGCCAAAGCCAGAATCGAGAGTGCCATCAACGTTGTAGCGCGACACCAGGAAATCCGTGCCTGTCTTGCCTTGAGTGTTTCCTGCAATCACAAGCTTGCCATCCGGTTGAACGAGCAGGTCCCTGGCGAGATCAATCCCTGCAGAGTACGAATTCGTGACCACGCCGCCTGATCCAAACGTGGGATCGAGGAGCCCGCCGGTGGACGGGTTCTCGCGGGCTTCGAGGGGTTCGAGCATCAGCGGGCGACGCGTTTGCGGCTGCGTGCTGGTCCGAGAAGCGAAGAGGGAGCGAAGACACTTGATGAGGGACATGACGGGGTTCCTGTGGATGAAGGTGTTGTGCGCTGTAACGATCCGCGGCAACACGTTTTGCCGCGGATGAGGGGTGCTTCGTGATCATTCCGGAACGGTTCTAAAGCCTTGCGTTCTTCAGGGCGCTGTGATCCGAGTGATGTTCTGGTAGGATGCGAAGATGACATTTCCTTGGGGATCGAGCGCCAGCCCGTAGCAGGCGGCAGAGCGCGTCGGCCATAGAACAATGAAGCCGGTGCCATCAGGGCCGAAGGAGGTGTCGATAGTCCCATCGGCGGAGAGGTGCTCGACGATGCTTGAGGCGTCAGGAACCAGATAATCTCCCTGAACGATGATCGAGCCATCGGCTTCGATTTCAAGCGCGTCGAACCCGCCGGTTAGAGTCGAAAGGAAGATGCCATTCGTGGCAAAGGAGGTGTCGAGTTGGCCATCGCTGGTGTAGGCGACGATCATGCCATGATAGGTCGAATTCGAATAATCTTCCGTGGCGACGAGAATGCGATAGCCCCCACCGGACGTTTGCTGAATGGCCAGGCGGTCCCCGGTTTCTGAATGGGAAGAGAAGTTGTAGGAGTCAACTCGGTACCCTGTGCCGTTGAAGTTGCTGTTGAGCTGGCCGGAAGAATTGAATTCCGCGATCAGCCCCAAACCATTCGAGCTGTTCACGCCGAAGACGACGACATTCCCGTCAGGGGTGAGTGTCATTCCTTCCGCCTGATAGGAAAGGCCGGAAAGATCAGTCGCACTGAGTTCGGCAACTCCACCATTGCCGAACGTCGAATCCAGTTGACCGGCTGAAGTGATCTTGATGGCCTGAGGTGACGAGGATCCCAGCGTCCCAATAAAGATGCCGGTGACATGGTTGGAAGAATCGGTCTGAACGGCGATGTCATTGACGCGCTCGGTGAAGCTCGTGGTGTATTCATCAAAAGCCCAGATCCCTCCTCCGGTCCCCTTTCGCCCCGTATTACCGAATGTGTTGTCCAGTTGGCCATCGGTATTCAACCGGACCACGGCGATCCCCGGGGAACGTTGGTCGACGGTACAGCAGCCAATGAGGATTTTTCCGTCGGGTTGAAGTGCGACGACCTCACCCTCCGTATAATTCTTGTAGAGGAGCGTCACCATCCCGGTGCCGTTGAACGAGGTGTCGAGGGTGCCGTCGGTGTTTTGACGGATGACTTGCAATTCTTGTTTGTGTCCCTGTTTGATAGCCACACTGATCACTCCCACGCTGACGATTTTCCCGTCGGTCTGGACGATCGTATCTTCGATCTTGCCGATCTGTGAAGAATCGAAAGTGACAGTGCCGCCGTTGCCGAACGTGGTGTCGAGGAGCCCGCCGGAGGGGTTGTCACGGGCCTCCAGCGTTTCCAGTTGAGGACGAAACGAGGAACTCCGCCGCATTGGCGTTTGATGCGACCGCTTGTTCCGAACAGGACGTTTGGGAGCGAACCAGCGTTGGAGCAGAGTTGTCAGTCTCATCAGTCAATCCTTTCTTGCCACGAGGAGTCATTGGAACAGAACGGTTTGGCCCCTGAATTCATGGAGCTGCATGATTGGCTGATTGGTGTTCCTGGCGATACCACGCTTCGAGGCGATCCATGAACTCCTCATCGCCCGCCGCCACCAAATTGCCCCAGATGCGACACTTCCCTCCCAGGTCTTTCTCTGGATCAAAGTGCCACAGAGAATTCTGGTTGGGAGAATGAATCTGCTTGATCCAGAGAATGCCTTTCCATTCCGGGGTGAGACCGCAGTTGGCCTTGCAGGCTCGTGTCTCCAGTTCCCGTAGGGCCATGCTGGCACCGGTGATAAACACGCCTCCAAGTTCACCAGGTTCACGCTGGCACTGCAACCCGTGAGCCTCGGCAAAGGACTGCAGTTCCTCCGTCGAAGCAAAGGCGATCTGCTGGGAGCTGTGCTGACGGGCACATTGAATGCTGGCGAACATGACTATTCCGCCTAGCAGGACGATGCCGCTCACCAGGACAGTGCGTTTGGAACTTCGCAACAGGGCGACAATCAGGAGCATTGGTTTCTCGCTTTCATCATGCGACCGTTATGAGGGTCGGAGCGCGCAGTCTGTGCGTGCGGACGATCTCCGATCCGGGGCGTGTCACGCCTGGATTTACCCTTCCTTCGATTGCCTTCTCAGTACTTGCCCTGCAGTTGAACGCTGGCTCCTTGAGGGGCATGAACGCGACAACTGCTGTTTACTTTCGTTTGCTTGGATCGGTGGCGTCTTGCTGCGGCTCCAGGCCAAGCACCTGTGCTGCCTCCGTGCGCAAGCGCCGCACTTCGGGATTTTTCACTCCCTGTTCGGTCAGCCGCTTCACGGCCAGGTCATACTGTTGGCGGGCTCGGGTTTTTTCTCCCAGCCCCTGCCATGCCATGGCGAGATAGAACCCGTCCAGCGCGGTGCCCCGTTCGCGCACCTTCTGCGACTCTTCGAGTGCCTTCACCGCGCTGTCCAACTTCCCCGCG
>JAKOSN010000061.1 GCA_029777335.1 Planctomycetota bacterium
GCGGGGTGTACGCCACCCTCTACGAGGCCCAATTCCAGGTCTAGGGAGACCGGCAAGGGGTGCCGACCGCAAGCCGCGCTACACGTTCTGGATGATGCGGATCTCCCGCCAGCGTTCTGATCGGAAGCGCCACAACACCAACAGCATCCGCACGGTCCAATCGACCACCATGCCCCACCAGACGGCGAGCACGGTTCCAGGGAACAGCGCCGCGGCGACGTACGCGGCCGGCAGTCGGATGCCCCACATCCCGACGAAGGTGGCCCCCATGATAAACCGGGTATCCCCGGCCCCGCGCAATGATCCCGAGAGCACCATCGTGAGCGCCAGCGGAATCTGGATGAGCGCCACGATCTTCAGAAACGACGTGCCCAAGTCGATCACGGCCGGATCGTTCGTGAACCATCGCAGCAGGGCATAGGGAAAGAAAAAGAACACGATGCCCATGGCTGTCATCATCAAGGCCGCCTGTCGGTTCGCCTCCCAGTTCTCCATCTTCGCCCGCTGATACTTCCCGGCGCCGATGCTCTGCCCCACCATCGAGGCGGCGGCGATGGCGAACCCATAGCCGGGAAGAAACGAGAGCGATTCGATCGAGAGTCCTACCTGGTGGGCGGCGTAGGCCACCGTGCCGTAGCCGACCACGAGTTTTGTGTAGAGAAGGATGCCTGCCTGTTGGAGAACGCGCTCGCCTGAAGCCGGAGCGCCGACCTGCCAGGATGAGCGAATGAGGTCCCATCGAATGCCGGGAGCGTGGCGCAGCAGGTGTCGCCCTCGCCACAAGAGGATGCCGAGCCCGACAGATTCGGCGATCCCGGCTCCGAAAGCGGCCCCGCGCAAGCCGAACTGCGGGAAGCCCCCCAGCCCATAAATGAAATGGTAGGCGAGCGCGACATAGAGAGTATTCACGATCACGAGCGCCACGGCGGGTGTGCGCGTGTCACCGGTGCCCTGGAGAATCGCCGCCAGCACGTGAATGGTGGTGGTGATCGGCAAGATGGTGAACATGAGGGTGACGTAGGGGCCGGCAAGGACGATCACCGACGGCTCCGCGCCAAGCAACGCCATGACGGTGGGGCCAGAGGCCCATCCGAGCAGCGCCAGGAGCGACGCGGCCAGCAGTCCAATGACCAGCAGATGTGTGGCCGCCTCCCCCGCGTCCCCCGTGCGGCGCGCCCCCCAGAGTTGCGCCACGACCACCGTTCCGCTGACCGAGAGGCCGGCCAGCAAGGTCGTTGCGATGAAGATCAACAGTTGGCTCAATCCCACCGCCGCGATGGACTCGGTCCCTAACCCTCCGACAAGAAAGACCGCAAGGATCCCCTCCGCCCTCTGGAGCAGACTGCTCACGGTGACGGGGAGCGCCAGGGTCAACACCGACCAGCGAATGGGGCTGAGACGTCCGTTCATGAATCTTGATCCATCCATCGTCCTGCCTCACTCGTCAAACGGTTGAAAGGAGGCATCATCCATCAGAGGTCAGAGGTCAGAGGTCACTCATTGCAAGGAACTCGCATCCTCTTCATGGTAACCCGGGCTGTCGACACGGAGGACGATTGATGATGGGGAGTCCCAGGAGGCTGTGTTGTCACCAGCCCCAATGAATTATGCGGGCTGGACAGTTGTCTTCGTTCTCTTGTAGCGTGAGGACAGGCCCCGGTGAAGCCGGAAGGGCATCTCTTTAGCCACATGCCGCGACTCTCGAAATCACGATATCTGGGCGGACTCCAATGCGACAAACGCCTGTACCTGGAGACGCATGCGCCCAATCTCGCGACCCCGCCGGACGAGGCGACCCGCGCGATCCTCGACATGGGCACGGAAATCGGCGTGCTTGCCCGCTCTCGTTTCCCAGGAGGCGTGCTGGTCGAAGCCGGGTATCGCCAAACCCAACTGGCGCTGGAGCAGACGTCGTCCCTTCTGGCCGATCCGACAGTGCCGTCCATCTTTGAAGCGGCGGTCCTGGCCTGCGGGGTGCTGGTGCGCGTGGATATTCTCGAGCGGGTGTCGGGGGACAGCGCAGCCGGGTCCACCTGGCGACTCATCGAGGTGAAATCATCGTCCAGAAAGAAGGACCTCCATCTGCAAGATATCGCACTCCAAACCTATGTGTTGCAACAAGCGGGCATTGGATTGGCCGGCAGCGCCCTCATGCACGTGAATACGCAATACGCCCTCGACAGCGCAGGCGTCGACCTCGCGCAGCTGTTCACCCTGCATGACGTGACCGAGGAGATCGCGCCCCGGCTCATCGAGCTCCCCGAGCAACTGGAGGGGATGCGGGGAATCTTGGAGCGGCCGGAGGCTCCCATCGTCGAACCGGGCGCCCATTGTCATGCCCCGCATGAATGTCCGTTCTGGGCCCATTGCACCAAAGACAAGCCCGCGCGCTGGATCTTTCACTTGCCGGGGCAGACTCGAACCATCCAGGGTTTGCGCGAGCAGGGCATCGAAACGATCGATGCGATTCCCCAGGGGACCAAACTGTCGCGGGTTCAAGAGCTGGTGCGGGCCAACGAGGAATGGTGTGGGGCGAAATTGCCCCACGCGCTCCGCCAGGTCCGGTACCCCGTTCACCACCTGGATTTCGAAACGATCATGCCGGCCGTACCGCGATTCCATGGCACGCGTCCCTATCAAGTCATACCCGTCCAATGGTCCAATCACATCGAATACGAGAACGGCAACATCCTTCACCAGGATTACCTCGCTTTCGGCACGAGTGATCCTCGCGAGGAATTACTGGCCAGATTGCTCGAGTCGTTGGGGACGGAGGGCACCATTTGCGTCTACTCGCAGTACGAGCGGTCCGTCTTGGGCGCGCTGGCCGATGAATTCCCCGAACGGCGAGCGGACATCCGAGCCGTGCAAAAGCGCTTGTGGGATCTGTTCGAGGTGATTCAGGCACACTATTATCATCCGGCATTCGGCGGGTCCTACTCGATCAAGTCCGTGCTTCCGGCCGTGGTACCGTCGCTCTCCTATACGGATTTGGAGATTCAGGGCGGGGCCGTGGCGGCCCGAGAATATTTTCGCATGGCCTTCGAGGTGTCGGACTGGGTCGAGCAGGCGCGGATTGCGGACGCGCTTCGCGCGTACTGCGCGAGGGATACGCTGGCGATGCTGGAATTGCGGCGGAGTCTGCTCCAGAAGGCGGAGGGGAGGTGCACCTGAGCGTCAGGCATGACGTGATCGGAGAATGTATCTCAAGATTGCCGAGGTCCGTGCGTTCCGGTGGGGTTTACTCGTGAAGCCATTGTGGGGCGGCGAGGGGTGAGCAGCTCTGGCGTTTCCGTGAAACATGTCGAACGGGACAGGCGCGGGCCGTCCCTTGTGCTCACGCAATCCGCACTCAGGATCCTGGAAAATTCACACGAAGGACGGTGCTCGTTGCGAAAGTTCCTCTATCAAGGGGACACTGTCAAAGCAACATCAGACTTCTGACGTTAGTCCCCTGTAGCCTAGGACCCCCGAAGCCAGTACTTTTGCTCGAGTTTTGCCATGCCGTCGTGTTTGGAGAGACGTCAGGTCACTACCTTTTTAGCGACTGTTGCGGCTTATGATGCGGATAGCGCTAGCAGTTCAGCAATTTCGGGTAGCTCACCCTTTCTCGCGATTTACTTCAATTA
>JAKOSN010000062.1 GCA_029777335.1 Planctomycetota bacterium
GATTCCCTGCACCCTCGGAAGCGGTGGGGGTGATGACTGTGGCGTTGCCGCGGCCCTGTTGCCTGGTGCTCTTCTTCTTGCTGACCATGATCGTTCTCCATGAAAACAAGGAGGTTGGTGCTGCGAGCGAGCAGGTCGTTCGCAGGATCAGCACAGTTACCTCACCCTCGGGAACCACCTCAAGGCAATTAAGACAGAATTGATCGCTTTCTTGAAGAGAGAATCGTTGGTACGCCTCCCCTGCCCAAGCGGGTTGGACCCCTGATTTGCCACACCCCACTCGGTTATGTTCCAATGGCTGGTCGTGAACAGGAACTTTGGTCCGCAAAAGAGTGGAGACCGCCATGCACGTGGAACTACGCCCCCTGAGCAGCATCCGTCCTTACGAGAACAACCCACGTCACAATGATGCTGCCATCGATGCCGTCGCTGCGTCGATCCAGCAGTTTGGCTTTCGCCAACCCATCGTGGTCGATGAAGAGGATGTGATCATTGTTGGCCACACCCGCTTCAAGGCCGCGCAGCAGTTGGGGCTGACCGAGGTCCCGGTGCATGTGGCGCGCGGTCTGTCTTCCGCCCAAGCCAAAGCGTACAGAATCGCCGACAACCAGACGGCCACGATCGCGACGTGGGATGAAGACAAACTTCCCCTCGAACTGGCAGCGTTGCAGCAGATGGACTTCAACCTCAATCTGCTCGGCTTCGATGCCGACGAACTGACACGCCTGCTGGCCCCCGCCCCGACGGAAGGCCAGACTGATCCCGATGCGGTGCCCGAACCACCCGATGAGGCCATCACGCAACCAGGCGATCTGTGGCTCCTGGGCAACCATCGTCTGCTCTGTGGCGACAGTGCTAAGCCCGAGGATGTCGATCGTCTCCTCGACGGCCAACCGATCCATCTGGTGAACAGCGATCCTCCTTATGGGGTCCGCGTGGAGCCACGTAGCAACAATGCCATCGCCGCAGGCCTCTCATCGTTCGCAGGAACGAGCCATCATCAGAAGTTGGACGTGGAACGCCATCCGGAAAAGTCCCAGCCGACCACGAAGAAACTCCGGGCCAAGGATCGACCGCTCGCCAACGACTTCGTCTCCGAAGAGGAGTTCAACCGTTTACTGCAGGCCTGGTTCGGCAACCTGGCCCGGGTGCTTCTTCCAGGACGAACGGCGTACATCTGGGGTGGCTATGCCAATTGCGCTAACTATCCCCCGGTCCTCAAGGCGGTTGGCCTGTACTTCTCGCAGGCCATCATCTGGGTCAAGGAACACCCCGTCCTGACCCGCAAGGATTTCATGGGCAACCACGAGTGGTGTTTCTACTCCTGGAAGGAAGGGGCTGCTCACCAGTTCTTCGGTCCCACCAACGCCACTGATGTCTGGTCCATCAAGAAGGTCAACCCCCAGAACATGGTCCATCTCACCGAGAAGCCCGTCGAGCTGGCCACCCGGGCCATCGAGTATTCCTCACGACCCGGGGAACACGTTCTGGACCTCTTTGGTGGCTCGGGATCCACGCTGATCGGTGCCGAGATGACAGGTCGCCGTGCCTTCCTGATGGAACTGGACCCGTTGTACTGTGATGTCATTGTCCAGCGTTTTGAGCAGTTTTCCGGGCGCAAGCCCCAACGGATACCAACAGCATAAGGGTGAGAAACGACTGTCACGGTCTCTCACGGTCTGTCAGGGGGGGATTGCTCTGATGCCGCACAGTGGACGACGCCAGGCTGATGATGTCGTGCTCGCTACGCTGGCCTGTGGCGCTACCGCCGAGGCTGCCGCTCGCGCTGCCAACGTCAGTCCCTCGACCGTTTATCGCCGCCTACGCGAGCCTGCTTTCCGGGCCAAATTGCAGACGTTGCGTGCGGACATGGTGCAGCGTGCCGCCGCGATCCTGACCGCTGCTTCCACGGGAGCGGGGCAGACGCTGGTCGCCTTGATGAAACCAGAGGAGCCGTCAGGTATCCGCCTGGGGGCTGCCCGCACCATTTTGGAGTTCAGTCTCAAGATTCGGGAGGCGGCGGAGGTGGAGGCGCGTTTGGCAGCATTGGAAGCGTTACTCAGCCAAACGAAGTGAGGCCACACCATGTCCGCCCGTGCGTTGATGCGTCGCCTGCAGAAACTGGAACACGCTAGCCGTCGCGCCACGAACGACGCCGAGGCGGTGCTAGCGAAGATCCGTGCCGATCCCGCCTGCATCATGGCGCTGTGCGACAAAGAACCCGATCCATGGCAGCGCGATCTGCTGCGTGGCGATCATGAGCGCACGCTTCTTCTCGCCAGTCGCCAATCGGGCAAATCGGCCGTCGCCGCAGCCCTGGCGTTGCGGGAAGCGCTGTTACATCCAGGTTCGCTGGTGTTGTTGTTGTCGCCCTCGGAACGCCAGTCGGGCGAACTGCAAACAAAGGTCTTTGGCTATTACGACGATCTCGGTGCCCCGGTTCCGGCACGCAAACGCACCGAACTCCAACTGCACCTGGTCAATCGCAGTCGCATCATCGCGTTGCCTGAGAGCGAACGCACCATTCGCGGCTACTCCGGGGCGCGCCTGCTGGTGGTCGATGAGGCCGCGCGGGTGGACGATGGCCTCTATCGTTCCGTGCGTCCCATGCTGGCCGTCTCCAAGGGACGCTTGTTGGCGTTGTCGACGCCCTTTGGCAAACGGGGCTGGTTCTACGAGGCGTGGAGCAGTGGCGACGAATGGCAACGCCTGCAGATCCGTGCCGAGCAGTGTCCGCGCATCAGCCCTGCGTTCCTCGCGGAGGAGAGGCGTGCCCTGGGAGAACGCTGGTATCGGCAGGAATATGACTGTTCCTTTGAGGAGACGATCGATGCCGTCTTCTCCTCCGCCGATATCCAGGCGGCGCTCTGCGATGATCTGCAACCGTTGTTCCCTGGAGGTGCTTGATGGCCTCATTCGTCCTTGGTTTGGATCTGGGTCAGGTCCACGATTACACCGCCCTGGCTGTGCTGGAACGCCCAGCGCCCGCCGACAATGGGGGGGAATCTCAGACCGTGGTCTATGCGTTGCGTCATCTGAAGCGGTATGCGCTGGGAACGCCCTATACCGACATCGTCCCCGCGGTGATGCAGCAGGCACGCAGCGTCCCCTTGGGTGGTTCTCCCCTGGTGGTCGATCAAACAGGTGTGGGCCGCGCCCTGGTGGATATGCTCCGTCGCGCGGGTGGTGCCGGAAGAATCATCCCGGTGACGATCACGGCGGGACAGTCGGTCACGCGCACCGAGGAGGGTTCCTACCACGTGCCCAAGAAGGAACTGGTGACCTGTCTACAACTCCTGCTCCAGCAGCGTCGCCTGAAAATGCCACGCGACCTCCCCCATGTGCAGACGCTGGTCCAGGAACTGCACTCCTTCCAGGTGAAGATCACCCTGTCGGCGCACGAGACGTTTAGGGCCTGGCGCGAAGGAGTGCACGACGATCTGGTGCTGGCGTTGGCCTTGGCCTGCTGGTGGGCCGAACGCAATCCGCCCTGGACGGCGGCCTCGTTCAGCGCTGGGGGAGAAAGTCTGATTGACCAGGCCCCCCAGGGAGTCTTCCTCGAATGAACACGCACCCACGCTGGTTTGTCGGCTTCGATCTGGGACCTTCCGGACAGTTCACCACGCTGGCGGTCCTGGAACGATCTCTCGTCCAGACCCATGCGCCTGCCCCCATGCCAGAGCAGGACTATGCCCTGCGTCATCTGCAGCGCTTTGCTCCCGGTACGCCTTATGCCACAATCATCGCCGCGGTGCGCGCACTGCTGGCTACCCCTGCGCTCCAGCGCTCCATTCTGGGGGTCGACCAGACCGGAGTCGGGAGGCTGGTCAAGGAAGCGTTGCTGGCCGGGTTGCGGGGTCAGGTGGAGGCGTTGCATGCTCAGTAGCACCAGCCAGGCGGGCGGCACCTTTGGCCTGACGCCCGCGGCAGCCGCCGGGTTAAGTGGACTCTACGCGGGAGATGTGTGGGCGCAACAGACGGTGCCCGTGGGTGCCAGTGGGACACGCTCCACCTGGTCGCGGTTGGATCCCCAGGGACGGCTCCTGGAGCAACGGGCCGCCGATGGCAGTTCACAGACGCTGACGCGTAATGGCAGTGGCTACGTGACCAGCGCCAGCGACGAGCTCAATCGGGTCACCACCTACACCCGGGATAGCGCCGGCTATGTCACCCAGGAAACGTTGGCGGATGGGTCCACACGGCAGTACACCTACGACAGCACCTACCACGCCCTGACCGGCACTACCGATGAGCGTGGCAACCACACCACCTACACGATCGATGGCAGCGGCCATCGCACCGCGGCGATCAATCCGCTGGGGCAGAGCACTGGTTACACTTACCATGCCACGTATGGGAGTTTGGAGACCACCACCGATGCCTTGGGGCATGTCACCAGCTACCTCTACGACAGCCAGCGTCGCCTGCA
>JAKOSN010000063.1 GCA_029777335.1 Planctomycetota bacterium
ATGATCATGATGGCGGGCTACGACATGCCTCTGCGGGCCATTCGGCGACAAATTACCTCGGCGATTCATTTGATCATTCAGGCGGAGCGGCTTGCGGGCGGGGCGCGCAAGGTGACGAGCTTGACCGAGGTGGTGGGGATGGAGGGAGACACGATCGTCACCCAGGATGTCTTCGTCTTTCAGCAGCAGGGCACCGATGCGGAGGGTCACGCCGTGGGTCGCTTTGTCGCCACCGGAGTGCGGCCGTCCTTCGCCCAGCGCCTGAAAGCGATGGGGCAGGAACTCGCCCCGCAAATGTTCGTTCAACGTGTCCTGGCGACGTAGCGCCGCGCGATTATTGAGAGATAATTCGGAGAGTAGTAATCCCTTAAAACCTCGCGGAAAAAGTTGTGGAAGTTGCTTGACAGACCCTTCCCAGGAGCGGTATATCTGAGGTTGTAGAGAGCATTTTTCCTCAGAAAGCCCGAGAACAATCAGGCCATCCGGTAGTGTTGGCGTCTCCGCTCAACTCTCGAACGATGGCCGATCCTCCCATTGTCTCTGCGCGGACAACTGCGAGGGTGCACGCGCAACTCCTCGGTGGCTTTCTCAGGAGAGGAAGGAGTTCGCACCGTCAGGCAAGCTTGGCTTACGGCTCCGGACAGCACGGCTGACCGTCGTCTCTTGGTTGTCCGGTCACTGCAACACACATCCATTGCCCTGGCGCACGCGACTCCATCACCCAATGGTCAGGAGGTGAATCAGTCGATACGCATGAAACCGTTTGCCTGGAGCCCGTGTTGAGGTGAGATTTCTTTTCCTTCGTCTTCGGGTCCAAAAGGCATTGCCTTACCCGACGAGGCCGATCGAACCCTCTGGATCTCTCCTCACCCACGGGCTCCTTCTGTCTTGTGTCCGTTCCCATTCCTGGCCCATCTAAATCTGTGTCGAGCCGCACCCGTTCTCGTCGCATCTTTCTTGCGGAGGCCGACATGTTGTTACCGTTACCTGAATCGTTGCACACCGCCGTCGATGCCCAGGCGCACGAACCTGTGCGCTTGATCGATCCCCGGACCCAGCGCATCTACGTGCTGCTCCCCGTCGAGGCCTACGATTGCCTGACCAACGGCCCAACGGAGAGCGAACCGGAACTGCAACCCGCAACCCGCTCTCTGGAAAGGACGTCACCTTATCCGCCCGAGGTCTGCGCCGAGTTGTGGCGCGATTGATCCTCTGTCCGGCCCGGTCCTTCCCAGACAGCTCGGCTTCTCCCCTCGACGGGCTCCGCACGAGGGGAGGTTCTGCGCCTGTCCGCGCACTTCTTCATCAAGATTGCAAGCGGCAAATTCGATACAGAAGGAAGACTCATCTTCCCCGGCGCGAAGGGACGGAGGGAGCATGCGCACTGGAGTGCTCGCGATCGTCCTGCTGTCGCTGACCAGCGGCTGTACGCACCTTTCCCTGCGCGACAACACGGCCCAGACCGCAACCACCTTGACGGATATCAACTATCGCATGGTACTGGACAACGTTGCCCTGTTCTCCGCCAACCCCGCGGCGATCCCCTCCTTCGCCGTTGTTAATGCCGGCACGGTGACCGTGTCCGATCAAAAAACCGGGAGTCTCAACCCCGCCTATGCCCCCACCCTGCGTCTGGTTGACCAGGCGGGGGGATCGGGGCCCATTGTCTCGGTGCTCTTTGGCACCAACGGCCAGCGGTTGGTCTCGGAGAACTGGTCGCTGGTGCCTGTTGCCGATCCCGATAATATGCGTCGTCTGCGCTGTGCCCTGCAATACATCGTGCTGGGGGAGAATATCCCTGATTGTGGCCGTTGCAGCGAGGAGTTAAAGGAGTTCTTCCTGGTCGATGACCTGGCTCCATTGCTCCCCCGAGGATGGTATCATGTGGGGCGCCGCAAGGATGTGCCGCGCGAGGCTTGTTACGTCGGGCACTACCACGATACTTATGTCTGGGTGGATGCCACGGGACTCGATGCGCTTTCGCGGGTGACGATGAGCGCGCTCGACCTCGCCACTGGCGAACTCCAGCGCCCCCAGAAGACGATTGTAAAAACCTACAAGGGCGACCCGAAAACAGGTACATTGGAATCGACCCAGGTCACCTCGACCGAGGTGGATTATGACGCGCTTGATCGGGCGCGCCGCAGTGGCAGCAAGCCCGATCGCGAACGCGTTACCGACGATCCCAACAAGGGCAATCGTGGGCTCTTCTTTGTTCCGCGCCAGTAGGTTTTCGCGCCTCGCCACGCGCATCTCTGGGCGGTCTGGTTTCCATCCTGGTTCACCTCGCTTACACTGATCTCAACTTTGCTCTTCACGAGGACGACCAGCGATGCAACTGTGCAAGATTCAACTCGCCGACGGGAAATTGGAAACGGGCGTGCGACTGGACCAGGGGGTGCGAATTCTCCCGGGCGTGTCGCTCAGTCAGCTGCTGCATGCTGCCGATCCCGCGCTCGCGGTGCAGCATCACCTGGCGACGCAGGGAACCACGGTGCCCCTGAATGGGGTGACCTTCTGCGCTCCGGTGGATCAGCAGGAGATCTGGGCCGCGGGGGTGACGTACAAGCGGAGCCAGGAAGCGCGCGAACGCGAGTCCGTGGGAGCCGGACGGTTCTATGATCTGGTGTACAGGGCGGATCGCCCGGAACTCTTCTTCAAGGCCACCCCACGCCGGGTGCGTGCGCCGGGAGAAAAGGTCTGCATCCGCCGCGATAGCCGCTGGAGCGTGCCTGAACCCGAGGTGGCGCTGGTAATATCGCCGGCGCTGAAGATTGTCGGCTACACCATTGGCAACGACATGAGCGCTCGTGATATCGAGGGCGAAAATCCCCTCTATCTGCCGCAGGCGAAGGTTTTCACCGGCGCCTGTTCGCTTGGTCCGGTGATCACCCTCGCCGATCAGATGCCCGCGCGCGAGCAGATCGAGATTCGCCTGGTGATCGAGCGCGCCGGGCGAACAGTGTACGAGGGGAACACGAGTGTCGGCGCCATGGCCCGGCGCTTTGAAGATCTGGTGGACTGGCTGGGGCGCGAGAACTCCTTCCCCGACGGAGCCATTCTGCTCACCGGGACGGGACTCGTTCCGCCCGATGATTTCACGCTGGCCGTTGGAGATCGAGTGCGCATCGCCGTTACAGGTGTGGGCGAACTGGTGAATGAGGTCGCTCATCCCTGATCCGAGCGAGTGGCGATCAAAGAACAGAACCCCACGTGGATGAACGTGGGGTTCTGAATGTTATGCCCACGGGGATTGTCTCACGGCTCGGCGGTCCGCAGGGCCTCGCGCGCCAGGACGCGGATGATCTCCTCGTCTCGCTTGAGGGCGGCCTTGAGCGCGGGGCGCGCTCCCCGCGCCAGTTGCGGAGCCCGCGCCAGCGCACGTGCGGCGGCAAAGCGTACACGCGGATCGGGATCACTCAGAGCCTGACCAAGGGCAGAAGCCGCTTCCTTGTTCGTCCGGCGAGAAGAAGACCATTGCGGCAGTTGCCCCATTTCGCCAAGTGCACTGGCAGCACGTTGTCGGACCTCGGGGTCTCCCGTGTTCAGGGCGCGCAGCAACGCGGGGAGGGCGCGCGGACCGATGTGGGCCAGACACTCGCTGGCCCGGTCGCCCAGTTCGTCTTCCTGGGACAGCAAACCAATCAACGCAGGGATGGCTTCCCAGGAACGTGTCCCCAGATCGCGGAGCACGGTGATGGCGCTGGCTCGCCTGGGGTTCTCCTGATCCGCAAGGCGCGCCAGCAATCCCGGCACCGGCACCGAGCCCAGGCACGTCAGTGCGGTGGCCGCTTCCCAGCGAACCTGGCCAGCCGAATCATCGAGCAACCCCAGCAGTCTGGGCAACAGTTTGGCAGACAGGAGGGTGTCCTCGCCCTGAAGCAACGCGGGGCCAAGGCGACCCAGCGCACGGGCGCCCTCCAGACGGACCTCCGGCAGGGGGTCGTCCAGGGCGTGGAGGAGCGCGTGGGCAAGTGTCCGGATCGACTTC
The DNA here is from genome assembly GCA_029777335.1 of Planctomycetota bacterium. GTDB lineage: Bacteria > Planctomycetota > Planctomycetia > Gemmatales > Gemmataceae > JAKOSN01. Next base: position 3,992 of record JAKOSN010000063.1, read on the forward strand.
CCTTCCGGCTGTCCGAGTGAAGCGGGTTCGCAAAACCCAAGCGCGAGGGCGGCCCGGCGTCGTTCGAGCGGCGTGCCCTTCTGCAATTGTTCACGCAGCACCGGCAACATCGGTTCAGCGCATCGACCCACGACCTGAGCCGTGTGGAGAGCGAGGGTGAAATCGCGCGCCTGGAGCTGGTCGAGCAAGGTGTGCTGCACTTTTCGAGATAATTCCGATCCGAGATGAGGATGTCCCGCGAGTTGTCCCAGGGCGGTCACCACGTCCCGACGGGTTTCGGGGCTCTCCTTGCGATCGAGGAGATCCAGCAGAGAAACCAGGATTTCCTGCCGTTGTTCGGCGCTATTCTCGCCATCGGCGGCGAGCGTGCCCAGGATGGCCAGCGCCGTGGGGAGATACTCCTTCTCCAGGGCTGGGAGAATGCGTCCAGCGATGGTTGGCCCCAGGTGACGCAGGGCACGCACCGCACGGCTCACAAAGCGACCGTGAATGATCTCGCCCTGTTTCCAACGCTCCGGGGTGCGGGCTCCCAGCATCCACTGCCAGGGACCGCGTGCGATGCGCTCCAGCACCATCGTCGCCGCGGCCTCTTGCAGTTGCAAACCACGCAGCACAGCGGCCGCAGCACGCACGCGTTCCTCATCTGTCTGGCAAAGCTGCTCCACGAGCGCCGGAAGTGCGGTTTTTGCCGAGCTTCCCCGGCGCATCAACGCCAGGCCAGCCCGGCGCATCTCGGCCACCGTGCCACTTTGGATCACGTCCGTGACCACCTCGACCGGCGGTTCATGGCCGGGGGTGAGATGCCACAATGCCAGGTGAGCATTGGCACGCGTGTGCGCACAGCCATGGTGCAGAAGCGGCTGAAGCTGTCCCGCCACCGTCTTCTCACCCGCGCCAATCTGAACGAGCAAACGCGCGGCCCGTTGCCCAATCGTCCAGCGTGACTCGGCATCCCAGCGCGAATGGCGTTGCGGAATCAAACGCTCTTCATGAAGCAATTCGAGCAAAACAGGGGTGACGCGCCGAGCATCGTGATCAATGCGCCACAGCGCCTCGGCCCGGAGCAAACGCTGGGCTGCATCCCCATCCTCCAGGCAAGTCCGGAGCGCGGGCACGGCCGGTTGTGCCACGGCGCCCAGTCGTCCCAGCGCTCGGGTGGCAGCCATTTGCTGCGCGGGGGTGCCGTGCTGCACCAGCAGCAGCAACGGGAAGGTGGCAGCGCGCGCTTCGGGGCCAATTCGTCCCAGGGTTTCGATCGCCACCTCCACAACGTCTTCTCCGTCATGGCTGTGTTCGGACCGTTGAAGCACATGCAGGATGGCGGGGACCGTTGGAACTGCCTCCGGACCAATGCGCCCCAGCGCTTCCAGATAGCGCAGAACCACCTCGCGCTTCCGGGTGTCCTCCAAGGCCTCTCCCAGGCGCTGAACCGCAGGGGCGCCACAGGGGCCGAGTTTGAGCAGAAAGGCCGCGGCCAGGGCTCCGCAGTCGTGGGGGTGTTCGTCGTCGGGGAGCATGGCCGCGAGCAACGTGGCGATCCGTTCGCGCACGCCCTCGTTTGGGGTGCGCCCGGGGAGTGTCGCGAGCGGGCCCACCTCGCGCATCCCTGGTTCTTCCAGCCCCGCGAGGTAGCCAAGGAGATCGAGAATCTGTTCATAGCGAGAATCGCGGTCGCCGGGGAAATCGGGGGCGCACAATTCCTCAAGAATGGGTTCGAGCACCTGGAGTGTCGCCGGCCCGATGCGAGCCACCGCGGGGAGAATGGCGTCCTGCCCTTCGCGGTCCACCTTGAGCCAGAGCGCGAGCAAGGCCGGGAGAGTGGGCGAAGCATCGGGGCCAATCGCGCCCAGGGCGGTGGCCGCATGAACTCCCACGTCACTCGTCAATTCCCGTCCGAGGGCAGCAACGGCGGAGCGTGCCTCGGCGCCAAGGTGCGCAAGGGCCATGGTGGCACCGCTGCGTGTGGCGTAATCGCGGCTACTCCAGAGGGTTTCCAGCAAAACCGGAACGGCCGGACGCCCGATCGCCTGGAGGGCATCGAGGTACGGTTGCTTCGACCCTTCGGTGTCGAGGGCGAGCACCAGTTGCCGCAGCGCCGGAAGGGCGGGACGAGCCTCGGCACCACGCTGCGCCAGCCCCTGCGCGGCCCGACGTTTGTCCTCGAAGGAGGCCTCGCTATCATGCAGCACGGAGATCAAGCGCGTTAGTGCATTGGGGCCAGCGCCCTGGCGAAGCAGGAGATCGGCGGTAGCGCCCAGATCCTCCCGCGGGACCGAACGGAAGTGACACAGGTCTGCCAGTGCCTGGAGCAAGGCCGGACCTGCCTTGTCGGTGGCGGCATCACTCGCCAGCCGCCGGGCCACGCGCCGCACATCGTCTTCCTGGCTCTCGGGGCGACGCAGAACTTCCACCAGGGGCCGCAAAGCCAGCGGACGCAGGGTTGGCGATTCATAAACCTCGAGGATCTGAGCCAGCGACACCTTCCCGCCCGCCCGATGCACGGCGAGTGCGGCCCAGCGTCGTACCTCTGGTTCGCGATGGCCAGCGGCCTTTTCGAGCGCGTGCCGAGCCGGAGCCGCGCGACGCCCCAGAGCCGCCAGCACACGTGCCGCATCGGCCTTCTGCCCGGCGTCCCCCTCCTGCAACACCTTGATCAGTTGCGGGATGGCGTCGACGGCCTGGCTGCCATGGCGCCGCAAGATCTTGACCGCCTGTTCGCGCAGGGTTGCATCGTGATCGAAGAGCACCGCGGCCACCGCGCGGGCAATAACGGGCGAACACGGCTGTTCCTCCACCGCCAGTTCCAGCAGACAGGCCAGCCGCACCTCACCCTCGCGTCCCTGGAGTCCGCGTAACATGGCGAGGCTGCCCGGAAGTGCGCTCTCGCGCAAGGTCCGAATCGCCTCCAGCCGAACGCTTTCATCGGCATCGTCGAGCAGGCGGGCGACTGCCTCCAGCGTGGAGGGCGCCACACGATGCTTGCGCAGAGCCCGGACACAGGCGGTGCGGACGGCGACCTGGGGCGCTTGCAACCCCTGCACCAGCGCCGTTACCACCCGGGTACGCATCGGCTCAGTGAAACCTGGGTAGGCCAGCACCTCGACACAACGATCACGCAGAGCCGGCTTGCCCGCGCGAATCGCTTCCAGAAGCGCGGGGAGAGCCGGTTCGCCAATCTGGCGCAGAATCTCCGTGGCATGGTCGACCACCTCCTGCTGCTCCGCTTCCAGGCGCGCCAGAAGTGCCGGCACCGCACGAACCCCGCGCCGCTTGAGTTGTTCGCTGAGCACCCAGTTGTAGGGGAGCCGGGCATGTGGTTTTCGGGTGACACCAGGCGGACTCCAGCGGGCTCCCAGTTCCGCCGTGAGGAGCGGTATGATCTGGGCATCGTCCAGCCCCACCCCGTCGAGAATCTGCAGAATGCGCACCCGTTCCGCTTGTGTGATGCGTGCCTCTTCGCGCAATGCCAGCAGACAGGGAATTGCTGGGCGAGCGTCGTTCCCAAGGGCCGTGAGCAGGGCCAGGTAACGGTCGCGCGCGGCCGGGTCGGCACACTGCAACAGGGCACAAAGCGGAGGAACAAGCGCGGCGCCGTGCTGCGCCAGAACGCGCGGGGCGAAATCCTCGGCATCCAGCGCGGCGAGCGGATTGTCGCGGTAATCTGCGTTCCCCATCCGCGCCCAGAAGGCCAGCGCGGGTTCCGTGGTGGGTGCCAGGCGAACCAGGGCCCGGCGCGCCACGCGCCCCTCGGGAGTCGCCGCGTGATGCTCCAGAGCAAGCACCGTGCTCTGGGTGAGTTCGGTCGAGAAGGTTCGTTTGCCCCCCAGGTGTTCCAGCACGGCGATGGCATCATTGCAACAGGGGGCATCCTCCAGCGCCCGCGGGAAGGTGGCGAAGACGGGCTTCAACTCTTCCGCACGGAGAAGATCAGGCTCGGCGGCCAGCCGTCCCAGGGCGACGAGAGACACCCTCCGCACAGCATCCTCCTCCGCCTTGCAGGCTTTCAGCAGGGGAGCGAGGGCACGACGAGCCGAGGCTGGATCGAGCCGATTTGCCATCACCCCCAGGGCGTGCGCCGCCCCCTGACGCGTGAGGGGATCTTCCTCGCTTGCCGCCTTAAGAAGATCTGCAAAAGCGCTTTTGCCAGCAAGTCCCAGGGCCTCGGCCGCGGCCAGTCGGACTGGGGGTTGATGTTTGCGGTCGCGCAGCGTGGCGAGGAGTTCGGGGAGAGCGATCTCGCCCAGACGCCCCAGCGCCCGCGCCGCCTGCGCGCGCATGGCCTTGTTTTCCAGGAGAGGGAGGAGATGCGGGACCGCACGTTTGCCCCATGCGTCTGCCTGCCGTGCCCCCGCGAGGCGCGTCAGTGCCAGCAGAGCTTCTTCGCGCACGGCAATCGGCTCCGCGTCGAGTTCTGCCAGCAGCCAGGTCACACTGGTGCGCAGGGATTCCCCCTCCAGCGATCCGGTGAGCGAACCAAGCAAGCGCATCGCCTGCTCTTTCCAGGCCGGCTGCCCCTCCCTGGCGGTGGCGAGGACCGTGGGCACCGCGTGCCGCGCTGGCGGACCGATCGCTTCCAGCAGGCGCCCCAGCTGTTCGCGGTGCGCGGTGGTCTCATTCAGCAGAGCCTGCCCGAGTTCGACAGCAACCACCTGCCCCTGTTTGCCCTGACCGAACTTGATCAGGGCAGTTTCACACCCGCCACGAATGACCTTTTCGCGATCGTGCAGGACCGGGAGCAGGGCACGCACGGCCTTCTGCATTTGTGCAGGAGTGACCTCTGGAGCACAGGCAACTTCACCCAGTGCCCAGACCAGGAGACTGCGGACCGACTCCTCTTGTTCGCGGAGAGAATCACACAGGGTGGACAGGGCAACCGGACCAAGTTCGCGGAGGGCCAGGGCGGTTTCACGCCGAACGGCAAGGTCCGGATCGTGCAACGCGCCTTGCAGGGCGGGGAGTGCAGCGCGCGCGGGCGCTCCCATCTCCCGCACCGCCCGGACCGCCTGCCGTCGAGGTTCTGCCTCGGGATGGTGCAGCTGGGCAAGCCAGCGGTCGAGCGAGCGCCCCTGGTGAACAAGCGCGCGGCGACTGGAGGCTGTCGTGAATTGTGACTCGTTCATCGCCCACGACAGGCAGGCCAGCGTAACCACCAGGCACAGACACGCCACCATGCGAATCTTCATGTGCGCCTCGGTCTGGATGAGCGGGACCGGATTTTCGGACGGCACATGGTAGCTCGCCGGGAGTAACCGAACAAGGCGAGGTCGTGACAGCGAATCGCGAGCGAGCTCCGCTCACGGATTGACACGCTTGAAGATGCGTAGCGTGTGTCCCGAGCCGGGGGGCGCGGCAAATTTTGTCGGCCGCTCCTTCCCCACCTCGGCCACACAGCTGGTGAGCTTGTCTCCTTCCAGCTTGTAAATGCCCCGAATCACCTGGCCATCGGGGAGTGTATCGGTGGTGATTTTTGGGTCCTTCGTGGGATCGATGGTAAATGGAATTTCCCTGGCCACCGCGTCGGTGCCGAAGTAAACGGAGTGCTTGCTGCCCTTGATGACCACGCGAATCTTCTTGACCGTCTCTGGGGGTGTTTTCTGTCCGTCCTTGAGCGCCGAGACCAGCTGCCAGGTGCCCTCGAGCTTCTTCAACTCCGCCTGCGTCACATCGTCGGCCCCCAGGGTCTTCCCCAGGCTCAGAACAACCACCACTCCAAGCAACGCGCTGCGCATCGGACACTCCTGCAGATTGGAATTGATCATCACCGCTGAGGTTGAATGACTGCCAGGACCCTGTCAAAGCAGGGATGAATGGGAGGAGTGTAGCGAGGGGCGCGACGCCGTGCCAGCCCAGCAGGGTGGGGGGAGGCCAACAACCATTTTGCAAAGGAGAGAGCCAGGTTGTACAACGGCATCAGGACTTCGCTTCCCACCGATTCCGCAAGCACCAGGCAGGACAGGCCCTGTCGCACCGCCCACTCACCCCGGAGATGCTGCAAGAGATCCGCGCCCGCGCCGGCGGCTGGGGCAAAGTCGTCGCCCAGCGCGCCTTCGGCCCCGACGGCGCGGACGACCGGCTGGAGCACTCCCTGGGCGCGGTCGGGTTCGCCCTCTCGACGGCGATAATTCCAGGGCGGCCTGGCCGTCCCAGCCAAGGTTGCTGCCTCACAATGCCGTTGCTGGCCAAGGCCGAGTATCTGGTTCGGGAGTTCGCGGAGAGGCGCGAATGACGTCATCCTCCGAACAAGGTATTCCCACCAGGGTTTGAAAACACCCCTGCGGCCAGCGCCAACTTTGCTCGCCCTGCACAGCGAGCGGGAAAGTCAGCCGCGCAGAACTCTTTCGCGCCTGGCAACACGATCTGCCCGGAAGCACGGGCAGTTGCTCGACGGACTGGAGGGGATGAAATACGGTTGCCGCCATCTGGCCCGGGCGTAAAATCAGGCTTTTGTAGCCGCAGTCACGGCGAGGAGGACGCGCTCGCATCCCAGGGGGCGCACTCGCTCCGGCAGACGTTCAGGCGGCACGCAAGGAGTGAACCATGGCCGATATCCGCGCCTTTCGCGGCTTTCGCTACGACCTCGGGCGCGTCGGCGCCCTCAGCGACGTGATCGCCCCCCCTTACGACGTGATCGATCATGCGCTGCAACAGCAACTGTACCAGCGGAATCCCTACAACGTCATCCGCCTGATCCTGAACAAGGAAGAGGCGAGCGACAACGAGAGCAACAATCGCTACACCCGAGCCGCTGGCTTTTTGCGCGACTGGCAAGCGCAGGATGTGCTCATTCAGGATTCGGCACGCTCGCTCTATGTGTATCACCAGGATTTCGACTTCGAGGGGCAGCGATACACGCGCAAGGGATTCCTGGCGCGCGTGCGCCTGGAGCCGCTGGGCAAGGGACGCATCTATGCCCATGAAGAGACGATGTCCGGCCCCAAGGCGGATCGGCTGCGGCTGTTCCAGGCGACCCAGATGAATCTCAGCCCGGTCTTTGGCCTCTATCCCGATCCGCAAAGTCAGGTCCAGGAGGCGCTGGACAGAGTGATTGGACGCACCTTGCCGCTGGAGGCGACCGATCATCTGGGGGTGGTCAGCCGCCTCTGGCCGCTCAGCGAGCAACATATCGTGAGCACGGTGGTGGGGCAGATGGCGGACCGGCCCATCTTTATCGCCGACGGCCACCATCGCTACGAAACCGGGCTGCGCTACCTGGAGGAATGTCGGGCCGCGGGCCAGGTGCCCAACGACGAGGCAGCGCCCAATTTTATTCTGATGATGCTGGTGAGCATGAGCGATCCGGGGCTGAACATCATGCCCACCCATCGACTGGTGAGCGGAGTCGGCGCGGTTACTGGCGAACAGGTGCGAACGCTTCTGGCCAACCACTTCGAGGTGGAAACCATCGGTCAGGGGGAGAAGGGGGCGCATGATACCTGGGAGTTGATTCAGGCCGACGGTTCGCAGAATCTGCTGGGTTTTGGGACGGTCGCCGACGGCGCCTGGCATCTCGCGCGCTTCCGAAGCCCACACGTCATGGCGGAACTGGCGCGTGACCACAGTGAGGAATGGCGCGGTCTGGCGGTCAGCATCCTGCATGTGCTGGTGCTCAACGAGCTGATCCCGCAGCAGTGGCAGCGCCATCCGACATGCAAGTATGTGCATCTGCTGAAGGAAGTGACCGAGGCGAAGGCGGCCCGAGGATGCGAACTGGCCGTGCTGGTGCCTCCCGCAACGATGGCGCACGTTGAGCACATCGCCGGCAATCTGGAGAAGATGCCGCCCAAATCGACGTATTTCTATCCCAAATTGCTCAGTGGACTCGTTTTCAATCCGTTGAAGGGGAGCTAGCGCGCTGGCGGCCCCGTTCTGAACAGACCACACCGGAACGGGGCGAGGCATCGTTGGCTTCTGGTCCGGGGTACGCCAGGGGAGAAACGCCCGCCCTGGGGACGGGTCGCTAACTGCTCTGGCGCATGCACCCATGAAGACCGCTGATTTTGCCGAGAAAGCGACGCCCTCCGAGGTGGCCAACCTCTCGCAGGACGAACTGTTTGAATACCTGGCCACCTCACCCCAGGGGCTCTCTTCGGGGGAGGTCCTGGCGCGGCTGCGTCGGTTCGGTCTCAATCGACTCCCCCGCCCTCAGCCCACGCGCTGGTTCATTGAACTGGGGCGTCAGTTCTTGCATCTCTTCGCGCTGCTGTTGTGGGCGGCGGCTTGCCTCGCCTGGTGGGTAGGCATGACTGAACTCACCTGGGCGATTGTCGTGGTCATTCTGATCAACGGCACCTTCAGCTACTGGCAACAATTCAAGGCTGAACAGGCAGTGCAGGCTCTGGAATCGCTGCTGCCGCGCCGAGTCGTGGTTCGACGCAACGAGGTCGAGGAGACGATCTCGGCGGAGGAGGTGGCGCTGGGCGATGTGCTCCTGCTCCGCGAGGGGAGTGCCATCCCTGCCGATGCACGTCTTATCCACACCGAGCGCTTGCGGGTTGATATGTCGTCGTTGACCGGCGAATCGCGCCCCGTGAGTCGTCACGCGGGCCGCTGCCTGGCCAGGGATCGCGCCCTCGCCGAGCTGAGCAACCTTGTCCTGATGGGAACGTTTGTCACGTCGGGACGTGGTGAGGCGGTGGTGTTTGCCACCGGGGCACAGACCGAGTTTGGCCGGCTGGCGACGTTGACCCACGAACAGGCGAGCTTACCAGGGCCGCTGCAACGGGAAATAAGGCGCATCACGCGCGTGATCACCATTCTTGCCGTCGCGATGGGAGGCCTCTTTTTCGCGCTGGGATGGGGCGTGGCCGGCCTGACCCCGGTGCAAGGATTTCTCTTTGCGCTGGGAATCATCGTGGCCAATGTGCCGGAGGGGTTGTTGCCCACGATCAGTTTATCGCTGGCGATTGCCGTCCGTCGCATGGCTGCGCGCCAGGCAATCGTCAAACGCCTGGAACGGGTGGAGGCGCTGGGAGCGGTGACCGTGATCTTGACAGATAAAACAGGAACGCTGACGCGCAATCAGATGACAGTGCGTGGTCTCTGGTGTGCAGGGCGAACCTATGAGGTGAGTGGCACTGGCTATGAACCCGTGGGCGAGATCTCCTGTAGCGGCACCCCAGCGACGGACTCCGCCATGATCCAGATGGTGCGCACGGCGGCATTGTGTTGCGATGCCCGGTTGTGTCCTCCGAACACCGAGCGACAGATCTGGAGCGCGGAGGGGGATCCCACCGAGGCGGCGCTGCTGGTGCTGGCGTACAAGGGAGCGATCACGCCGGCACAGCTTGCCGAGTATCCGCGCCTGGCCGAGTTGCCCTTCGACTCGATGCGCAAACGGATGACCACGATCCAGTGTTCTCCCGAAGGGCCGCTCGTTTGTGTCAAGGGGGCGCTGAACGAAGTTCTCCCGCGCTGTACGATCGCGCGCACTCCCGAGGAGTGCCGACCGATCGAGGAGGCGGCGCGCGCCTTCGCAGATCGTGGCTGGCGCGTTCTGGCCATCGCCAGCCGCATGCTCCCCGAGACAGCAGAGCCGCTCAATGGCCAGGATCCCGAGGCGGTTGAGAGCAACCTGACCTTCCTGGGACTGATCGCGATGGAAGATCCCCCACGTGCAGAGGTGCCAGCGGCGCTGGCCCGGTGTCACAGCGCGGGGGTGCGAGTGATCATGGCAACGGGAGACGACGGCCACACGGCGGCGGCAATCGCTCGGGAGATTGGCTACCTGGGCGATCCGGTTCGGATTATTACCGGGGCGCACCTGGATCGAATCAACGATCATGCACTGGGGATGCTTCTGGGGCATCGGCATCTGTTGTTCGCGCGCGTCAGCCCCGCGCACAAGTTACGCCTGGTGGAAGCCTTGCAACGGCGTGGGTCCGTGGTCGCCGTGACTGGCGATGGAGTCAACGATGCACCGGCTCTCAAGCGCGCCGATGTGGGGGTGGCGATGGGCGTCAGTGGCACGGATGTCGCCCGGGAAGCGGCCGATGTGATTTTGCTCGACGATAACTTCGCCACCATCGTGGCCGCCATCGAGGAGGGACGCGCGGTTTACGACAATGTTCGCAAGTTTGTCACCTACATCTTTGCCAGCAACGTTCCCGAGGGAGTTCCGTTTATCGCGTTCGTGCTCTTTCGGATACCCCTCCCTCTGACGGTGATGCAGATCCTCGCGGTCGATCTGGGCACCGATCTCCTGCCGGCGCTGGCGCTGGGAGTGGATCCGCCCGAACCGGATATCATGCGCAGACCGCCGCGTGCCCGCGCGCGTCCGCTGCTGGATCCTGCCACACTGGTACGCGCCTACTGCTGGCTTGGGATGATCGAGGCGCTCCTCGGTCTGGGCGGGTTTTTCTGCGTCTATCTCCTGGCGGGATGGCGTCCTGGACAGGACCTTGTGGCGAACGGTCCGCTGTACGTGATGGCGACGACGATGTCCCTGGCCGGGATCGTGGCGTGCCAGCTGGGGAATGCGCTGGCGTGTCGGAGCGAACGAGAATCGCTATTCTCGCTGGGGTTATTCAGCAATCGCCCCCTTTTGTGGGCGATGGTTGCCGAGGTGTTTCTTCTGCTGGGACTGATCTATCTTCCCCCGCTCGCGGAAGCCTTTCAGCTCACCCCGCTGGAACTGCCACACTGGCTGCTCCTGGCCAGCTTTGGCCCCTTGCTGTTGTTCGCCGAGGAAGTGCGCAAGAAATTGACCCGCCATCCTATCCGGCGTCGATCGCGGCGGAGATGATTCAGGGGTGTCCGTGAAAGAGGAGGTCTTGAAGGAGGAATTGCACTGGTTGGCACAGGGCTTTCAGGAGGGAGCCGGTGGAGGGACGTTCGTCAAGGGGGACTTCGGTATCCCGGCCTGGGCCTGTGCCACAGCCTTCGCCTCCACCTGGGAGAGCAAGTTTACCCGGGTCAGAAACTGATTCAGGAGATTGTCGAAGGTCATGCAGATGATCTTCTTGCTTCCGACTACCACGTTGTCGGCTCGCCATGCCAGACGCTGCATTTCTCCGGGATTGATGTGTTTGTCTCTGCCGACGACCAGCACGGCCTCGAAGTTGATCTCGTAGCGACCAAAGCGACTGAGCATGTCGGCGCTGGGTGTGCGGTCATCGAGTTTGTGAATCCAGTCGATGACCTGGCTACAGCCGTGGTCAAACCTCTGACCCCACTCCCGCGTAGCCTTCTTCCCCTGCTGCGTAAATATGCTGTTGCTGGTTGCGTCCTCAAACTCGACGAAACAGTACGCCCCTTTTGCCCACTCGCCGACCACGAGGTCGCAGACGAAATCGCCGAAGATGTCGAATTCGTCCGCTACGCGGTCGGCCCACGCGATGCGTGGGTTGAACATACCAAAGAGGATCGCCATTTGGTGCCGATCCTGGAAAAACGGCAGCACATCCTTCCGTTCGCTGAGTTCGTCCTGTCCGGCCAGCAACGTCTGAAGCTCCGTAACCTGCTGTCGGCATAGCCCGAAGTCGAAGGTGATCGGTTCGAGTTGTTTCATCCGACGTGCGCTCCCTTGCGGTATCTCTCCAGAAAGAGCCGGAGCGTATCCTCCCGAACGATGTCGAACAATTCCACGGACTCGGCATCCGGGGCCGAAAGGAACGCGTGCAAGTCTGGGGTCACACGCACCAGATAGACAGGCTTGTCCGGAGCGAGCCGAATAGCGTCCAGATCTGTCCATTTGGATTGATCACGCAGGAGCAAAGCTTCCACGGCTGAGATCACCGCTCCGCGCTCCTCCTCTGTAAGCGACTCAAGGGTCGTGCGTGCGCGGGGGTGAATCTTGAACTTCGGAGAGAGTGTCTTCTCGACGTAGCGAAGTACGCGCTCGCCGTTGCCGTTGGCCACCCAGATGAAGGGTTCACTTTGGAGCGCGTTGGCATACCCGGGATCGACCAGACCCAATTCCGCCAATCGCTGAAGAGCGGTTCTGGTGGGCTCGCTCATGTTTGGGTCGTTCGGGATGAAGTGATCGTGGCGCAGGCGTCGCAGGATCCCAAGCATGGTAGGCTCCGCTGCCTGTTGGGCCAGGTTGGGAATAGCATCCCCTGGAACCATCACTGCCGGCATACTGACCCCCCTTCGAGACTGGACCGACGGGATAACACCACCCATGTTACCTCAACGTCCTGGCAGCGCCTATGGCGTCGCAGTGTCTTCAATTTGCCAGAAATTGTGCCGACGGCCTGCAGAGAGTCGCCCCATCTCCTCAGTCACGTCTTGGTGGTATCTGGTCAGTGCACGCGAAACTGTAAGGATGGAATGTCAAACGAGAATTGCTGAAAAAGAAACCCCTGGGAATCATTGAAGGTTGTTCCTTCATGATTCCCAGGGGTTTTGTGAGTTGCGGCGGTAGGATTTGAACCTACGACCTCCAGGTTATGAGCCTGGCGAGCTGGGCCGCTGCTCCACGCCGCGTCCTGTTTGGTTCACCCTGGCAAGTCACCTTGCCATTGTGATCCCCCCCGGCACAATAACCTCTCTCACGAAACGCGTTCGTGCCGGTAGATTTACTTTACACCGTACCCTCACGCAGGACAAGGGGAAATGAGCAACGAGACCACAGAAAAAGCCAGAGTGGCGTCCGCCCCTGTCTCGTCCCGCGAGTGGGCGCCTCATTTCTGGGAAGGGTGCGACTTCTTCGCCTGGATCCGGCTCCTCGTGCGCAATCGCTTTGCGGTGGGGTGGCGCCATCTCTACATCGCCCTCATTGTCACCTTTGTCAGCATGGTGCACACCCTGCTGCGCTGGCTGCAACAGGCCATCTACGGGCGCGCTCTCCGGCGCACTCCCCTTCACGAACCCCCCCTGTTTATCATCGGCCACTGGCGCACCGGCACGACGTTGCTCCACGAACTCCTCATCCTCGATGAACGTTTCTCCTTTCCCAACACCTACCAGTGTCTTGAACCCAATCATTTTCTCCTCACCGAGGGACTGGTGAAGCGTTTCCTGTGGTTCCTGATGCCCAGTCGTCGTCCGATGGACAACATGCCCGCCGGCTGGGATCGCCCACAGGAAGATGAATTTGCTCTGTGCATGATGGGCCAGCCCTCGCCCTATCTCACCATCGCCTTTCCCAACCATCCGCCCCAGGATCAGGAAGCGTTCACGGTGCGCGAACTCGCACCCGCCGCTCAGCAACGCTGGAAGAAGGCGTTCTCCGCGTACCTGCAACGATTGGCGTTCAAGGATCCGCGTCGGCTGGTGTTGAAATCCCCCACGCACAGTTTTCGCCTTCCGGTGCTGCTCGAACTCTTTCCGCAGGCACAGTTCATTCACATTGTGCGCGATCCCTATGCGGTCTTTCCCTCCACCGTCAATCTGTGGAAATCGCTCTACGAGACGCAGGGACTGCAAACGCCGACCTATGCCGGCCTGGAGGAGTATGTCTACAACACCTACACCCGGTTGTACCAGGAGCTGGAGGCAGGGAAACCCTCTGTGCCGGCGAACCATTTTTATGAGCTGAAGTACGAGGATCTCATTCGCAACCCTCTCGAAGTGATGCGTGCCCTGTATGAACACCTCCAGCTGGGAGAGTTCGAAAAAGTTGCGCCGCGCTTGCAAAAATTCTTCGAGGAAAACAAGGGATATCAGACCAATCGCTATCCACGGCTTTCTCCCGAGCAGATTCAAACGATCACTGAGCGCTGGGGAGGAGTGATCCAGCGCTACGGTTACTCTGCCCCCACCCCGAGCAAGGAACCTTCGCGATGAATGCCGAACAGGCGTATGCTGAACTGGTGCAGCACTGCAAGGAAACCGCCACCCTCCGTTCCTGCGCCGATCTGCTCGGCTGGGACGAACGCACCTATCTGCCACCCCAGGGCGCCAGCCATCGCGGGGAACAACTCGCCTTGCTCGCGCGGTTGGTCCATGAACGCTTGACAACGCCACGGCTGGGCGAATTGCTGACCGCCGTCGAGGGATCGGCGTTCACTCATCCGGCCGAGAGCGTCTCGGCTGCCACCATTCGCGAGGTGCGGCGAACATATGACCGCGCCGTCAAAATTCCTGCCAGTCTGGTGCAGGAACTGGCGCGCGTTACCACCCAGGCGCAGCAGGTCTGGCAACAGGCGCGCAAGAACAACGATTTTGCCTCCTTTCGCCCCTGGCTGGAAAAAGTCGTGGCGCTGAAACAGCAGGAGGCCCAGGCGGTCGGCTTTGCGACGGTCCCCTACGATGCCCTGCTCGATGAATATGAGCCCGGCGCCACCACGGGGGAGATTACCCGCCTGTTTGCCACGCTGCGCAGGGAGTTAACCCCGCTGTTGCAGGCCATTCTTGCCTCGGGCCGCCAGGCGCGCGCAGAGATTCTCGCACGCGAATATCCGGTGGATCGGCAGCAAACCTTTGGGCAGGGCGCGGCGGCCGCCATCGGCTTCCGGTTCGACGCCGGACGGCTCGATGTCACCACCCATCCGTTCTGCAGTGGCATCGGCCCCGGCGATTGTCGCATCACCACCCGCTACAATCCGCATCACCTCAACGAGGCGTTCTTTGGCATCCTGCACGAAGCGGGCCACGGTCTCTATGAACAGGGGCTCGATCCGGAGCACTTCGGTTGTGCGCCGGGGACCGCTGCCTCGCTGGGGATCCATGAATCGCAATCGCGTCTGTGGGAAAACCAGGTGGGGCGCAGTCGCCCCTTCTGGGAGCATTTCTACCCGCGCGCCCAGGAGCTCTTTCCTCAGGCACTGGCCGACGTGTCTCTCGCGGTCTTCCTTTTCGCCATCAACGAGGTGAAGGCATCGTTCATCCGGGTCGAGGCAGATGAGGCAACCTACAATTTGCACATCATTCTGCGCTTTGAACTGGAACAGGCGCTGATCAGCGGAGATCTCAAGGTGAGCGAGGTGCCCGGCGCCTGGAACGAGAAGTTTCGGCAGTCGTTCGACCTGACCCCGCCCACCGATACCCTGGGCTGTCTGCAGGATATCCACTGGAGCGGTGGCGGGATCGGCTATTTCCCAACGTATACCCTCGGCAATCTCTACGCGGCGCAGTTCATGGCGCAGGCGCGGCAAGATCTCCCCGGGCTGGACGACGATTTCCGTGGTGGGTCTTTCACGCGTTTGACCGGTTGGCTGCGCGAGAAGATCCATCGCGAAGGGCATCGGCGCTCGGCGGGCGCTTTGTGTGAGCGCGTCACCGGACGACCGTTGCAGACTGCCCCGTTGATGGCGTATCTCAAGCAGAAGTATGAATCCCTCTATGAGGTTACGGTGTAGGGCGGGGCGCGGGGGGCGGGGCCAGGCGTCTCGTCTTGCCCTGTTTGCCACTTCGTCGGTACACTTGAAGAATGACAGCAAGGCATCAAACTGGATCCCACTCCCGCCCGAGAGAGATCATGCGCGACGGTGAACGCTCCCTGGCAGTCTTTATCGATTTCGAGAACCTTGCCCTGGGCTTTCAGGGGCGCCGGGATCGTTTCGACATCGGCCGCGTTATTGAACGTCTGGTGGAAAAGGGCAAGATCGTCGCCAAGAAGGCCTACGCCGACTGGAGCCGCTTTGCTGCCTACACGGTTCCACTTCACGAGGCGGCTATCGAACTGGTGGAAATTCCCCGCCGCGGCCAGACCGGCAAGAACTCGGCGGATATTCGCCTGTGCGTCGATGCCATGGACCTCGCCTACTCCAAGGAGCACATCGACACCTTTGTCATCGTCAGCGGAGACAGTGACTTTTCTCCCCTGGTGTCGAAACTGAAGGAACTGGGGAAGCATCTCATTGGCCTGGGGATGCAGGAATCCACCTCCGACCTGCTCCGCGACAATTGTGACGAATTCATCTACTACGAAGATCTCGTCCGCCCCGGGGCGGTTCAGGAGTTAACGCCCACTCTGCTCTCGCACATCGGCGAGAACAAGCGCAAGGCGTTTGCCTTGCTCATCGAATCACTCCTGGCGTTGCGCCGCGAGAACAAGGAAGTCCTGTGGTCGTCGATGATCAAGGACACGATGAAACGCAAGAAGCCGTCCTTCAACGAGGCCTATCACGGCTACCGCACCTTCAGCGAATTGCTGGAAGATGCGCAGAAGGAAGGGCTGCTCGAACTGGAAGTTGATAAACGCAGTCGGACCTATGTGGTCACGCGGTTCGGCAGTGAGAGCAAGGCGGAGCTTGCCCCTCCGGAAAAGAAGAAAACACGTCGGCGCCGGTCGGCACGCAAGAAAATGACCAATGGGGGCGAGGGGAGCCCGACGCCGCCAGAAATGCCGGGGACAGCAGCCGATCCCACGCCAACCCCCGCCCCCCAGGAAGAACGCGCCACGAACGAAAACCAGCGAGCCACTCCTGGCGAGGGAGCCTCCCAGGATAGCACGGCCCCATCGAGCGATCCCCAGGGATTGGCCTAGCATTCTTCCGGCTTCTCGATCGCAAGGAGGCGACGGTATGAAGCAGCCGCGACGCTGGCACTTTCTTTGCGGCTTTGCCCTGGCGGTTCTGCTCGTTGCTGGCCTGGGCGAAGTGTTTCTCCGCCTCTTTCCTCCGCGTGATTTCCACGATTATCTGGGGGAGCGTAACCCCAGGCACGGGCCCTATGTGCCGGATGCAGACTTTGGCCTCACCTACCAGAACTGGGACCTCTTTGCGAACGATCATGCGGAGCGATTGCGTTTTCTCGGACCGCTGGCTCCCACGTCCACCGATGCACGCCCACTGTGGGCCTTCTTCGGCAACTCGTTTGTGCACGCCCCGGGGATGCTGGCTGACACCGCCCGCCAGAACCTCCACGAAAAACGGATCTTCAATCTCGGGCGGAATGAACATATCTGTGTCCGACTGGCACAGATTCGCCTGTTGCTCGACCAGGGACTACAACCCGAGCGCATCTTTATCGAGCTGATGCCGCTGGATGTGGCGATCCTCGGTTCCCATCCGCTGGAATCGATTCATGTGACGCGGCGGGGCGCCCTTACCTACACGCCGCGCTGGCCCGCCGTGGGAGGCCCCCTGCTCGAGCGTTCCGCGCTGGGCCGCGCCGCCTGGTTTCGGTCGGGACAGCAGAAGCCGAAACCTTCCTTTCATCCTCGACAGCTCAACCACAAGGTTGCGGATTATCTGCTCCACGATCTGGATCACCTGTTTGGCCGTGTCAGCCAGATCACCGGGCAACGACATATCCCTGTCACCATGATCCTGATTCCCAATTACGAGCAGGTGATGGAGGGAGCGCCCTTCGCCTTTCAGGAACAACTCACCCCGCTGTTCCAGAAGCATGGCCTCGATGTCTTTGATGCGCGTGCCTGCTTTTTCAAGGAAACCGACCGACCGGGCCTGTTCCTCCCCGACAAGCATCTCACCCCGCGCGGCAATCGCATGTTGCTGAGCGCCTTGCTCGAGCATGTCCATCATCGCGAAGGTCCGTCTCTCTCGACCGTCGCGGAAAGGAAGCCATGAACTTTACCGAAGGCCGGTTCGTTTATTTCTTCCTGATCGTGTACGCGTTGTGGCTGTGCTGTCGGGGCAACTATCGCGCTCGGCTGGTCCTGCTCACCGTGAGCAGTTTGATCTTCTACGCCTACCACGAGTGGCGGATCGTCTTTCTGATTTTGGCCTACTGCGTGGTGGACTGGCTTATTGGTCTGTGGCTGGCGCGCACCCGTTTTCCCACGGGGGTGGTATCGCTCGGGGTGGGCTTCAACCTGGCGGTGCTGTGCTTCTGGAAATACACGCCGTTGTTGCTTCGCAGCCTGGCCTGGATCGCGCTGCGCCTGGATATCCCCGCCCCTCCGGTTCCTGAGCACTGGTTTTTACCGCTGGGGATCTCGTTCTATTCATTCACCGGCATTGCCTACATGGTGGATGTCTATCGTCGGGAATTAACGCCGGAGACCAGCCTGTGGCGTTTCACACTGTACAAGACGTTTTTCCCGCAACTCGTGGCCGGGCCGATTCTGCGGCCGCGTGATTTCCTGGGCGCCTTGCAACCGCAGACACTCCCCAATCGCCCCGAGGCGCCCCTGGAAGCGTCGTTGTTGATCGCCCGCGGCTTTTTCAAGAAGATGGTGCTCGCCGATCGCATCGGGCTGGCCATCGATCCCTACTTTGTTCATGTGAGCGACCTCAGCACGGCCGGGGTCTGGGCCTTGCCTTATGTGTATCTGTATGCATTGCAGATCTATTTTGACTTCAGCGGCTACACCGACATTGCCCGCGGACTCGGCCTCGCCTTTGGGTTCCGCTGGCCGGAAAACTTCAACCTGCCGTACCTCGCCGGCTCGGTGCAGGAGTTCTGGCAACGCTGGCACATCACCCTGTCGCAATTTCTCCGCGACTATCTCTACATTCCGCTGGGCGGCAGTCGGCGTGGTCCGCGGCGCACCTCCCTCAATTTGATGGCGACGATGTTGCTGGGGGGCATGTGGCACGGAGCGAGCTGGACCTTCCTGATTTGGGGAGGACTGCACGGGCTGTACCTGATCGGACACCGCTGGTGGAGTGGGTCGGCGCTGGGGCTACGGCTGCGTGCGCTGGAGGGAATGCCTGCCTGGCTGTGGCGCGGCGTCTCGGTGCTTCTCACCTTTCAGTGCGTTTGCCTGGCGTGGTGTTTCTTCCGCCTCAATGCTTTGGGTGAGGTGTTCGCCTGTTTGCGGCGTTGCGTTACTTGCGAGCACGGCCAGCTCTTTGCTGGCGGATCGGCCGATCTCTCCCTGTGGTGTCTGCTGGGGGGCTACGGCTTGCTGATCGGAGGGATCGCTCAGCTTCGGCAGCGTCCGGCGATTCGCGATCTGCTCGCTCACCCCGAACAGGTAGCGCCGCTCTATCGCGGCTTCGCCTGGGGGATGAGTGTGGCGCTCTTCCTCCTTGCCATCCTGCTCACCCCCACCGGAGAGAAACCGCCATTTATTTACTTCCAGTTCTAAAAACACTGGGAGCGAGGGAAGTGAATTCCCCATCGTCCAGGATGGGAATCACCGTCCCTCGCTCCGGTGGGAGGTTGGCTCCTCCGTACCTGTTATTTTAACGTCTGACCGGCGACGCGCACATCGTACTTTCCCCCGCCCATGTTGATCACATTGAAACGGGTTTCGTGGATGTCCTCCTCGTTGCGTCGGCCTGCCTTCTTTTCCATCCATTCCAGCTCCATGCGCAGCAACTTCTCTTCCAGTTCCTCGGGGAAGAAGGCGACAAAGAAGCTGGGAGCGTTGCTCAGGCCCAGGCCGCGAATGGCAAGC
Source organism: Planctomycetota bacterium (assembly GCA_029777335.1). Classification (GTDB taxonomy): domain Bacteria; phylum Planctomycetota; class Planctomycetia; order Gemmatales; family Gemmataceae; genus JAKOSN01. The sequence goes on from JAKOSN010000063.1 coordinate 23,187, forward strand.
GACCGCACCGATTCGGGGCGATCATCGACCCAGAAGATGCGATTGATCGCGGCGATGTCCTCTTCCTTCCCCTTGGCGGGACGGCGGGAGAGATCACGGATCACCTCGAAGCGTTTGCCATCGGCGAGCGGCATCGCCAGGATAGCGCCCAGCCCCTGCAACTGATTGGCGTAGTCACGGCCATCGCGGGTATTGAACGTCATCGCCCAGCGCAGAATCCGTTTTTCACGCTGATTCAGGTTGGCCTTGCCCGGACCGCGCCCTGCGCCGGTGCCCTTGTCCTTGCCGGTGTCCTTGCCGCCATCCGTTCCTGAACCGCCCTGGCCGGCGCCCGGGTTGACATTACGACGGAGTTTCTCGCGCGTTCCCTGTTCCAGCGCGAAGAGGCCTTGCGAGGCGGCGGTCCCTTCCTGAATCAGACGTTTCACGGTGGGATCGTCGTTGAACTCGCTCGCCACCTGAGTGGCATCGGCAGGCGAGAGTCTGGGGCGTTCGTTGGGCGGCTGAGTCTCGGGCTTCTTGGCATCATCCGTGTTGTCGCCGCGTTCATCGCCGGGCATCGGCTGACTCCCCGCATCGGACCCACCCGTTCCCTGGCCACGCGGTGAACCGCCGCCGCCACCGAGCATCTGCACCACATCGACCGGCACAGGCTTGGTATCCTGGCCCAGACCGAGCTTGATCACCAGCCAGCCGATGAGCAGCATCAGTGGAATCGCCAGCACATGGATGGCGAACGAGGTGATTCCCGACAGTGGCGCCTCGTGGTGCGGGGAGTAGCGCTGCCAGAATTGTTCCTCGGGGGGGAGCAGACCTTGCTTGTTCTCGGGCGCTGGGCTTTTGGGTGCGGTGGGGGAGGATGAGGTAGCCATGGCTTGCTCTGCCCAGGAAGTGAAGGTGCGATTGGAGACCGCCGATTCTTCAGTATTGATCGTAGCTAATTTCGGGCCGCGCAGGCAAGGAAAATGAATGTATCTTGAGAGAAAAGTGCGGCGTTCATGGAACAGGCCGAAGGCGCTGGCAGGATTGCTCCCATCAGCACCTTCGGCCTGGGGTCACTCACGAAAGCGAGTTACTTCTTCACCTCGAATTCGGCGTCCTGCACATCTTCCTTGCCGCCAGTGGCGCTCGCGGGACCGTCCGGGCCGGCACCACCAGGCTGTTTCTGGCCGTAGAGATGCTGCGCCATGGCGTGCGAGGCCTGGTGCAGGTCGGCCACAGCCTGCTTGATGGCGGCCACGTCCTCCCCGCTCATCGTTTGCTTGACCTTCTCGATGGCGGCGTTGATCGGGGCCTTGTCACCCTCGGAGATCTTGTCGGCGTTCTCCTTGAGCAACTTCTCCATCTGGAAGACCACGTGATCCGCCTCGTTACGGGCGTTGATCAATTCCACGCGCCGCTTGTCCTCGGAGGCGTGCGAATCGGCTTCCTTCCGCATCCGTTCGACCTCGGTCGGATCGAGGCCGGACGACCCCTTGATCTCGATCTTCCCTTCCTTGCCGGTGCCCAGGTCCTTGGCGGTCACCTGCAAAATGCCGTTGGCGTCGATGTTGAACGTCACCTCGATCTGCGGCAAGCCACGCGGCGCGGGCGGAATCCCTTCCAGGTTGAACTCGCCGAGCAGCCGGTTGCTGGCGCTCTTGGCCAGTTCGCTCTCGCCCTGGTAGACACTGATGGTGACGGCGGTCTGGTTGTCGGATGCCGTCGAGAACACCTTGCGTTCCGTCTTGGGAATGCTGGTGTTGCGCGGAATCAGCGGGGTCAGAATGCCGCCCAGCGTCTCGATGCCAAGGGTCAGCGGGGTCACATCGACCAGGAGCACCTCGGACTTGCTGCCAAGCAAGAGCTGAGCGCCCTGAATGGCTGCGCCAATCGCCACCACCTCGTCGGGGTTCACGCCCTTGTGGCCTTCCTTGCCGAAGATCTCCTTCACCAGTTGCTGGATGCGCGGCATCCGCGTCATGCCACCCACGAGGACCACCTCGTCGATCTCATTCGGACGCAACTTGGCATCCTTGAGCGCTTGCATCACGGGCCCCCGGCACCGCTCGACCAGGCGATCAACCAGTTGTTCGAACTTGGCCCGGGTGAGCGACATCTGTAGATGCTTGGCGCCCGAGGCATCCGCCGTGATAAATGGCAGATTGATGTCGGTGGTTGCCTGCTGCGACAGATCTTTCTTGGCGCGTTCCGCGGCTTCCTTCAAGCGCTGCAACGCCATCTGATCCTTGCGCAGATCGATGCCGTTATCGCGTTTGAATTCCTCGGCGATGTAGTCGATCAACACCTGGTCAAAGTCATCGCCGCCCAGGTGAGTATCGCCGTTGGTCGATTCGACCTTGAAGACGCCATCGCCCACGTCGAGGATGGAGATATCGAACGTCCCCCCTCCCAGGTCGAAGACAGCAATCTTCTCGTTCTTCTTCTTGTCCAGGCCGTACGCCAGAGAAGCGGCGGTCGGCTCGTTGATGATGCGCATGCGCTGGCGCGTGGTCTTGCCGGTCGCCGGATCGGTCAATTCCCATTCGGTATCGAACCCGGCAATCTTGGCCGCTTCAATGGTGGCCTGGCGCTGGCCATCGTTGAAGTAGGCGGGCACCGTGATAACCGCCTTGCGCACGGTATGCCCGAGGTAGGCCTCGGCAGCCTCCTTGAGCTTGCGCAGGACCATCGCCGAGATCTCAGGCGGAGTAAACAACTTCCCGTCGATATCCACCTTCACCGGATCGTCAGGCCCCCCCACAATCTTGTAGGGAACCAGTTTCTCCTCGGCCGCCACCTCGGCATGGCGACGACCCATAAAGCGCTTGATGGAGTAAACGGTTCGGCGCGGATTGGTAATGGCCTGGCGGCGCGCCGGATCGCCCACAAGTCGTTCGCCCTTGTCGGTAAAGGCGACGACGCTGGGGGTCAAGCGATTGCCTTCCGCGTTGGCGATCACCTTGACCTCGTTCCCTTCCATGACAGCGACCACTGAGTTGGTTGTACCCAGGTCGATGCCAATAATTTTTTCTTCTGCCACCGTGGTGCTCCTTTCTGAACGGCCGCTCACCGGGGACGGTGGGCGAAAAGATCTGCGGTCGCCCTCCTCAGCACTCCCAGAGCCATCGGACGGGAAAGGCCGTTAATCTAGTCTATGAAAAAAGGTGCAAAACACCTGTGATTGTTTCCCTGTGTCCCTGAACTGAACAATTTCTAAGCAAGTGACGTGCCAGAGCAATAGGGGAAATCGTCTTCGCCATAATCCCAGATTGCTAAAGAGAGTTGCGACAAGGCACGCTTTCCTTTATTGACGTTTGCCTGTCAAAATGGCGGTCACGCGCGCGAGCGAACACGCCCGGCGCGTCATTGTGGCAGGAGGGAGGCTGGCAAATCGTTACTTGCCTCGGCACATCGTTGACACCTGTCCCCTGCATGACTAGATTACGAAAGATCTGGGCGTCCCTCCGAGGTGAAAAGGTGTCATGACGCGCAAGAACGAGGCTGCCAACAACAATCCCGCCGGTGCGCGGGCGGCAAATCAGTTGCGCTCTCTGCGCGCGCAGATCGATAAACTCGATCTTCAGATCTTGAAACTCATCAATGATCGGGCCGGAGTTGCCGCCGAGATCGGCAAACTGAAGAACGATCAAAACGCCGAAGTCTTTTCTCCCTCGCGCGAAGAGGAAGTTCTCAAAAACGTTCTGGAGACCCACAAGGGGCCGCTTGATCCAGGCACCGTGCGTGCCATCTTTCGCGAAGTCATGTCCGGGTCGCGGGCGCTGCAGAAGGTACTCAAGGTAGCCTATCTCGGTCCTGAATATAGCTTTAGTCACCTGGCCGCCATTGAACGCTTTGGCCAGACGGTCGAGTTCATGCGCGTCGGGAGCATCGCCGCGGTCTTCGAGGAGGTGAACCGCAGCCATGCCGACTTTGGGGTCGTGCCCCTGGAGAATTCCACCGATGGACGGGTGGCTGATACCCTCGATATGTTTCTCCGGCTGCCTCAGCTGATCATCTGTGCAGAAATCCGACTCCGTATTCATCATAACCTGCTGGCTGTCTGCGATCAGGAGATGATCCGACGGGTCTACTCCAAGCCTCAGGCGCTCTCGCAGTGTCGCAACTGGTTGAGCAAGAATGTTCCCCATGCCTCGCTGCATGAGGTGGCCAGTACCGGGGTGGCAGCCGAACTCGCCCAGCGCGAACCGGGGGCGGCGGCAGTCGCCAGTCGGCAAGCGGCGGTTCGTTACGGTCTGCGTATCCTCTTTCAGGATATCGAGGATTCGCCTTACAACGAAACGCGCTTCGCCGTCATCGGGCACCAGAAGTGCGCCCGCACCGGCAACGACAAGACCGCGATCATGTTCAGCATCCCGCACAGCCCCGGAGCGCTGGTCGATGCCCTGGATGTCTTCAAACAAGGGAAGATCAATCTCACCTGGATCGAATCCTTCCCCGCCAAAACGCCAAAACCGCAGTACGTGTTCTTCGTGGACTTCGAGGGCCACCAGGAAGACACCAAGGTGAGCCGTGCCTTGAAGGCCCTTCAGGAACAATGTCGGGAACTGATTATCCTTGGTTCGTTCCCGCGCAGCGATGACCCCGCATAAGAGTGTGTCCCTTCGCCCTCGTGGCGCGCAGGCAGGTGGTGCTTCCGAGCCCCTTTCCACGCAGGCGCCACCGCCGAGGTATTCATGATCATTGTACTCAAGCCGGATTGCTCGGATGCGCAAATTAAACATATCCTGGATCGGATTCAGGAACTTGGGCTACGGTCCCATATCAGCACGGGCGAGGTGCGTACCCTGATCGGCGTCATCGGTGACGAACGCAAGTTGCAGGCGACTCCGCTATCCGCCATCCCTGGGGTGGAACAGGTCCTCGCCATCCTGAAACCCTTCAAACTGGCCAGTCGGGAAATGCGCCAGGCGGACACCGTGGTCGAGGTCCACGGAGCGCCGGGAACTGCTCCCGTCCGCATTGGCGGGGGTTCGCTGGCCATGATCGCCGGCCCCTGCGCCATCGAGAGCGAGGACGTGCTCGACGCGATCGCCGGCCACATCAAGGCGGCGGGGGCCAATATCCTGCGCGGCGGCGCATTCAAGCCACGCACCAGCCCCTACGCCTTCCAGGGACTGGGAGAGGCTGGCCTGAAGATCCTTCTGGCGGTCGGGCGCAAACACGGTCTGCCGGTTGTCACCGAGGTGATGGATCCCCGCCAGGTGGAGTTGGTGCATCGCTACGCTGACATGTTCCAGATCGGTGCCCGCAACATGCAGAACTTCGATCTGCTCCGCGAGGTGGGTCAGACACGCAAACCGGTGTTGCTCAAGCGCGGGATGAGCGCCACGGTGAAAGATCTGCTCATGTCCGCCGAGTACATCCTCAGCGAAGGCAACGCCGGCGTGGTCCTCTGTGAACGCGGCGTTCGCTCCTTCGAGGAATCCACCCGCAACATGCTCGATTTGAGTGCGATCCCCAATGTGAAGGGACAGAGTCATCTGCCGATCATTGTGGATCCCAGCCATGCCACAGGACGCCCCGATCTGATCCCGCCCATGGCCTGTGCGGGAATCGCCGCGGGCGCCGATGGGGTGCATATTGAAGTGCACACCTGCCCCGAAAAAGCGCTTTCCGACGGCCCGCAGGCTCTCCTTCCCGAGCAGTACGTGCGTGTGTGCGCCGAGATCCGGCGCCTGGCCGAACTCCTGGGCAAGCACATCTCCTGAAACGAGGACGTCCCCCATGCGCAAGAAGATCGTCGCCGGGAACTGGAAGATGTACACCACGACGAGCGCGGCCCGTCAGCTGGCCCGCGAGGTGGTCGCAGGGGTGGGGAACGAGCAGGGGGTCCAGGTGATCGTCTGTCCGCCCTTTCCCTACCTGGGCGTGGTGGGCGAAGCCCTGCAGGGCAGCCGGGTTGCGCTGGGTGCGCAGAACGCCTACTGCGTCAGGGAAGGAGCCTTCACCGGCGAGGTCAGCCCGGCCATGCTGGCCGACGTTGGCTGCCACTATGTGATTCTGGGACACAGCGAACGCCGCCATCAACTCGGCGAGAGCGATGAGTTAATCAACAAGAAGGTAAAACTGGCGCTGGACTGTGGACTAAAGGTGATCCTTTGTGTGGGAGAAACCCTCCAGGAACGGGAGAGTAAACAGACCTCGCAAGTTGTCGAAAGACATCTCACCACCGGAATTGCCGGCGTTGCACCCGCCGCCCTGGCCAAGGTGATCCTCGCCTACGAACCGGTCTGGGCGATTGGCACGGGCCACACTGCCACCCCGGCCCAGGCCCAGGAAGTCCATGCCTTTCTGCGGAGCAAGGTGGCCGCTCTGTGGAGCGCCGACGGCGCCGCCCAGATGCCGATCCTCTATGGCGGCAGTGTGAAGCCCGCCAATGCGGCCGAGATCTTCCAGCAACCCGATGTCGACGGCGGGCTGATTGGCGGCGCCAGCCTGAAGGCGGCCGACTTCCTCCCCATTGTCCAGGCGGGCATTGGCTAAACCGCTCCGCCCGCGCATCCCCGCCAACCCCAGGACCGCTCGCCCTCCTCCCCTGGCTCGCCAGAAGCAGCGAATGCCACCGCGCCACTCCCGTCTGGGGAGACGCGGTTTTGGCACGTGCTTCCTCGCCCGCTCCTGTATTCCCTTTCACGCCGAACAACTTCCCAATTGTGGACCCCGCGCGCCCCGGCTACAATCCCGATCAGTCACTCTTGCGGGGAGACTCTCATGGTGTGGACTTGCCGAATCGCCGGGTTGGTTGCTGGGGTGGGCGTGCTTCTGGGCGTACTATGGTGCCGTGGCTTTGCGCCCTCACTGCTCGCGGCGCCGGAGCCGGATTCGCCCCAGGCGGTCTTTGAAAAAAGGATTTTGCCGATCTTCAAATCGCCTGATCCGTCCAGTTGCGTGCAGTGCCATCTCTCCGGCGTGGCGCTCAAGCAGTACATCCTTCCCACGCAGGAACAGACCTTCGCTTCCCTGCGCGACCAGGGGTTGATCGATCTCGATCATCCCGAGAAATCGCGAATCCTTGCGCTGATCCAGATGGGCGCCGACGACAAAAGCGGCGCCGCGCTCATCCACCAGAAAGTTCGCCAGGCCGAATACGACGCCTTCGCCGACTGGATCAAGCGCAGTGCGCGCGATCCGCGCTTGCGTGCGCTCCCTCCGCTCAAGCCAGGCGCACGGGCGCAGCCGGTTCGTCCGCTTCCGGTGATTCGCCATGCCCGCACCGATCGTCTGCTCGAATCGTTCACCAACACCATCTGGGCCATGCGCTTTCGCTGCATGAGTTGCCACATCGAGGGAACGCCCGACAATGCCAGGCTGGTCAAGGAGCACGGAGCGCGGGTTGCCTGGTTCAAGGCGGGCGGACCGGAAGCCACGCTCGCCGCGCTGCGCCAGAGCAAGTTGATCGATGTGGACAAACCCGAGCAGAGCCTGCTCCTGCGTAAGCCGCTCAATGAGGTCAAACATGGCGGCGGGGTGAAGTTTCAGCGGGGCGACCAGGGCTACAAGGCGTTTCGGAGTTTCCTGCAGGACTATGCGCGCATCGTCAAGGATGACTACCCTGACGTGGCCTCGCTCCCGAAAACGACCGCTCAACCGCTGCAGTTTGGCACCGAGGTGTGGTTCAAGCTGGCCCACACTCCCGAGCCGTGGGGAGATCGCCTCTTGCAGGTGAACCTCTACGCCTGGGATGCCCAGCGCGGCGCCTGGGAAAACGCGCCGATTGCAACCAGCGATCGGCTGGTCTGGGGCAAGGGGAAGCTGTGGCAACACACCCTCACCCTGCTGGCGCCACGGGGGTCGGAGCGTGCCCGGCAATGGGCCAGCGCGCGCACCCCGACCTTGCCGCGGGGCAAATATCTGGTGAAGGTGTATGTCGATGGCGGACAACGCATCGCCAGGGACTGGCAGGCAGAGATGCGGCCAGAGGACTACGTTGGCGAGGCGGAGGTGCAATCGGCCTGGCCCGAAGGCTATGGCAAGATGACCCTCCTCGACGCCAGCAAGGTAAAAAGGTGAGACTCACGGTTGGCGGGAGGCGACAACCAGATCTCGGGGGAGTGACACTGAGTGGTCACTGATCGAGGTGGATGCGCTCGGGACTCGTTGCCATCGAGAAGGGGGCGAGGCGGACCGCCTGGTTTTGCAGAGATACACGATCGCCATGAGCCACAGAAACAACGAGGTGATCAAAGGCACCCCTGCCTCGCGCCGCGCTTCCCAGAACGGGAGGGTCGGGAGGGCAAAGCCGACTCCCGCCAGGATAAGCAGGGCGAGCACCGGCCAGGATGGCGCGGCCGCGGTCCCGCGCGAAGCCAGCGAAGCCCCCATCAATCCCATGATCAGCGGGACCGCCATGGCGAAATAATGCAGATGCGACAGCGGGGACACCAGAACCATCACCAGAAAGAGCGCCCCCAGCAGAAGAAGCAGGCGCAGCGCCGAGTCATCACCCGTCCAGCCGAACGCGAACAGGGTGCTCACTACCAGCACTGCACCGAGAATCCAGTGCGTCAGGCGCGCCCAGGCCGCTGGCTGCGGGGGCCGTTTCTCCAGATGATGCCAGTGCTGGTAGTTGTGCAAGATGGCCACGATGGATTGATGATCGGTGGCGTTGATCCCCGTCAATTCCTCCGCCCGTGCTTGATCGCCCCGGTCGGCGAGGGCGGGCATGATCACGGCGTTCACCATCTCCCCCGATCGCACCAGTGCCCCGGGAGTTCCCCACACAAGCACCGGGAGAACGACAATCCCCACGAGCAGCCCGAGGGCGACTCCCAGAAGGGTACGCCCCTCACGCCGCCACAGAGGAACCAGGAGCAAAAAGGCGGGGATCAGTTTCAGACAGATGGCCGCCGCCAGGCAGAGCCCGGCGGTGAGGCGACGTCTCTTCATGGTCGCACGAAACATCCCTGCCAGCAGGAGGATCAGAATCAAACTGACCTGCCCACGTGACAGGGTGTTGCCAATCTGAATAAGACAGAGAAGAAGGGGAAGGACCCGCACATACCACCAGCGGCGACACCCCCATGGCAGGGTGCGCACCGCCGGATCGGGTGAGGTTTCCTCCAGAGTGGCAGCTATCCAGTGAACCGCCAGCAGGATGCAGCAGACGTTGAAGACATACCAGACGGCGACAGAGACCGCGAAGGGGAGCATCCACGACCGTGCGACTCCCGCCGGGGCATCGGCCAGCGGAACAAAAAGGATCGCCACCACAGGAGGATAAGCAAAGTGCCAGTCGTTGTCATCGGTGACTGTATAGGGATCAACGCCCGCCCGAACGGCCCAGCCAGCACGCAGATACGCCCCCAGATCGGTGTGGGGGTTGTGCAGGCGCGTGCAACGCACCTCGACCACCCCGCCAAAAACGATCATGACTGCCCCGAAGAGGCACAGAAAGGCCCGCTCGGGCCAGGTCAGAGGCGAGAAAGCGCGTCGCGTTTCCATACGCTGCGGTCCCCCATCGCCGGAGCCAACCGAGAGTCACTGCAGCGGACCGAGGGACTCTCGCCGAGATGGCTCGTTCCATCTCGCGGGGCGCGATGATACCGGGGAGTCACTATTCGGGCGAGATCAGTCCGGGGAGATCGCGGGCCCTTTGAGGGGCTGGTCTTCCGCTGGCTCCCTCCGATGCAGATAATGACAGCAGGGGGCGCATCGAACAGGCGAGGTACGGGACGCAAGGACCATGGCAAAACAAGCATTCCATCTGCGACTGGTAGGGCCGATCGCCTGGACAAGTCTGCTCCTGCTCGCCCTGTGCGTCTCGGTGGCGGTCTACCTTTACGGGCTCCAGGCGAATACGGCGGAGGCGCTGGGGGAAAATATCGGCAGTCGTCGCGCCGCCGCCGATCTGGAGGAAAGTTTGCTCGACCTGGTGGCCCTGCATCGCAACGCGGTCCAGCAGGTGGCCCCTTTGCACGAACGGGTCGAGGCGCACCTGGCTAACATTCGGCGCTACGCGGACAAGCCGGAGGAGAAGAAACTGGTCGATCGTCTGACCAGCAGTTTCGAACACTACCGCCAAACGTGGGAAGCGCTCCCCGAGGAGTCGCCCGCCGAGCGCGCCCAGAACGTGGTCCGGGCCCAGGACATCCTGGTGAAGGAAACTCTGCCCAGCTGTCAGAAACTCCGTCGCTTTAACACCATGCAGATCGAGCAGTCGGAACAGATTCATCGCAAAACGCTGCGCTGGATGGCCTGGGGGCTGGCCGGGGTGGGCGTGATCGGGGCGCTGGCAGGTTTGCTCCTGGGCTATGCCGTCGCCCGCGGAGTGCAGCGCTCGTTGCATCGCTTGCAGATCCACATTCAGGACGCCGCCGACAAGCTGGGGCAGGATCTCCCCACGGTGGTTCTCTCCGAGGAAGGGGGACTGGAAGGATTGCACGAACAGATGCAAGGAGTGGTACGCCAGATCGAGGAGGTGGTGCAGCGTCTGCAACAGCGCGAGCACGAGGTGCTGCGGGCGGAGCAACTGGCCGCCGTGGGGCAACTGGCGGCCGGGGTGGCGCACGAGATTCGCAATCCCCTCACCTCGATCAAGATGCTGGTCCAGACCGGGCGGGAAGAGGCGGAGGCGCGCGGCATGCCAGCTGAGGATCTCCAGGTCATCGAACGCGAGATTCGGCGCATGGAACGTTCGCTGAAAACGTTCCTTGAATTTGCTCGGCCCCCCAAACCGCGCCGCGTTTCGCTCGATCTGACCGAACTGGTGGAACAGACTCTGAACCTGATTCGGGGCCGAGCTGCCAAGCAACATGTGACCCTCGGCTTTACTCCCCCCGCTGCTCCGGTCGAGATCGAGGCCGATGCCGAGCAACTCCATCAAGTTCTTGTTAATTTGACTCTTAATGCGCTCGATGCCATGCCCCAGGGTGGACTCCTGGAGGTGGATCTCCAGAAACTCGCCGAGGAGCAGGTGGAACTGCGCATTCGCGATAGTGGTCCGGGAATCTCCCCGGAGTTAATGGCACGCCTGTTTCAGCCCTTTGTCAGCACCAAGGAGACTGGCGTGGGGCTGGGCCTGGTGGTCTCTCGGCGCATCGTCGAAGCCCACGGTGGGTCGTTGCGTGCCTGTAACGATCCCGAGGGAGGCGCCTGTTTTGTGGTCCTGTTGCCCACGGTGGTGCCGGTGGTGTCGCAGGCGGTCTGAGTGAGGGATACCATGCCGACCCTGCTGGTGATCGACGATGAACAATCGATTCTGCACGCCTTCCAGCGTGCATTCCGCCCCCCCAATTTTGTTCTGCACACCGCCTGTGCTGCCGCCGAGGGGTTGTCTCTCCTGGCCCAGCACAAACCGGATGTGGTGATCCTCGACGTGCATCTTCCTGATGCCACGGGGCTGGATACCTTTGAGGCGATTCGTGGGGTCGATGCGCGCATTCCGGTCATTCTGATTACCGGCCATGGGACCACCGACCTCGCCATCGAGGCGATCAAACGCGGGGCCTACGAGTATCTCCTCAAACCGTTGGAACTGGCTCATCTGCGCGAATTGGTGGACCGTGCCTGTGCCACCAGTCGGCTGATGCATGTCCCGGCCATCCTTGCGGATGTGGAAACGCCTCCGGTCCAGGCCGATGTGCTTGTGGGACGCTGTGCGGCCATGCAGGAGGTGTACAAGGCGATTGGCCGAGTGGCCTCACAGGACGTGACCGTGCTGATCCTGGGCGAGAGCGGAACCGGCAAGGAACTCGTGGCCCGCGCTATCTATCAGCACAGTCATCGCGCCACGCGCCCGTTCCTCGCCATCAACTGTGCCGCCATCCCGGAATCGCTGCTGGAGAGCGAACTCTTTGGCCATGAAAAAGGGGCGTACACCGGAGCGGATCGCAAACGCATCGGCAAGTTCGAGCAGTGCAATGGCGGCACCCTCTTTCTCGACGAGGTGGGCGACATGACCCCCCTCACCCAGACCAAGATCCTGCGCCTGTTGCAGGAGCAGCGTTTCGAGCGCGTGGGGGGGAGCGAAACGGTGCAGACCGATGTCCGCCTGATCGCCGCCACCAATGCCGATCTGGAGAAACTTGTGGCCAACGGGCGCTTTCGGAACGATCTCTACTTTCGCCTCAATGTCTTCACCATCCGCCTTCCACCCTTGCGCGAACGCGGCGACGACCTGGTCTTGCTCATTGACTACTATGTGAAGCGCTTTGGCACCGAACTGGGCAAACCCGTGCATGTGGTGCCTCCGGAGACGCTGCAGTTTCTTCGCCGCTATTCCTGGCCCGGGAATGTGCGCGAGATGCAAAGTGTTCTCAAGCAAGCCATTTTGCTGATGTCCGGGGGAGTGCTGCTCCCCGAGTTTCTCCCGGCAACGGTGCGGGGCATGAACACCAGCGCCCCTCCCGTTCCCGAGAACCAGCCGGGATGCGTGGATCTGGCGCGCTTTATCGAGGAAAAACTGGCAGCGCGCTCGCTCGATCTGTACGCCGAGAGTCTCAACCTGATGGAGCGCGAACTGCTCACTCGCGTGCTGCAACACACGAGCGGAAACCAGGTTCAGGCAGCCCGAATCCTGGGCATTACCCGTGGCAGTTTGCGCAGCAAGATCCGAGCCCACAAGATCGTTATCGAACGCGCGGTGTGGTCGGACGACGACCAGCCTGATTGATCGAAAACCAACTCCCTTCAGTATCGTCCCCAAAACTTGAGCGATTCTCGCCCTCTTTTTTTTGTCGCAAGTTGATTGCAATTTGCTGGTTATAAATTCGCGCATCGGGATTTTCTCTCTGGCATGAAGATTGCTTTGAGATCGCATGCCTTCGAGAACGTTTTTCGCCCGAGGGCCATCGTGGCGAGAAACACCGAGCGCCTGAGTGGCGACAGGATGTTGCCGCTCCAGCAAGGGGAAGGACGCTCCAGTCACGTCATTCGGTCTGAGAGCAAAAGGACGAATCATGCTGGTTCTCACCCGCAAGTCCGGCGAGCGCATTGTCATTGGCGATCGCATCACAGTCACCATCGTGAAGTGTCACAATGGGCGCGTCTCGATTGGAATCGAGGCCCCCGACGAGGTGAATGTTGTGCGGGAAGAAATCCTGAGTGCCTTTCGCTCCCTGGCCGGGATTGCCAGGGAGACGGGCCTCAAACCTCGCCCCAAGGGATAACCCTGGAAAGACGGGCGAGCGCAGACCGAGCCGAGGGGATACGCACGCGCCGCCTGATCTCAACGGAGGTAGGGAATGCAACTCCTTCAGACGCGCAAAGCGCGCTTGATCGTCTGTGGGGTGCTGGGAGTGGTGCTCCTGGGTTCGCTGGCACTGGTTGGCCCGCGGCTGTACCGGTGGGGGGAATCACAGGTTCATGCGGAATCGGTCAACCCGGAATCCGCCGAGGGAGCCCGCACGCGCCGTCTCGACGAGAAGACGCTTGTGCTTTCTCCCCAGGGGGTGCGCAGCCTGGGGGTGAAAACGCTCCCCGCCAGCAGCAGCAGTCGCGAGCTTGCTCTCCCTCCCATGGCGGGATGTCTGGCCCTGGACAACAATCAACTGCTTCGGGTTCATCCGCGCTTCCCGGGGGAGATCGTCGCCCTGGGGACAGCCAATGGCTACGAGTACACAGGCGCGAGTGGGGAGGATTCTCTCAAGGGGCCGCCGTTAAAGTACGGCGATTCGGTCAAGAAAGGGCAAGTGCTGGCGGTTCTGTGGAGCAAGGACCTCGGCGAGAAAAAAAGCGAGCTGGTCGACGCCGTGTCGCGGTTGCGCCTGGACCGCGAGGTGCTGAGTCGTCTGCAACCGTTGCTCCGCGAGGGAGCGACTTCCGAACGCAGTGTTCGCGAGGCGGAACGTGCCGTCGAGGCCGATCTGATTGCCGTCGCCCGCGCCGAGCGCACCCTGCGCTCCTGGCGGGTCAGTGAGGCGGAGATCCGCACCGTGCACGACGAAGCCGAACGCCTGAGCCGGGGGGAGAAGGCCGGCGATCCACGCTGGGCTCGTGTGGAAATTGTGGCCGCCCAGGACGGCGTGATTCTGGAGAAGAACGTCGCGCTGGGCGACATCGTCGATACCACCACCGATCTCTTCAAGATCGGCGATCTCACGCGCCTGGCGGTCTGGGTACATGTGTACGAGGACGATCTGCCCACGCTCCTCAAGGTTCCTCGCCCCATCCGCTGGACGGTGAAGGTGCCCTCGCAGCCAGGGCTGAGCTTCTCCGGAACACTGGAGTCTGTTGGCGCCATCATCGATCCAAACCAGCACACCGCCCTGGTGAGCGGACATGTGGACAACACCGCGGGACAGCTGCGCGTCGGTCAGTTTGTAACCGCCACGCTCCAGGTGCCCGCGCCTGCCGACGAGATCGAGATCCCTGCCAGTGCCCTCGTGGAAGATGGGCATCAGAGTTTGGTCTTTGTTCAACCCGACCCCAATCAACCTCATTTTGAGCAGCGCCAGGTTTCGGTGGCCCGGCGTTATCATGATCGCGTCTATGTGCATCGCGTCGCCCCTCTGCCTGGCTGTCAGCCGATCCAGCCGGGCGAACATGTTGTCGTCGGTGGAGCGGTCCTGCTCCGCGATGCGCTGGCTCAGCTGCCTGTCGAACCCAAGGTCCCGCGCTAATCCGGTGCCAGGAGCGCCGAGTCCTCGTTTTCGTGTCCCCTTGCAAGCACGAGGTACCACATGATTGCCGTGCGCGACTGGTTACAGGACCATCCCCAGGAGTTACCAACCCTCGAACGGGTGACCACGGTGGAGCAGCTGGGCATCCTGGTTGTGGATGATGAACCGTCGATTCGCCATGCCTTGCAGCGCTTTTTGAGTCGGGGTGGCTTCAACGTCTGGGTTGCCGGGGATGGCCTGGAAGGAAGCGCGCTCTATCAGCAGCATCAGGGAGAGATCGACCTGGTTCTGCTCGATGTGGAAATGCCTGGATTCGACGGCCGACGCACGGCGCGCTTGTTGCGTCGCCTCGATCCGAAGGTTCGCTTCTGCTTCATGACCGGGGCGATGGAACGCTACCCCGCCGAGGATCTCCTCGATCTGGGCGCTGTCTGGGTCTTCCCCAAACCGTTCCCTGTACTTAGCGTGGTGGAGATCCTGCGACAACTCGCCTCCCATGGACACCATCGGACTGACTAACGAACGCACAACCTTCTACTGCCCGGGAGCAAGGACGGAGCATGGTTCGCAAGTTCATTGAATGGGCCGTGGCCAATCCACTGATCGTCCTCTTGCTGACCGCTGCGCTCTTGCTCGGAGGCGGGTATGCCTTCTCGCGCGTCAACGTCGAGGCCTACCCGGATCCCGCACCCGCCATTATCGAGGTGGTCGCTCAGTATCCTGGGGCGTCCGCCGAGGAAGTGGAACGACAGGTCACCATTCCCCTCGAGGTGGCCCTGTCGGGGATGCCCGGGCTGCAATCAACACGGAGCAAGTCGCTCTTTGGTCTGTCGCACCTGCGCAATCAGTTCGAATATACGCGGGAATACGAGCAGGCCAAGCAGGATGTCATCAATCGGCTTGAACAGGCGAACCTCCCTCAGGGGGTGACTCCGCAGATCTCTCCCGCGTCCCCCACGGGGGAGATCCTGCGGTATACCCTGGACTGCCCCACCGATGCCAACGGCCAGCCGATCTACACCCTGAATGATCTGAAGGCCCTCCAGGACTACACCATTCAGCGCGAGTTGATGCGTATCAATCGCGTGGCGGGGGTGGTGGGTGCCGGCGGCACCGTCAAACGCTACGAGATCCAGCCCGATCCCGATCGCCTGCGGCAGTACGGCATCTCCTTGCAACAACTTCAGACCGCCATCGGGGCCAGCAACGCCAATGGGAGTGGCGATAACCTGACTCAGGGACATACCAATCTCGTGGTGCGCGGGATTGGCCTGTATGGCCGAGGGCAGGATCCCATGCAGCAGGTCCTGGGGATGAAATCTCCCCTCGAGGCCGCTGCATTTCTGCGCGCCGAGGAGGCGCGCCGGCTGCGCGAGATTCGCCAGACCGTGGTCGCCAGCGTCAACAATGTTCCCGTGCGCGTCGATCAGCTGGTCGATGGGGGCCCCATGCTCTACGACGATGGCTCCCTCAAGGTCTCCGAGCGTGAACTCCACAGTCGAGGCGTGATTGTCAGCCATCAAACGCGCCAGGGCAAAATCAGCCAGAGTCGCCCTCTCAAGGACGGGCTGGGCAATGAACTGCTAGATGAAAACGGGCAGCGCATCTGGGATGACGACGACGAGAAGATCCAGGGCATTGTGCTGCTGCGCAAGGGGCAGGAATCGCTCCCCGCACTCCGCGACGTGGTGGCCAAGATCGACGAGCTGAACCAGCCGGGTCATCTTCTTCCCGGTGTGCGCATTGAGCCCTATTACAATCGAACCACACTCATCAATCTCACCACCGAGACGGTGCATGAGAATCTTCTGGTAGGCATGGCTCTGGTGTCGATTATTTTGCTCATGTTCCTGAGCAATGTGCGCGTGGCGCTCATCGTCGCCCTGAATATTCCGCTCGCCTTGCTCTTCGCCTTCACCGTGATGTTTGTGCGCAACAAGTCGGCCAATCTCCTCTCCATCGGCGCCGTCGATTTTGGCATCATCGTTGATTCCACGGTGATTCTGGTGGAGAGCATCTATCGCCACCTATCAAGCAATGAATACCCCAACCAATCGATCAGCCAGCGGGTCATCCGCGCCTGCACGGAGGTGGAGAAAAGCCTCTTTTTCTCGACCGTCATCATGGTCTGTGCGCTGTTGCCCCTGTTCACGATGAAGGGTCCTGAGGGGCAGATCTTTGGGCCCATGGCGGACACCTACGCCTTTGCCCTGGGGGGAGCCCTGCTGCTCGCGCTGACCGTCTCCCCCGTGCTGTGCATGCTGCTGCTCAAGCGCCTGAAACCCACCCGGGACAATATTCTGGTGCGCGTGATCAAGTGGGGCTATCTTGCTCAGCTGCGCCTGTTGCTTCGAGTCCGCTGGGTGGCGCTGGCGAGTTTTCTCGCGGTGATCATGATCACGGGGGTGGTCGTGGCCCACATGGGGCGCGAATTCATGCCCGAACTGGAGGAAGGAAATCTCTACGTTCGCGGGACGTTTCCTATCAATATCTCGTTTGATGAAATCTCGGCGCGGACCCGCGAGGTGCGCCGCGTGCTGCGGGAGTTCCCCGAGGTCGATGCCATCGTGCCGCAAATCGGCCGTCCCGATGATGGCACCGATCCGACCGGCTACTACAACCTGGAGATCTTTGTTCCGCTCCGCCCCGCCAAGAGTTGGCCCAATGCACCAGGGAAGAGGCGCCCGCGCACCAAGGCGGAACTGATCAAGGCCATGAACTCCACGATGGAGGCGAACTTCCCCGGTGTCGATTGGGACTTCTCGCAGATTATCCGCGACAATGTGATGGAAGCACTCTCCGGTGTGAAGGGCGAGAATTCCATCAAGGTGTTTGGCCCCGATCTGGCTCGCCTGGAGGAACTCGCCGAGCAAATCAAGAAGACGATCGCCGCCGTTCCAGGTGTCGAAAATGCTGGCGTGTTCCGCATTCAGGGGCAGTCGAACCTGGAATTCCCGGTCGATCGTCAGAAGTGTGCGCGCTGGAATATCAACGTGGCCGATGTGCAGAACACCATCCAGGCAGCCGTGGGAGGAAAGGCGCTCACGCAGATGCTCGAAGGAGGGAAGAGTTTCGACATCACCCTGCGTTTTCCTTCACGCCTGCGCAATGGCGAACAGGCGATTCTCGATATTCCGGTGGATATTCTCAATCACCAGGTCACCCCGGGAGGGTTGCCGGTGCAGGCCTCCACGCCGATTTCGGGGCCAGGAGTGGGGTTGGCCTCGATTGGCACCAGCAACCCCTTCCCGGTGCTCACCGGCAACCTGAGCAACACGCCGACGATGCCGATGGTTCCACGCCGGCGCCTGCGCGATCTGGTCACCCCGACCGCCACTGGCGAGGACAATGGCACGCCATCGTTCCTCAAGCCCGGCGCGTCCACGATCTATCGCGAACAGGGACAGCGGTTGATCGCGGTCAAATTTGGCGTGCGGGGACGCGATCTGGCCAGCACCGTGGCCGAGGCCAGAAGCAAGGTCGATCCGCTTCTCGAAACCCCTTATCGGGCCGAGTGGAGCGGCGAATTTCAGGAAATGGAAGAAGCGGAAAGTCGCATGGCGATCTGGTTTGGCCTGTCGCTGGTGCTGATTATTGTGCTGCTCTACATGGCGTTTCGCTCCTTCCTCGATGCGGCGGTGGTCTTCGCCAA
>JAKOSN010000007.1 GCA_029777335.1 Planctomycetota bacterium
GGGTATCGGGCATCGCCGAGGGGATGGTGACAGGCGAGGCGGTTGTCCTGCGCTTGTCATTCATGTCTTCCTTGGCGGTGGGATCGGCCGCCAGCGGATCCTTGAGGGTCGCTTTTTCCTTGTTGCCGGTGATGGCCCCCCCGCCCACGCCCCCCGTCTTGAGGGTGATGTCGCCTGGATCTTGCAATTTATTGCCCAGGCTCGCGGTCAGGTCGCGCGCAAAGTTGGCGCGGCGGAGGAAGAGCAGAGCAAAACAGGTGTCGGCACCGCTCCCTCCATAAGCGCCTTGCCAGCTGCCGTCGGGATTCTGATTGGCGAGGAGCACCTCGGCGCCCCAGGCGTACCAGTCCTTCTTGGCGATCGTTTTCAGGTTCAAGGCGACCGCCACTCGTTCCATCGACCAGAGGAAATAGAAGGCCTTTCCATCGGCTTGCGGAATCAGTCCGCGATTCCTCCCGCGTGCCGGCTTACCGAACGCCTCCAGCGGGTGACCGATCACCGTCCCAAGAAGAAGCAATCCCGCCTTGAGGGCATTGTCCTTGGCCGGATCGCGCATCACCTTCTTGACGCCCTGATCGTTGGCCACGCCGTGGCTGACTGCCAGCGCCAGCAACCCCGCGCAGGTCATCGTCGCCGTGGAGTGCCCGCCACGCTTCATCGTCCCCCCCCAGTAATCCCAGCCCCCATCGGGGTGCTGCGTCATGCGGAAGTGAGCTTCCACCATGCGCAGGGAATCATCAACGGGAAGACCGTGTCGGCGCGCAACCCACAGTCCCAGCGTGGCAAACTGAGTGTTGGAGTTATCCCCGCCGCCATTGCCGCCGCGCCCGCGCAAGCGATTGACCATCACCGCCTGTTGCTGAATCTCCCTGGGAAGATCCTTGAAGGCGCGTTTCTTGGGGAGAGGGGTTTCCTTGGGCAACGGCTTCTTGGTGCGAATGTCGTTTTGTTGTTGCAGATGCGTGGAGAGGCGACGTACCTCGCCCTGGTCGATACTGGGACAGTTGTAACTCCAGTAGCCCTGCGCATTCTGCCCCGCCATCAAGCGAATGGCCATCGATTCGATAAGGGCCACATCCCCCGGGTCGCCCACCCGGTCCAGGAGCAGAATCGCCAGCGCGAGATTGTACGTCTGGGTCATGCTCACGCTGGCTTCGCGCACGCTCTGGATCGAGGGCGCGACCGACGGGTCCGTGGGATCGACCCCACACTCCAACAGCGTCAACGCCGCCAGCGCGACGGGTCCGGGATCCCCCTGGCGCGCTCCCTGCGTTCGCTTCAGATAGGTCACGCCGAGTTCGACCGCCTTGTCGATCTCCGCCTGATCGACCGCCTGCACCGGCGGGTTCACCAGCACCAGTGCTCCCAGCGACAGTAGCGCCCAGTGCAGTCGCGTCATGATCGTTCTCCCCCGTTGGTCAGGCCATCTCGATGCGGATCTGAGAGGGTGAAAGGTCCTTTGTTCAGGTTATATCGAAAGGAGGGAAAATGCACGTGGAATTCACGCCGGAGCAGAGAAAAACAGGCAGCGTTTGGAAGGAGAAAGGCACAGGAGGCGAGCCCCTCGGGAAGCTCGCCTCCTGAAATGGTCCTGACGCAGAGGCTGGCTCAGGGTCTGGGTTGCACGGTAAACACGACATCGCTGGAGCCCGTGTTGCCCGCGGCATCACGCACCCGCAGGACCACCACGTAGGTGCCTGGCTTCAACGCCTGCGTTTTGAACTTGAACCGTTCGCTCTTGCTGTCGAAGAGTTCATCCGTTGGAAAAACGTTCACCCATTTTTTGCCATTGAGCGCGTAGGAAGCAGCGGTGATGCGGGCGAGCGGAGAGGTGGCGGTCGCTTCCAGCACGACCCGGCCGTCTTCAATCGTGCTCGCCTTGATCTCGACCGTTGGCGGAGTATGGCTGACCACAAAGGGCACACTGATGCGCGAACCGCTCAGCGCATCGCCCTCAGGATTGTCCTTGCGGTCGGAGGCAACTACCTTTAGCTGATAGATCCCCGACGGCGTGGTGGTGGTGTCCCATTCATACTCGGTCTTGTCGAGGTCGTCTTCGAGCTGAACCCAGTTCTTCCAGCCATCCTTGCGCACAAACAGGCTGTAGGTGACCTCGTCCTCGTTGGCGTCGGTGGCGGACCACTTGAATTTCAGCTTCTTGGGATTCTCCAGGTTGGTGGCGTCCAGGTTGGGCACCTCCACACGAGTGATCTCGGGAGCCTGGTTGGTGTTCATGTAGCGCAGAGTCACTCCACGCAGCGCCGGTGTTTTGTTCGCGACCGTGCTGGTCATCGTGACGCGATACTGGACAAACCGAGCGGTCGTCGCCGCAATGATGGCCTTTTCGCGATCACTCTGCTCCGCCGACCATTCACTCCAGGTTTCGTCTGGCTCTGCCACATTCCCCGTGCGAACGGCGATGGTGAGCGTGGTCCCTTCGGGGGTCTCGGCTTGCCAGCGCAACGAGCCCCACTTGCTGATCAGCTTGGCGTCGTGGACTTCTGAGGTCAGCGTGCCGCGCGTGGCAAAACGATCTTCCAGCACATAGAGCTTCCCCGGGTTGCCGGTGGCGACCACGATCGAGCCATCCGCCCGACGCAGCAACGACAGGATCTGCCCGTGATCCAATCGGGCGATCTCACTCGTCTCCCGGGTGGTCTCGTTCACCTCGAACAGCTGGCCATCCATCCCCGTGCCGACAAACAATCGCTTGTTCTGGCGCAGCATGCTGAGCACCATGACTTTTTCACGGAAGATCTCACGCACGGTGCCATCGGTCGCGATGTGATAGATGGAGTTTTCGCCCGCAGACGGCTCGGAAGGGGCCGAAGCAGCGGTGCCCTTCTTTTCCTCGTCCTTGCTGGATTCGCTCGACGCCTTGCTCGCTTCGGCTGCCGTGGAGCGATCTGGCTCGCGCCTGGACTCCTCCGCCAGCCGTTTCTTGGTGTTCTTCGCCTGCGCGGTCAGGACCATGTCAGCGCGGGATTGTCCGCTCGATGCCGACAGGCTTTCCGCGCCCGTGAAACTGCTCGTGGAGCGTTTGCCTCCCTTGGTGGGCGACGAGGTGCCAACGTAGAGGCCGTCGTCATTCACAAGCAGGGTGCGAATCTCCGCCTGTGGGGCCTGGTAGAGCACAAATGCCTTCCCCTTGCTGTCGAGGCGATAGACCAGCCCGTTCTTGTCGGTGCCGGTGTAGATCTGGCCATCGGGGCCAAGGGCCACGCAGAGCAAATGATCCTGCTTGCTCTTGTAGAAGACCGTCGCCTTCCCGGCGCTGGTGATCTTGTAGAGCACCCCCTTGGGCCCGGTACCGGCGTAGAGATTCTCGCCACGGGGATCGACGGCCAGCGACCAGACGTAACTGCCCAGGCCTTCACACAGCTGGCGCGCCTGCCCCTGGGGGTCGAGATGAATCACCCGCCCCGCCGGCCCGGTTCCGGCATAGATCGAGCCATCTGGTGCGGTCGTTAAACAGAGGATCTGCTGATCCTCCGCGCTGTAGGCGACGGTTGTTTTTCCCTGCGGACTGATCTTGAAGATCTTCCCCAGGTCGGTGGCGACGTAGAGGTTCCCCGCCCGGTCTTCCGCCAGATCCCAGATGTAGCCTGGGGTGCTGCCGGAAAAGGCGGTCAGCGGTTTGAACTGTCGGGAAAGGCGCAGTACTCCCTCGGTGCTCACCACGATTTGCTGGAAGCGGGCCTTCTCAAAGTCTCCCGGCTTCTGCTGATGCCAAACCTTGACCTTGGCGGCCTGACTCGCGAGGGGGAGACTCCCCAGGATCAGAACAGCGAGGAGGTGCGAGAACCGAACCATGATTCCATCCATTTCTACTTTGATGAGGTGGGAAAGTGTTCTGTTCACCATTCGTGGGGCGCTGGCAAGTCATCGGGAACTTCCTGCGAGCGACCCCACGGGGGATACGGCGAGTCAGTTAGCAGTCAACACTTTCTTGTTCTTGGTGACCGTGAATTTGACCGTCTCCAATCCCTGGATGACCCACTCGGTTTTCTTGCGGGCGACCAGGGAGCTGGAGATCGTTTGCGTCCCTGTGCGGCGACTGGTGCTCATGATCTGTACCATACCGCGCGGCAGATCGGGAAGCGCCTGACCAGTAAACGCCACGCCGGTTGCGCCCCGGGGGATGCGCATCACCAGATTGGTGCGCTGGGCCTTCGTTTGCTTCTGAACCGCTTCCAGGATTTGCTCGGCGGTTTGCGGATTCGACAGGAGCGGATTATCGCGTAACTCCGAGCGGATGGCGGACACATCGTCACAGAGCGCGGCGGTGTACGATCCCTCGGGAAGATCCCTTGGCAGCTTGAGAGCGATCGTCACTCGTTCGCGTTCTCCCTTGTAAGGACGGAGATAAACGGTCGCCTTGACCGTGTCCCCCGGTTCATAAACATCGGAATTCAATTCAATCGATTCAACCTCGGCCGTGCGTCGAGTGGGATAGATGGTGGTTTCACAATCGATGCGGGTGATGCGCAGTGGTTTGTACGGATTCTGCGTGAGCAACCCCACGATCGCCCCCACCTGGCTATACAGGGCCGAGGGCGCCCGTCCGCCGGCGAAGCCAGAGAAGACGTCCTGCACGATCACCGGCTCTTTCCCCTCGATTTCAATGCGAATGCGCAGATCGGCGGTCATCTCATCAGGGAGATCGCCTTCCATATCGACCGAGTTGGTCAAGGCGGTGAACACCAGCGAGGGCATCAGCGACCGTTGGCGCACCAGTTCAACATTAAAAGTCCGCGGTTCGGCTTCGCCCTGACGGCTTACCGTCATGCGCATGGGGAGCATATCCGGCTTGCGATCCAGCCAGCCAGCGATGCCGGTGCTGACGTCGGCGTTGATCACACCGACGGTTTTGAGGGGAGAACCCATCTTGAAACTAACCGTCTGACGCGGATAGACGGTATGAATGTAGCCCGTCATGAGCGGAAATTCGCAGGCGCCCAGGCTCATAAAGGGGTGGCCCCAGCCATAAACGCGATTCCCTTCAATGTGCGTGACCGTGCCAATCCCCGAGAGATCAAAATCGCCGCGGATCAGCGTGACCGCCAACGGTCCTCCCGGCTGGAGCGGAACATCCTTCTCGCTCTCCACGATCTTGGCGCTGGCCCCTCCGCCTTGCATCGGCACCATCCCCAGATTGCGCGTATGGCTGCGGAGCAACTTCAAACTGTGCGCCGTAAAGCCGGTTGCGGCCAGGGGAGTTTGCAACGGGGTAAGCCAGAGTTCCTCCTTGCCGCGAGCCTCGGGGTCGTCCTGCGTCTGAGAAACGGTAACACTCTCAAAGGAATTGTTGCCAATACGCAAGGGTTGGCGCAAGCCGACGCGAGCGGGTTTGGCCTGTTCAGCAAGATCGCGTCGCTCAAAGAGTTCAACACAACTGTGCATTTGCGTAAAAGGGGTAATGCCGGCGATTGGCTCCTTGCCATAAGCCCAGGCATAGGCGACAGCCCCGAGGAGTTTTTCCTCAATGTAAACCGGGCTGCCAGACATGCCGGCGATCACGCCGGTTTTCTCCAGATCGAGCCCGGAGAGGCGGCAGAGAATCAGATCCCGTCCCGGGCTGGTGTTCTTGAGAACCCCCAGAACCTCAGCCTGAAAGGTTTCAATTTTCGTCCCTTTCATGACCGTGCGGCCATAGCCTTTCATCCCCGCACGGACATCGTCGACTTTCCAGACATTCATTGGCTTGGCAGCCCCCGCGGCAACAAGCGACCGCTTTGAGGCCTCGCTACCTGCAACAACAAGGAGAGCGAAGAGGACGGAGCGCAGCAGAATGGATCGGGTCGTGGGGTGCATAACCACGCCTCCAGGCCGAAAAGGGGAAGTGCCGCCGTCGGTTCAAAGGTGAGCCGCCGGACAGAGCTCCACACCAGAGAGGAAGAGGTTCCCGTGGAAGGAGCAGACTAAAGGGGTTGGCTCCGGTCACGGAGCAGCATTCAGCGGGCAGCGGCGAGTGAGAATAGCTGGAAGCGAAGTCCTACCGCATTTCGAGCTTATCGCCAACTACTCGGCAAAGGCAAGATCAACTCAGCGATCGTGCTTTTGCAAGAGCCGGCTTTCTACGGGCGTCTATCCAGATGCAGGGAGCCGGACCTAAACCATTAACACAATTTACTTCATTTTTTTTGCCAAGTACAGGTCAACTGGCTGATCACCCAAAAGACGACGATCTTACCCAGCCCGCGCAACCGGAACTCGCCGAGGAAAGATCCTGCCGTCCCTGTCCACGACAGGATGACGATTGAGCCGGATACCAATAGGATCCGACCCACAAAGTCCCGTGGGGCAAGAGGCGCGCGCAGGTGGGATGGACGAGTGGCGCAGACGCTATGCTGGGAATGATCGAGGAGACCGCCGGAGTTGGCTGCCGAGGCGCATGGACAAGGGCGCGGCTCCCGGGAGCCGCGCCCTTGCAGGAATGAACCTTCCTCTTGCGGAGCAATCGTTCAGAACGATTCGTAGCCGATGAAGAAAGTGATTCGGCCATCGGGGAGACGACGAATGTTGGTGATGTGCACCGGCAAACCTCCCCCCGTAAGAGCTTTGCTCGAGGGCACTGTCAGCGGAGTGAAGGCATTGTTCGATTTGCTCGGGTAAGGCACCGAATTGAGAAACCGCTGCGGGCCAATAGGTCCGGCAATCCCGTGCGACTCCTCCAGGATCGGCCGGTCATTCACCACGCGCCAGATGAGCAACCCCTCCGCCGGCAGATCCCGATCGAAACCCCGTTTCATCCGGTTTTCTAGCAGCAGATACTCACTCCCATCCGGTTGCAGCAGAACCTTGTAGCACTCCCTGGTTGAACTCTCAATCGGCGAAAGGATCAACTTTTGCTTCACAGTTGGATCGATCACTGCGGGCTTGATCCAGCCCATCTTTTCCTTGCACCATGCCGAGAAGTGCAGCGGTTTGCCATCGCGCCCATGCCCGGTCGACATCGTGCACCACACGCCAAGACCTTCCTGCCCCGGAACCTCGGGGCGCGCGTAGAGATCGGGAAGACCGAGCATATGGCCAAACTCGTGGGAAATGACACTGATGGAGGCCATCTTCTCTCCCCCCTCGGGACAGATGAAATAGCCCCAGCGTTTTCCCTTGTAGGAGAAGCTCGAACGGTGCGGCCAGTACAGCCCGCCACGCTGCGTTTGCACCCGATTCCCTGAATACAGGAAGAAGATGCCATCGAAACCGTCGAGCGCCTTGGCCCCGTCGCGCGCCAGCAGTTTGTCGACTGCCTCGCTCAGCAGCGCGGTGCGATTGGAACCGGTGCCGCCGTACTCTTCCCGTTTCTTGGCGACGGTGACATGTGCGAACACTTTTCCGGTGACCTTCAGCGCCCCACAGGATTGATCGAGGTAGTAGTCGTTCATGCTGCCGTAGACCCTGTCGCCGGTGACGCTCTTGTCGGTGTAGGTGCCACGGCTGAAGAGCGCGTTTTCCCAATCCCTGGTTTTAATCTTGGGGTTGTGTTTGACGTCGGGATACTCAATCGGGATGACCGCCAGGTTGTAGGTATCCTTGCGGAAGAGGCTGGACCGACGGGCGTCCCAGGCCTCGGCGGCTCCACCCCCCTGCCCTCCGCTCAATGTCGCCTTGACCTCCTGCTCCTTCCCCGCACGCTTGATCACGAGCGTGACGGTTTCCCCCGGCCGTTTGTTGCTCAGCGCGGTGGTGAGCTTGTCGCTGGAATCAATGGCGGTGCCAGCTACCTTGACCAGGAGATCGCCTGCCTTCAGACCGGCCTTCTCGGCGCTGGAGTCTCTCGTCACCTGCGCGATACGGATCCCCTCCTTGCTCGGTTCCACCGAGATCCCCAACGTCGCACGCCCCCGGCCCGAGCGCGGCCCGCCTCCGCCCGCCGTGGCGCTGAGCGGCGCACTGACCGCCCCAAGTGTCACCTCGATCGTGGTGGTTTTGCCCTCCTTGCGCACCACAGAGACCTTCAAACTCTCCCCTGGAGTTTTGCTGCGCAACAACTGGCGCAGGCTGCCAGTGTCGGCGAGGACCTTCCCGCCCACGCTGCCCAGGAGATCGCCCTTCTGAATCCCCGCCCTGGCCGCTGGAGAATCGAGATCAACGTGGCTGACGAGCAACCCGCCCCGAGCATCCTTCTCCAGTTGCAAACCGAGATAGGCCGGCAAACTCCCGGTGCTGGGAGTGAGGGAACGGCTGATCCGCGTGGTGATCGCATTGTCCACCGTGCGAAACTCAGCGAGTTCAGGATCCGCAGGTTTGGGAGGCTGTTGCGCCCGGAGAGGAACCACCAGCAACAGCACGGTGAGCAGGGAAAGAACGCGGGCCTTCACCATCATGAGGACAACTCCTGAGAGCAACCTGGAAATGGGTTATTCTCAGAATAGAACCCCACTCCGCTGGCGAAGACTCTCAAAAAACCCTGGAGAAAAACCCCCTCCGTTTTCCGCCCCTGGCTCAGCCGTGCGGTTCGTCAGAATCGTCGGAGCGTTGCGGTCGATGACGCGGACCCCGCGCCTGATCAACGCTCGGACTCAACAATCCGCTGCCAGAGACGATCAATCGCCTTTTGCAGGTCGGGGCTTGCCCTGGCGCGCTGTTCATCCAGGTAAGGCTTGCAAGCGCGGCCCATGATCAACAGATCCTGCTCCACGATGGCACGAATCACCGGGTCGGGATCCAGGAGTTTGGTCGCATGGCAGATGGGGCGCGGACCGGGACGGATCTTGCTCTCCTCGGCGATTTTGGCGAGGGAGCCATCCTTGTTGAAAGTGAGCGTGGCGTTGATCTCGCCATTGCCGCCCTGCATCACGATTACCTTGGCGGAGGCCTCATCGCCCGACACTCGGGTGGCGTCGTCCATCAAGGCGAAGCGATAGAACATATCCTGATGGAGATTCTCCGACAGCCGCAGCCAGGCTCGCGCGGCATCCTTCTTCTTCGCTTCCGTGTCGGCCCTGGCAAGGTGCCCCTTGAAGTAGGCTTCCAGGTCCTTCGCATTGGCGAGCAGTTTCGCCTGCTTGCCATTGAAAGCGAAGACCATGGAGAAGCGGAGCGGTTCTGGCATGACCCGAGCAATCGGATATTGGCGATAGAAAACGGCGATGAAAACCTGATCGGGACAGCTCTTGACGACCGCGGAGTCGGCGATGATCTCCAGTTTGGCGGGTTCGGGAGCCTTGTAGGAGGCAAGCATCTCGCGCACGGCTTTTTCGGCAGCCTTGACATCCGAGGGGGCGGCGTCCGCAAGCAGGGGCAGGATCAGGACGAACAGAATCGCCACACAGTTGCGCCACAGCATGGAAGCGTTCCTCCGTCTGCGAATAAAAAGAGCCGCGAAGGAGAGAACTTCTCCCCTTCGCGGCTTCAGAATACTCGAACCCGACGCAAAAGGCCAGCGTGCGCTTACTTCTTCAAGGTGAAGTTCTTTTCAACCGTTTTGCCGTCTTCCACGGTGATGGCTTCGCCATTGGCGCTGCCAAAGACCCAGCGCTTCTCTTCGTGCCAGGCGACAAACTTCAGCTTGCCACCCGGAGGAACCGGCACATCCTTGATCTCGAAGGAGCCGTCCTTCCCACTGATCGCTGCGTAGGGATGCTCCAGCGCCCACGCGTAGGCCGACATCCACGGGTGAATGGTGCAGTTGATGGTGTAGGGGGTGTCGTAAGAAGCAGTGATCCCCGTGACCGTCTTCGACGTCTTCGGCTCGATCGTCTGGTTGAAGGCAAAGCCGAGCGGACCGCTGATCTTGGTGTTGTGAGGCTTCTCGAACTCGTTGCCCACAATAAACGTCTGGCCGGTCTTGATCTTCTTCTTGCCATCTTTCGGATCGCGATACTCGGGGAAAAACAACAACCCGTGTGGATGGAAAGCGCACACCGGCTGATCGAGTTTCACCTCGCCCTTGTACTTGTCCGCGATCGCCGAGCAATCGAAGTATTCATTCTTCTCGACGGGGCGAACCCAGACATAGACGTCCATGATGCCCTTGCTGGCCGGGTCGACCTGCCATCTCTGGTCCTTGGGGGGTTCCTTGGCACAGAGAGCCGCGTCGGTCTTCCCCGTGATATCGATCGGCGTGGCTTCGGGCGGAGTGCCGTCGTAGGTCACCTTACCCTTGATGGTCGCCTTGCCCTTGGCGACGATCGCCTTCATTTCCGAACCGGCCGTGCCGGTGTCCGAACCCGTTCCGCCTTCCGACTTGGTCGGACCGCTCCCGGTGCCACCGCCACTGCAACCAATCAGAGCCGCTCCAAGAATGGCCACCGGAATGGCCATGATCCACGCCCGCCAGAATTTTCGCATGTGAGAGTACCTCCTGTAAGTGAGATGCAGTTCCAGGTGATTATATTCCCCAGTTCATGGCCAAGAAGAAAAAGCCTCACTCCGCGCTCCCAGCTGCTGGTTTTCCCTGACAGCACCGAGCCGAGTGTTGCTCCCGTCACGGGGTGAGGGCGATCTTGCCCAGATCATTGGTGCCGGGTTTGATCTGGAGTTCCTTGCCATTCTTGTCGCTCCCCACCCACCCCGCCTCGGGATGCCAGACGAGCAAACGAAACTTCCCAACCGGAGCGTTTTCGATCTTGAAGTTTCCATCCGCATCGCTGACCGCAAAGTACGGGTGATTGAACACCCGAATGTACCCGCGCATCCAGCCATGGATGTTGCAATTGATCGGCACCGGAGGCACCGCTGCCTTCCAGCCAGTGATTTCCTTGCTGGTTCGCGGAGCGAGCAGAACGTTCAACGTGGGGTTGAGCGCTCCCCCAATCAGGTTGGTGTTGTGCGGAATCGGCGAGGAGTTCTTGATCTCCAGGATCTGTCCTTCGCGAATCCCCAGAACGTGCGGCTCAAAGCGGCAGTAGGGCTGATCGAGAACCACCTTGGCGGGTGAAACACGCTCGAACCTGGGATGAGTCGGCATCTTCCCCTTGACGTCAGCCTTCCCTTCGTTGTCGACAGCGATCCAGACCATCGCCCAGCGAACCCCCTTGTTCTTCGGGTTCACCACATAATCTTCCCTGGGAATCTGTCCCTGGCCAAGACAGTGTGCCTGGTCCTTGTCGACGTTGATAAAGGTGACGGGGGGAAGCTCTTTTCCACCCCAGACAATCTGCCCGCTGAGGGTGCCCCAGTCGCCCTGGGCGGCCGGCGGGGTGGTCGTGGTGTCCGTTCTCCCCGTCTTGCCCGTGGGACCCGTTGGTCCGGTCTTCCCGGTGGGGGCCATGGGTGTCGTGGCGCCGGTGCTGCTGGTGGCGCCCCTGCTCTTGCTCGTATCGCCAGCGGCAGAACTCCCGCCAGAGTTGGATCCACTGCTGCACCCAAGCAGGGCCGTGCTGACCAGGACTGCGGACATCGTCGAGAACCACACCCGGTAGAGTTGTCGCATGGAGAGTTCCTCCGAGAAGTGAGAGGCGGTTCCAGTGGCGTGGAGCGCCTGCGGGTGCTCCAGGAAGACAAAGGCGCCAGCGAGTGGTCACGCTGGCGCCTTGAAAGAACAACCCAACTCACCCGAAAAGTGACCTCACGGTTTGAGGTCAATCTTCCCCAGGTCATTGTCGCCAGCCTTGATCTCCACTTCCTTGCCATTCTTATCGCCGACCACCCAGCCTGCTTCCGGATGCCAGATGATCAGCCGGAACTTCCCTGCCGGCGCGTTCTCGATTTTGAAGTTGCCATCCTCGTCGGTGACTGCAAAGTAGGGATGGTTGAACACGCGAACGTAGGCGTGCATCCAGCCATGGATATTGCAGCTAATCGGCACCGGAGTCGGGGCAGCCTTCCAGCCATCCACTTCCTTGGAAGCCTTGGGGGGCAACAGGAAGTTCATGGTGGGGTTGAGCGCGCCACCAATGATGTTCATGTTGTGCGGAATCGGCGAGCTGTTCTTCGCTTCGAGAATCTGGCCCTCGCGCATGCCCAGCACATGTGGCTCGAACTTGCAGCAAGGCTGATCAATCACCACCTTGGCGGGGCTGACCTCCTTCAACTTGGGATGAATGGGCATCTTCCCCTTGAAGTCGGCCTTCCCCTCGTTGTCGACAGCGATCCAGACCATCGCCCAGCGAACCCCCTTGTTCTTCGGGTTCACCACAAAGTCTTCCTTGGGGATCTTCCCCTTGGACAGACAGTGCGCCTGGTCCTTGTCCACGTTGACGAACGTTTCCTTGGGGAGTTCTTTCCCTCCCCACACAATCTGACCCTTCAGCGTTCCCCAGGCGTCCTCGGCACGGACCTGGGGAGAAACAAGCAGCGCGCCGACAAGGGTGCTCAGGGCAGCAAGACAAAGTTTGCGCATCATAGGTTACCTCGAGCCGGAGAGATAGCGGTTGGCAGGAAGCTCGGACACCCGGGGCAGATCCATCAAGGCATCCCGGACAGCGGTGGCACGCTGGAACGGGTAACCGTAGAAGATGGCCTGGTCGCGATTCTGTTGCCGCTGCTCCTTGGGAACATTCGGGAAGTTTTGCGGCATGGTGGGAGCGTAACTGTACATCCGGTTGGGAGCCGCGATCCATTGCAGCGTCCACTCCGGGCGCAGTCGTTCCGCGGTGAGTGCCAGGTTGGGCCCCTGTTCTTTCTGCGCCCGGACATTGCCGACGCTGTGACAGCTCAGACAGGGACTCCCAGGTCCAGCGAGTTGCCGATACGCATCGGAGGCGTAGGCATCGTTGGCCGCCCAGTTCTTTTCCAGTGCCGAGACGTCTTTCTTGGCCAGCTGATCCCTGGCAGTCTGCAATTCCTGCTTCAGAGTCGCGAGGGCTTTTTCGGCGGTCGCCTTCTCCTCGGGTTTGACGACTTTCAGGGCATCCTCGGCCGCCTTCACCTCGCGTTCCTTCGCCGTCACCTGGTCCTTTAGATAAAGGTCCCAGATTGGCTTGAGATTGTCCAGTCTCTGTTGCTCCTTTTTGGCTGCTTTCAACTCCCTGACATACTCGCCCGACTTGTCACTCCAGAAGCGAGGATCGCGCTGGGGAATCCGCACATAGGATTCCGTGAGCCCAATCCCCGGGTTGTTGACCTTGTCCACCGAGGCGAAGTAATTGACCATGGCCCGCGCTTCTTCCTCGCTCATGTTGAACTTCGGCATGCGCAGAATGGTCACCGGGCGAACCTTCTGGGGATTCAGCAGGAACTGGTACACCCACTGCGGCTGCACCCGTTCCCCTTCGCGAATCAGCGGCGGCGGCAGCACGGTCCGCGCATCGCTATCCTTCTCGGGCAGCCGATAGGATTGCGGATCGAGCTTGTCCAGGTACGGCAGCATCAGCTTGCTGAACGTCCCGCCGTAGGGTTGCGTTGCCTGGGTGAGCACCTCCATCGGCACCCGCAGTTCCTGCCCCGCTGCCACGTTGAAGGTTTCCCCCGCACGCGGCTCCCCCCTGGGGATGGTGTAGGTGAACGCATCGGTCAGACGCACCACCTGAAGGAGTTTGGTATCGTCTTCCGGATCTGGTTCCGTGCCGCGCGGAACCCCCTTGACGGCCTGCCGATCCGGGAACGGCGAGGGTTGTCCAATCCAGGCGTTGGAGTCCGGGAAGATGTGATCGCTCCCCTTGAACGCTGCCTGGGTCTGATCGTGAGCGATCTTCAACCACTGCAGCACCTGCTCGCGTGACCGGGGAGTGTTGCCAAAGTTGAATTCGTACAACCCCGGTCGGATCTGGTGACAGCCGCCGCAGTTGAACTTCTCCAGCACATGGCGCCCCTTGATCTCATTCATCTTGTCCAGGTTGGGGTGGTACACATACTTGGACGGAACCGGTTCCGCAACCAGCCCCAGGATGAACGTCATGACTGCTTCGCGCGCCCGCGCTTCCTCGTACTCGCGGCGTCGCTCAAATTCCTCGTCGGACTCGTCGGCTTTCTTCTTGGAGCGAGCAAAGCGGAACTGCGGCATGCGCAACCGGTCTTCCCACGAGCGCAGACGGCGATAGTCGTAACTGCGCGGGTTGGCCAGTTTCAGATGCAAGAAGCCCTCACGCTGGTGATGCTCGATCGCTTCGGCGAAGTATTTCTCGTAGGGCGGCTTGTCCCCGGCTGCCTTCCACTCCTTCGCGGGCGTTCCCTTTTGCTTCTCGCTCTCACGGAGATCCACCACATTGAAGTGGGTTTTCACGAAGTTGGCTCCATCCTCGAAGGCCAACCGTGCGGGATCCTTCTTGCCCCAGTCGTTCAGCGCCGTGCCAATCGGCTTGGCGGTCTCGAAGCCGGGAATGTCATGGCAGCCGTAGCAGCCCAGACGGCCAATCGCCTTCTTTCCGATGTAACGCTTCAGCTTCAGCGCCTTGTCCTCGGGCCCTTCGAGCATCCACTCGTCGGCATCGGGAGCGAGCCCTTGCTTGTGTACATCCTTCATCCCGGTCTTGACGACGTCCGCCGCATCAGTTTTGCCGATCGAGGTGCCAGCGACGTAGATGGTCGCCAGCTTCTCCAGGGTATCCATCGTCGGCTCGGGAACAGCGTCTGCCTTCCAGGTGTCGGCCTCCTCGGTGCGGCTGAGCAGCCAGTCGGCGATTGCGGCCGCATCAGGAACGGTCAGATGGGTGATCGGCATGCGGGTGCGCGGTGAGTGAACATTGGGGTTCACCAGCCATTGCACCAACCAGGCACGCCCGCCGTCGTCCTTCTTGATCTTGGCTGCCACGCGGGAGAGATCCGGTCCAAACTGAGCGACTCCCTCGACCACAGGGACATCGCCCGGCTTGGTCGTGGCATCGTGCGAGTGACACGCCAGGCAGCCCCGCTCCGAGAAGAGCTTGCGCCCCGTGCTCAGGTGCTTGGGATCGTTGGAACGCGGAGGGATGCCGGCGGTGTAGTCCTGTCCGGCGGCATCGATCAGCAATTTGGCCTCCACAGGTTGCGGCTTGATGCTGGTCAGAACCTTCATGGTCTCGGCGACCCCCGCCCTGGCGTTGTTCAACACCTCGGCATCGGGGTTTTCGTTCTCTGGATTTTGCTGCTCGGCCAGGCGATCCTGGAAGAGCTGCAACTTGGCGACCTCGTCGTTGACGCGCGTCACCTGCAACGGCTGCGCCAGCAGGAGCAGATCGATGTAACGCCGCGTCCAGGTGTCCAGTTCCTTCTTCTTCTTGGCGACCTCCCGTTTCTCCTCCGGAGTCAACTCGCGGGAGAGCCATTCCTGGCGATCCTTCACCTGCTTCTCGACCACCTCACGCGTGAAGTCCTTCCCTTGCAGATAGCGTTGGCTTTCATCCATCAAGTAGAAGGTGGCAGCCACGATCTCGGCGTCGGGATACGCTTTTTGATCCTCGGGGAGAGTGCTGGGAGAGTTCGTACTCAGCCCGAAGAAATGCGGCATCTTGGTGTCAGGCCGGAACCCACGCGGATCCTTGATCCACTTGGATACCCAGTCACTGGTGGTCTTTTCTGTGAGGCGACGCAGCCCAGGCCCCACCTTGCGGAAGGTTCCCGGGGGATTCTGCGTATCATTGCGCATCTTGGCCTGTTCCGCAGCGGGGAGCCACTCCAGCGGAGGATTCGGCTCGGCGCGCATATCAGGACCAATTTCCCGCCCACTCTTGGTGCCGGCGATCTCGTGGCAACCGAAGCAGCCATTATCACGGACCAGTTCGTATCCCTGAATCAGCTTGGGCGACTCTTCCTTGTTGCCAAAGCGGATCAGATCGGTCACCTGGTGGTGGCACTTCACACACATCGACTCCGCGAAACGACGGGGCATCATGGGGGTGTCCCAGTCGTGGTTGGCGTGCCAGTGGTAGCTATCGGGGTTGGTCTTGGAGTGCCCCTTCTGCCAGCGTTCCATCTGGACCGCGTCGTTGGGAGTGTGCGAGGCGGTGTAGAAGTCCGTCCCACTCCCCTGACCGTTGTGGCACGAGGTGCAACCAAACTTCTCCATCGGATGGGGACTATTGGACTCGACAAAGAGGTCCATGCGCGGATGGGCGGCATACATCGTCAGTTGCCCAGGCGTCAGCGAAAGCGTGTGGACCTTGCTGGGCAGATCGTCGATATCGAAGGGAAGCTTTTCACCCCCGTTCACCATTTCGGTGAGGAGACGCCGCGCGTCGGACAGGCGTTGTTCAATATCCTGCAGATGCTTCTGTCCCTTGTCATTATCCGGGGGCAGAATCGCCAGCAGACTGGGCCGCGCGTAGTTGGCACGCTCGATCCCCAGGTGGCAGGTCGCACAACGATCGTACCGGGTGACTTCCTTGAACCCACCGTAATCGATGGGGAGTTCCGCCAGCGTGACCTGCTGAATCTTGGTAGGCGGAGAAAACCCATCGAGAATGGGGAGATCACGGATGGTATCGCCCAGTTTCCAGCGTTTCTCGGCCGTCACCTTGGCCAGACGGGTGAAGTTATCCGTGAGCGCCTTCAGGGCGTCCTGAGCATCATTGAGATCTTTTTGGGGCTTCTCCAGCTTGGCGGTCACCTCGGTCGCCAACTTGCGATCGAGATCGTCCAACCGCTGCTGCGCATCCTTGAGCTTGGCTTTGAGGTCATCGATGCGGGCACGATACTGATCGACCTGTGCCTGGACCGCCGGCTTTTGCACCTCGGGAACGTTGCCCAGTTTATCGACATAGAGGTCGTAGTAACTGCCGGCCGAGTCCAGATCCGCCTTCACCACCTGGAAATGCTCGGTGGCCTTGTCCTTCTCCACAAGAATCTCGTTGCGTTTGGCGGCCACCTCGCTCTCGGCCTTCTGGAAGGTCTCGCGGGCCTTCTTGACCGCCTCGATCTGTTTCTTCAAGTCGTCGCCCTTGGGCAACTTTTCGAGCATGGCGCGTTCGTTGACGAGCGTTTCCACGTCGCGGAACTCGCGTTGGACCGATTTCCAGGACCGATGGTAGTCGTCGTAGAGCATCCACAGGATGGAGGCGAACATCAGCACGCACGACACCGCGAAGATGACGTTCAGCGTCTTCTGATTGCGGTAAGTCTTATCAGTGGCTGCCATGGTACTCGTATATCCCTGAGGACAGAGTTCGGTCCAGCGAACGAGTGGGCGTTATCCGGGGAGCGGAGCGAGCGGTCCCCTGCCCTCCGGCAAGGCGCCCGCACCGCTCAGTGAGCGAGTTTAACACTATCAAATGTTGAAGAAAAACTCGGGCAGATACACAATGTACTTCAGGTTGATCGTCCAGCGCAACAACATCTTGATGGGCAGACACGCCATGAATTGCAGGAGTGTTACCAGCACAAAGAAGCGGATAAAGCCCATCCGGATGAACATCGAGCGCATGATGGTTTTGGCCAGCAAGGGCGGCAAGACCAGCAAATAGATCAGCACCAGGATGATGCCCGGGAGTTCGCGAATGAACCAGTGCATCCCCTTGACCGACTTGCCAAACCAGTGCAGCCAGAAGATGTCCGAAACGTTGATGTTGTTGAGCGGATCCACCTTGTGTGGATCCCAGTAACTGAACGGTCCAAAGAAGTTCCAGTTGGGACCACGCAACACTGTCCCCAGCACGATCAGCGTCACCCACAGAATGATGAAGCCAACCAGGTAGGTGATGATCGCAAAGGGTCTTTGGGAGAAGGTGTAATAGCCGTTGCCCTGCTTGTTATAGTCGATGTAGGGGATGGCGATCAGACCGACGATGATCATGGTGGGCAGCACCACGCCGGCCATCCACGGATCGTAGTAGACCAGCATCTCCTGCAAACCGAGGAAGTACCACGGCGCCTTGGAGGGGTTGGGCGCCTTGGCACTCGTGGCGGGGTTTTCCAGCGGCGCCTTCAGGAGTAAGCCCCACGCCACCAGGATGATGGTGCAGATAATCATCGCCAGCAACTCGGTGTAGACCAGGTCTGGCCACACCAGCACCTTCTCGTCTTCCAACTTTTCCAGCGGAGCCTCGCCCCGGGCCATGCGCTGATCGTTGAGCACCGAGCGCCGCAGGGCCAGCCAGGTGAAGAAACCCACCGAGTAGATGAGCAGAGGAATGGGCACGTTGTCCGGCTTGCGCACAATGTCGAAGAAGTTCTTATCGGTGACGGAGAAGCCGAAGGCCAGGATGGAGAGATTGAGCATCCCCCAGGCAACGTGCGGATTGGTGAAGAACTTCCGCCAGTAGAGGACGATGCAAAACGCCACCACGGAGCCGAGACTGTAGATCACCGGCCCCATCAGGTAGTCGATGCCATTCTTGATGTTGACCGGAAGCGCCCAGCCCAGATGCGCAAAGTAGCCAGCGGCCAGCGCCCCGTACGCCAGGCTCACCACAGTCCAGAAGCCGGCTGCCGCAAGGTTCTTCTCGACCTTGAAGTAGTAAAACGCAAAGCCGAGGTTGAGGAGCACGCAGAGCAGATAGAAATAGGCGAGCCCGGTTTGCAGGCTTTCCCATTCCGTAATGCTAGTCCACATGATTCACGATCCCTGTCTGCCTAGGCGAGCGGAAGACGGGAGCTGCCCACGAGCCTCCCGTCGCACCCACGCGCTGGTGTGTTTGATCTCACAGAGGCCCGCTGATCCCGCCGTCCTTGCGCACGCGCCAGAAATGCACCGCGATCAATAACCCGACCGCGAGCGGAATGGCGACGCAGTGGAGAACGTAGAACCGGAGCAGCGTGTCCCCGCCGACCGAGCGACCCGCTAACAGCAGGAAGCGTGCATCGGAGCCATTGTGGATGAGAGGAGTATCGCCAATCTTGAGGAAGGTGGACCCGGGCCCTTCGTGCCCCAGGAACGGGGTGGCGCGAGCCATGTTGCTGCCGACGGTGATGGCCCAGATGGCCAGCTGATCCCACGGCAAGAGATAGCCGGTGAAGCTCAGCAGCAAGGTTAACACCAGTAAGATGACGCCCACCCCCCAGTTAAACTCCCGAGGTGGCTTGTAACTGCCTGTGAGGAACACTCGATACATGTGCAGCCAGATGGTGATCACCATGGCGTGCGCACCCCAGCGATGAATTTCGCGGAGGACGCCAAGGGTTGCCACATCGCGCAGCGCCAGGATATCGTTATACGCGTGTTCCAGCGTGGGCCGATAGTAGAACATCAGCAGCACACCGGTCACCGTTTCGACCAGGAAGAGAAAAAAGGTGATCCCGCCCATGCACCAGGTATAGCTGAGGGCGATGCCGCTCTTGCGAATCGACACCGGGTGCAGATGGAGAAAGACGTTGGTGAGCATCACGACCACGCGATTACGCCGATCGCGCGGGGCCGGGTGGCGGAAGATGCTCTTCCAGACCTGCGAGTTCCGAATGAAATCACCAACCGACATGTGGAGGAGTTCCTTATCTGGAGGTCGAGGCAGGGCCGGGGCAAGAACCCTTCCGGGAGCACCCCGAAAGGGTTGGGGCCTCGGCCGCACCTTGGTGAGCAGAGATCAGACCTTGATAAACGAATCCGGATTGGTCCACTCGCCGCGTTCCTGCTGGAACTTCATGCTCTTATCGACGACGATCTGGCCATCCTCGCCAACGCGAATCCCCCATCGTTCGAGCGGACGGGGAGCGGGACCTTCAAAGTTAATGCCGGTGATGTAGAACCCGCTGCCGTGACAGGGACACTTGAATTTCCCCTCACGTTCCAGCCAGTTGGGCGTACAGCCCAGATGGGTGCAGGTTGTGCTCAAGGCGTAGATGATCCCATGGAGGCGAACGATCCAGGTGTTCATGTCCTTGTAGCGTTCGACCACCTTGCCTTCTTCATAGTTATCGGGGAAGCCGGCCTTGAATTTGGAAGGCGGCTCCGAGAGCACATTCGGAATCATGAAGCGTAACGTACCCAGCACCGACGCCGTCGCCGCCAGGACAAAGGCACTCCAGGCGAGGGTGACGGAATCGATGAATTTGAACAGGAAGAAGCGGCGCGATTCCCCTCCGGCGGGCGCGGCCTTCGCCGGTACCGCAGGTTTGGCAGGAGCCGGGGCAGCCGCGGCAGCGGGAGGGGTTCGTTCCGTTCCACCATCAGGTTGATTAGGAGTCGCGTCCGACATGATCAGCTCTTCGCTCCTCTTCTGCGAGTATGGGGTTGGTGGGAATGCACGTGCCGACACCCCACGGGTTGTTGTACTTGTGGCGCTTGAGCCGTCAACTCTTTTCGCCCCGAAGCCGGGCACTCCGCAGCGAGCGCTCGCCACCCGGGACGGACCGCCTTCCACTCGCACTCCCTGGATCTAGCAAAGGGAGTGCCAACGGTCGGGGATCTCCCGCATCAACGCATCTTCCGCCTGCAACTCCCGTGCTGTTCGCCAAAGAGACACGGGCGAGGCTCCGGGGCGCTCCTCCTCGTTTTCCAGAAAGTGGTAATCAGCGGCAGGCTATGTCGCAGAAGTGAGAACCGAGCGAATGGTCCGCGTTTCGACCGGAGTGATCACTCCCTTCTCGGTGATCAGCGCGGTGATCAACTCATGCGGGGTGACATCAAAGGCGGGGTTGTAGACGGGCACATTGTCCGGAACCGTCTGGCGGCCAAACCCATGCGTCACTTCGCCTGGATCGCGTTGCTCGATCGGGATCCCAGCGCCGGTCGGCAGGGAGAGATCAAAGGTGCTGGACGGGGCGGCCACATAGAACGGGATGCCGTGCGCCCGCGCCAGGATTGCCACCCCGTAGGTGCCAATCTTGTTGGCAGTATCTCCGTTTGCAGCGATGCGATCGGCCCCGACCACGATGCGCTGAATCCGCCCTTCCTTCATCACCTGGGCCGCCATGTTATCGCAAATGACGGTGACCGGAATGCCGCGTTGCTGTAACTCCCACGCCGTCAGGCGTGCTCCTTGCAACAACGGCCGGGTCTCGTCGGCGAAAACGTGTAGCTCCTTACCCTGTTCCTGTGCCGTGAAAAGGACTGCCAGTGCTGTCCCGTAGTCGGCGGTTGCCAGCCCTCCCGCATTGCAGTGCGTCAATACGCCATCGCCGCTCTCGATCAGGGTCGCCCCAGCCTTGCCAATGGCGCGGCACATGCGCCGATCCTCGTCCTCGATCACCAGGGCTTCCCGAAGCAGCCGCTCGTGAATGGCCTGGGGGGAGAGCGCGACGCGTACCTCCTCGAAGGTCCGTTCCATGCGCTCCAGGGCCCAGAAGAGATTGACCGCGGTCGGGCGGCTGGTGCGCAGATAGGCGCACACCTCCCGGAGGCGAGCGGCATCCCCGGGGTGGGTCTGCATGCCAACGACCACTCCCATCGCCGCAGCCACGCCGATGGCCGGCGCGCCGCGCACGCGCAGCACCCGAATCGCTTCCCACACCTCTTCCACGGTGCGGCACTCGCGATACTCCAGACGCGTGGGTAGCAGGGTTTGATCGATCAGCCGCACGAACCCCTGGCCATCCCCGACCCATTGCAGCGTGCGCGGACTGCTCATGATTCAGGCCCCATTAAGGATCTGTAAGACCTGATCATGCAGGCGACCGTTGCTGGCGATCACATCGGGGCGCTGAATCGTGCGCCCGTTGTCCCAGTCAGTGAAGCGGCCGCCCGCCTCCTCGACGATCGGTTGGATGGCCGCCACGTCCCAGATATGAACCCCCCATTCTGCCATCACTTCCCCCGACCCCTGCGCCACCAGGCAGAAGCCATAGAAGTCGCTCATGGCGCGGGGACGATCGGCCAACGTGGTCAATTTCATGAACTGCTCAGCGCGCCCCGCCTTCACAAACCACGCCACACTGGAATAGAAGACCATGGCCCGGTCGAGGGTCGCCACATCCGAGACACGAATGCGCCGTTCATTGCGATACGCGCCATTGCCACGCAGCGCGTGATAGGTTTGCCCCAGCGCCGGGGTGTCCGCCACGCCGAGGATCGTCTCTCCCTGGTATTCCAGCCCAACCAGCGTTCCCCACAGCGGGATATTACGCACAAAACTACGCGTCCCGTCGATGGGGTCGATGATCCACCGATAGCCCGAGGTTCCCGGGTGATCGCCATACTCCTCGCCCAGAAAGCCGTCGTGTGGGAACGCCGTCTGGAGGGTGGTTCGCAGCAGTTGCTCTGCCTCGCGATCAGCCCGTGTGACAGGACTTTGATCAGACTTCCACTCGATCTCCAGCCCCGTGTCGAAGTAGTTCAGGGCAAGCTGCCCCGCCTTGCGCGTCGCCTCAACGGCGGCATCGTAACGGGCTTTCCATTCGGGATTCACGGTGTCTCCTCGAGGCAGAATCCAGGGGTGCGAGTGGCGCGTCTCGCCCAGGGGGGAAAGCAACGGGGTGAGGCCACCAGGCACCTCACCCGCTGCCATGCCGCTCTCAATGCGTGAGTTACTCTTTCTTCCCCTCGTAGCGATATTTGACGGTGTTCTCCGTCCGCGCAGGGGGCATCTCGTACGGGAGCGCCTTGAGAAAATCAACGAGATCGTCGATCTCGTTTGCCTTCAAATGGCTCGTTTTCCCGTGCTTATCTTCCTTGTTACAGGTGGTGAGCACCTCGTGGAGCGTCTTCGCCTTGCCATGGTGGAGATAGGGGGCGGTGCGATAAACCCCGAGCAAGGTGGGTGTATCGTACTTCGGCCCGTTCTTCTCGCCGGGGTCGTCCTGTCCGGTGCCCACATCATGCACGTTAAACGGTTTTTTCAGGCGACTATCGGTGTAGTAGGGGCCACTGTGGCAGGTGGCACACCCAACCTCCTTGCTAAAAAAGAGTTTCTTTCCGCGTTCCGCCGAGGGCGACAACTTCCCAGGCGCGGGGTTGTGCGGCGAGAGGGTGAACTCAAAGGAGTTGGTGTAGACCGCCAACGCGTCAAGATCGGCCGATTTCCCGCTGAGCACCTCGTCGAGTTCGGTGGGCCTGAACGGCACCTTGGGGGTGATGCGTCCGCTGTACAGGCCGCGCCCCATCAT
Source organism: Planctomycetota bacterium (assembly GCA_029777335.1). Taxonomy (GTDB): domain Bacteria; phylum Planctomycetota; class Planctomycetia; order Gemmatales; family Gemmataceae; genus JAKOSN01. The sequence continues at coordinate 22,777 of JAKOSN010000007.1, forward strand.
CAACTTGCTGCGGATGGTGTACTCGAAATCCTGCACCTCATCGCGATCGGCGGACCAGTGCAAGGGGTGCGTGTGGGCCAGCCCCATTAACGATGGCGTTTTCCGCAGTCCTTCAGGGTTCTTCCAGATGCGGCCATCGGTCAGACCGTCGGGATGGCAGGAAGCACAGGCGACCCACCTGGGAAAACTCATCGGCGGACGGGCCGAGGCGAAGAGAATCTTGCCCCGCACCCATTCCGGCGACTTGGGCGGATCGCACACCTTGATCGTCCCCAACGAACGCAGATCGGCGTCGAGCACGCTCACGGTGAAATCAAGGGTATTGGAGACATAAACCGTCTTGCCATCCGGGCTGACACGCACGGCACGCGGATTCTTCCCCACCACCCGCGCCCCGCCGATCCGATCGATCTCCTTGTAATCGTCGTCGATGACCGCTGACACATTCATGTCATCGGTGCCGGCATAAAGGGTATAGATCCGTTTGCCATCGGGCGAAAGCGCGGCCTCCCAGGCATTGGTGACAACATACACGCCGTTGTAGGTATCCATGCCAAAGGAGGTGCGGCGCGAGGACGAGCTATTGGCGGGCACCAGGTCGTAGATGGTCAGCTGCGGAAAGATCGATCCGCGGCCATCGATGACCTCGGTCTTGGAGCGAACATGCGAAAGATATGCCTTGGGACGGCGTGGATGAATCACCACATTGCGACACAGATTGTCCGTGGGCTGCCCCTTCCAGGTATCGACCACCTTGCCGGTGTTGCACTCCACGGCATGCATACAGGCGGTGTAAAACTCGGTCACGTAGAGACGTTTCTCGTCGGGGCTGAGAGCGATGCCGCGCAGGAAGGAGCCCGCCTTGATCTCGCGCACCACCGAGCGCTTGTCCACATCGATCTCGGCAACCGTGCCCGGATAATCGTGCGTCACCCAGGCGCGTTTGCCCTCCTTGTCGGCGACGATGCCATAAGGCTCATCGGAGACCTTTAATGTATGAATAACCTTGCCGGCCTCGGTATCAACCCAGACCACAAGATCGTCGCGATAGACGGTGACGAGTGCGAGCGGCCCCTTGCCAATCCAGGTGACCCCCTCGGGCTTGTCGCCGACCTTGATTTCGCGCAGCGCCTTGCGGGTGATGGTATCGACGACGGTGACGGTGCCGTTATCGGCGTTCGCCACCAGCAATCGCGAGCCATCCGGCGAGAGGTCCATCAAACTATTGGACGAACCGGCCTGAACGCGCGCGTTCAGCACCAGGATCAGCAACCCACCGACAAAAGTGCGCCAGGACATGCTCCCCCCCTTCCTCAGTCCCCCACTCCGGGAGCGCCTGAAAGGGAAACTCCTTCAGGCGTCCCAGAGGTAGTCGTGTCTGCTCAGTCCAGGTTCACGTAGACCGTCTTGACCTCGGTGTACATCTCCAGAGCGTACTCGCCGAGTTCGCGTCCGATCCCGCTCATCTTGAAACCACCAAACGGAGCGGCGGCATCGAAAACATCGTAGCAATTGATCCACACCGTGCCGGCGCGCAGCCCGTTGGCGAGGGTGTACGCCTTCTTGATGTCGCGCGTCCAGACGGCCGCGGCCAGACCGTAGAACGTCTGATTGCCGCGTTTTACCACTTCCTGGACGTCCTTGAACCGAAGGATGTTCATGACCGGGCCAAAGATCTCCTCGCGCGCGATCTTCATGTCATCGGTGACATTGGTGAAGACTGTGGGCTCGATGAAGTAGCCCCGGGTGCCGATGCGCTGTCCGCCGGTGAGGAGATTGGCGCCATCCTTGCGACCCGCCTCGATGTAGCTGAGGATGCGGTCGCACTGTTCCTGCGACACCTGCGGGCCCTGGGTGGTGGTCAGATCAAACGGGTCGCCCACCTTCTGGTTCTTCGCCTTCTTGACGAGCCGCTCGACAAACTCCTCGTGAATCTTCTCCTCGACAAAGAGGCGACTCCCTGCACAGCAGCACTGGCCCTGATTGAAGAAGAGGCCAAAGTATGCCCCCTCAACAGCGGCATCGAGATCGGCATCGGCGAAGACCACGTTGGGGCTCTTGCCACCGAGTTCCAGGCTGACGCGCTTGAGGTTACTTCGAGCCGCGGCTTCCATGATGATCTGGCCGGTGGTGTGTTCGCCGGTGAACGCCACCTTGTCCACGTCCATGTGGCTGGAAAGCGCCGCTCCGGCGGTCGGACCGTAGCCGGGAACGACATTGATCACCCCATCGGGGAACCCTGCTTCCTGCGCCAGCTGGGCGACGCGCAGAGCGGTCAACGGTGTCTGCTCGGCGGGCTTGAGAACGAGCGTGTTCCCGCAAGCCAGAGCCGGCCCCCACTTCCACGCCTGCATCAACAGCGGAAAGTTCCAGGGAATAATTTGCCCCACCACGCCGACGGGCTCATGGCGCGTGTAGCAGAAGTACTGTCCCTCGACGGGGATGGTCTTGCCGTGAATCTTGTCGGCCCAGCCGGCGTAGTAGCGATAGCACTTGATGGTGAGGGGCAAATCGGCGGCCAGGGCATCGCGATACGGTTTGCCGTTGTCCAGCGTTTCCAGAGCGGCCAGCTCCTCCTGGTTGCGTTCAATCAGGTCGGCGAGGCGGTTCAACAACCGTCCACGCTCCGAGGCATTCATCCTGCGCCAGGGGCCTTCTTCAAAAGCCTTGCGTGCTGCCTTGACGGCCAGGTCAATGTCAGCCTTGTCTCCCTCGGCCACCTGGCAGATCACCTCGCCGGTGGCGGGATTCACAGTGGGAAAGGTCTTGCCAGAGACACTGTCGAGCCATTTTCCGCCGATCAAGAGCGGCTGATCCTTCACCTGCGGCGGCTTGATCGCCTGGCTTTTCTCGCGCACTGCAGTGGACATGGCGTTTCCTCCTCCGGGAGAGTTCAGGGGACGACAGGGGCATCCTATCAATCGCGGAGGCGATTCGCCATCTTTTCAAAGCGAGAGGCGCACGCAACGGCGAGGGAGGCTATTCAAGGCCAACGAGGTGGCGTAATCGATGAAGCCCGTGAGCAAGAGCACTGCGACGACCGAGCACCACTTCCGCCTGGCCGGTCATCCCGAAACGTAACTCGACCTTCTGGTGCTCTCCCCCCAGCTCCTGCCGATCCAGCTCAACCCGTACCCGTGCGGTGGCGGGGTCAGATCCCTCCGTAGAAGGAGCAATCACCTCCTTGATAGTTCCAGTCAGAACTCCGTGGATTGCAGGATCCAGGCCTTCCAGACGAATTTGCACTGGATACCCTTTGAGAGGTGGGAGATTTCGGGTCGGCAGGGACATCTCAAAGCAGTGCTCTGCCTGTTCCGCGAGGAGAATGACGGGTCTGCCGGTCTCCGGGACGGCGCCTGGCTGAACACGGCATTGTACAACGACCCCCGCAAGGGGAGCGCGCTGGGCCTGCAGGGCAGACTGGAGCCGCAGTTCCATCGGGAGCAGGCGGGTGCGGAGATTGGTCAGAGATGCCTCGTCGTCACGCAGTTGCTGTTCCAGGCGCGCGGACCGTCGCTCATGATCCTGACGACGCTGGGCAAGTTCGTTCCGTGTGGTTTCGAGTTCACTGCGATTGACCGGCGTCTCCGCCAGAGCAAGCGCCTGGCGCGCCTGAGCCAGTTTCTGCCGAGCCTTTTCCAGCTTCTCGCGCGATTCGGCCCCGACCGCAGCGAGTTTTTCACTGCGCTCCGCATCCTGCTGGGCACTTTCCAGCTGGGTTTTTCTCAGGCGGATCTCACGCTGCCGCTGCTCCTCGCGTTGTTTCACATCCTGCTCTGCCTGTCTCAGATCGTTCTCGGCGTTTTTCAGGGCGATCTGGAAGTCCGCCTCGGCATCCGCTCGCCGGCTGAGCCGGGTGGCGAGTTGCTCCTTCCCCTGGCGGATTCGTTGCTCCTGGGTCTCGACCTCGGCCTTCAGGGCGGTCAGATCGAACAGAAACAGGAGTTCACCCTTTTGCACCGTTTGACCTTCCCCACGGAGGATCTGGAGAACGCGCACATTGGCAAGAGATTCCGGAATGACAATCGGAGCGACGGTCGCGCGTGGTTGGAGTGTCCCCGGAGCGCGCACCACAAGGGGCACTGAGGTAAGGCTGGCTCCCAGAAGGGTAAGCACCAGGGCGAGCGGGCCGAGCCAGAGCAGAACAATTCGCACGGGAAATGCGTGGCTCGCGAGGGAAGAAAGCGACATCAGGGCACCCTGACAACGGAACGGCGAGCGATGAGGGCGGCCCTGATCGGCCCGTGGGCGAAAGCGGGCCGATCAGGGTTCAAATCCGCTTGAGCGGTTGACGCCGTTTTCTGGGTCGCTGTTCAACGGCGTGTGTTTCGGGAGCCAGAAAGCCGTGACTCAAACTGGCCAGGCCGGCACCGAGCAGAATGAAGAAGGCCATCTGCGCCTGACGCGGCTCGACGCTCTCCTCGCGATCCGCGACGGCCAACGCCCTGGGGGGGGACTGCTGGGGGGGAACCCAGTCGCCGAGTTCGAGCGCCTCGGCGGATACCACCTTCTGCTGCTCCTGTTGCGGAGCCGGCGGGGTGTCACGTCGCGCGAAGACAGAGGGTCCCCTCTGCTCTTCGGCCGGGCTTACGCGTGGCGGACGTTCATCCTGGCGAGTCGTCGCCTCGCGCGGGGGCGCGCTCGGATTGGCGGCACCTTCTTCCTCGCCCTCCTCCGCGTCGGGCTGAGCGAGCAAGGCCCGAACACGATCGCGCAGTCCCGGTCCGGCCCGCCGACGTTGCAGCACCTCGCGTTCGCTCTCCAGTGGCGGGTCGGTAAGATCGTCGTCCCCCTCCAGACTCTGAGCCAGGTCCTTTCCGGAAGAACCCTCTGAGGCCTTCCGTCCGCGCTGAGCGAGGTTGGCAGAGAGATCGTCGAGGTTCTCCAGCGCTTTCCCCTCCTCGATGGGGCCGGGAGTCAACTGTTGCAACTGCTGCGCGCTGAGCTTCTGTTGCCCTTGTTCCTGCTGTACCAGCAGAGCCGCCTCGGATTCGGCAATCCCTGCATTCGGGGAATGCGCCCCCTGCGAGGTAAACGTTGGCCCCTGCGAGGATGGGACAGGGATGCCAAAAGAGAAATCCCCATATCCGCCGCTGTACCCAATGCTCCCGACGCCGTAGGAGAAAGGCGAGGTTGGAGAGAGATAATCGAAACCAAAGCTGGGCGTGTAGGGAGGATAACCGTAATCGATGGGGAACTGTGTGGGCGCCTGGTAGATCGGAGTGATCTGTCCAGAGAGGAGCAGCGGCATCCCGTAGTAGCTGTAGAACGAGGGGAGACTGACCAGGATGGTCTGGGTGTAGGATTGCCCGGGAGCCAGACTACCCACCTGGATGGTCGCCAGATCAAAGGAGTAGCCGCCATACCCATACCCGTAGCCGCCGTATCCAAAAGGATCGAGGTAGCTCACTCCATAACCGGGGACACTCGCCTGCAAGGTCAGATTGCTTCCCCCCGAGGCGGCATTCCCAAGGTTGGTGACCGTGAAGGTCATCAGCGTCATGTTGCTCCCGTACCCGGGATAACCGTAATAGCTAAACGGATCGAAGTAGGGAAGCGAGGTCAGGTTGGTGATCTGAACGGAAGCACCAAGACCGGAGGAATCATAGGTGCCGTTGACGGGGGGCGAGTAGGCACCACTGAGAGGGTCGCTCACCGGGTTGGTGCTGTTGAGCGCCAGCCGTTCTTCGAGTTGCTCCAGCTGCAATCGTGCTCGCTGTGGCATCGGTGGTCTAACCTCACCTATTCGCAATGCGGGTCAGAATGGTCGGGAAACGTCTCCCGCCCCTCTATCCTGCACATACGGAGAGGCTGACGTTTCCCGACTGGAGAATCCTCCTTGACACCACACATCCAGGGCTAGCAGGAAGGGCGAGTCCCGGTTGGGACTCACCCGGCATGGCAGACATACGGCGAGTCCGCCCGCCACGCCCCTCCTGTCAGATGCGATCGAGGCTCAGACGACGACGGTATTGCCGTTGCTCGGTCGAACGCCGGGCACCGGGTTCGGGTCGTGAGCCAAAGATCGACAACCCAGTTCCCACCAGGACAAAGAGAGCATTGCGCAGATTAAGGCTTCCATTGGCGAGATGCGCCTCGGCCACCACCTGCTGCTGCAAAGCATGCCCCTCTTCCAGCTCGGGGAGGAGGAGGTTTGCGCCGGGTGCGACCGGGACATGCGCTGAGGTACGGGCAACGACCGACGGTCTCTCGTTCCGCTCAGGCGCTGTGGCAACCAGGGCCGACGGGGGCTTCGGCGAGGCGTTCTCCTCTCGGGGGTCCTGCGCGGGGGTGTGCTCGGTGACCGCGTTGGGAGGCAGTTGGTCCTGGTTGGGCGATTGCTCGTTGGAGAAGGCGACCGTTTGCTGGTTTCCCTCGTCGTGGTTCCCCTCGCTGCGCGCCACGCTGGCGGGGGATTCCGACGGCGGGGCGGACGCGGCAAGTGCCTGGTTCATCGCCGTCGCCAACGCGACCTCCGAGGCAACCTCGGCGGCCGACACACTGGCGAGCGCGGGATCCAAACGCGGAGGAACAAGCGCCAGGGGTGAATCCTGTTGCTTCTCCGGCGATTTGTTCTGTTGCGGCACCCCGGCCGGGGTTTGATCCTGCTGGGGATTCGCAGGGGGAGCAGAAGTGTTGGGCTGATTCTGTTGCGGCGTCTGCGGCGTCGTTGGGGTGGTGTTCGCCGGCGGCTGTTCGGTGGGCTGATCCCCCGGAGTTGTGGTGACCGTGCCAGACGTCGAGGTGCTGGGAGTGCCCATCAGGCTTGGATCGCCGGGACCACTTATCGGGATCACACTGCGCCCCGACGAGAGAGGGGTATACGCGGACGCCCCGTAGAGCGGATTGGAGTACTGGCCCATCAAGCGGTTCTGGGCGAGCAAATTCCCGAGCGCGAGTTGCGCAGGGGGGGTGGTCGGAGCCGTCACTGTCTGCTGCTGAACCTGATTCTGCCCCATCGCAATGCTGAGCTGTTGCACCGAGGTGGAATCCCCACCCAGAATGTTCAATCGCCCGGTAACCGGAATGCTGATGCCGCGCACAGCCGAGTTATTTGCAAGCGATATCGCCTCAAGCGTCTGGTTGCTGGCAGTGTTCACCAGGACCCGACTGCCAAATGTGTTCGTGGGGACATTGTCCCCACTGGTAGGCGTTTTCTCCACGGCCACGCCCGTTCCGGCGCCGTCGGCAACGGTGTCGGAACTTATCGGTGTCGAGTCCAGTTCTCGCAATCCGCGCGCTTCAACGATGCCCGAGGTGGTTGTTGTGATTGCCGCCCGAGTGGAGGACACGATTCCCCGAACCGTCCCCCGACCCGAGGAGGTATCCCCTGCCTGGGTGTTATTATTCCCGAGCACATTGGCAGCCAGGGCTTCCCCGCCCAGGGGAACGGCACTTGGGGCAGTCCGATCTTCGAGATTTTCCAGTAGTAGATTGGCTCGTTTGCGCATGGATCGCTCCGCCACGATGCGTTGGGCACACCGTTCAATGTCTGCTCTGAACGCAAATCAGACTCATCCCCCGTGTCTCTGATGGTATATGAGGACGAAGCCTCCTCTGCCGACATGCCACGAGCAAAAATTTTTGGTCCCAGAAAAGATTTTTCCTCCGAATGCACCTCCCGCTGGCATCCGGGCGCCGGATATGGTACCATCCCAGTTAATCCCTGAAGACCGCCGACGAGGACGAACGATGTCATCATCGGAATCGTTTCACGACCTGCAAACGCGCCTCTGCGCTGGGGACGACGCAGCCGCAACCGAGGTGTTTCGCCGCTATGCGCAGCGCCTCGTGGCGCTGGCCCGCTGTCGCCTCGACGAACGGCTACGCCAGAAGATCGATCCAGAAGATGTAGTTCAGTCCGTCTTTCGGAGTTTTTTTGTCCGCTGCCTCGACGGTCGCTTCGACTTTGCCCATCCCGATAATCTCTGGAGCTTGCTGGTTCGCTTCACGATCTTCAAGTGCTGTCAACGCAGTGATCATTTTCAGGCGGCCTGTCGCGATGTTCGCCGGGAGGTCGCGACCGGCACCGAGGCCGCCACCTTGACGGTCGCGGAGATTGTCGATCTCGAACCCGGCCCCGAGGAGGTCGTCCTGGTCACGGACACCGTCGAGGAGGTGATGCGCCGTCTCGATTCCCCCTTGCAGCGCAAAATCTTCGAACTGAGCTTGCAGGGCCACTCCGTGGCAGAGATCAGTGCGCAGGTTGGCTACTACGAGAAGGGTGTGGAACGGGTGCGGCGCAAGATCCGCCTTCTCCTGGAACAGATGGGAGAATCCTAGAAGGAGCTCCGTTCGCCCTCATGGATACCCTGGAATGTCATCTGGAATCGTTCCACCAGGCGCTGCATCGCGGTGAGCGCCCGGAGTTGACCGCCTTTCTTCCTCCCGGTCCGCCACGGCACGACATTCTGATTGAACTGGCCCATGCCGATCTCGAATATCGTCTGAAACACAGCGAACCCGTCTCCGCCGCCGACTATCTCACTCGCTATCCGGAACTCAAGGAATATCCCGAGGCCGTCGCGGAACTGGAGGCTGCCGAACGCAAGTTTCGAGAACGGGCCCGTGCGGTTACCCTGGACGGCAAGACCTCGATCGAGTTCAACCTGTCGCCGCGTCCCTGGCCCACCATCCCCGGCTACGAAATTCAGGGCGAACTGGGACGGGGCGGGATGAGCGTGGTCTACCGCGCCTGGCAGTTTCGCCTCAACCGAGTCGTGGCCCTGAAGATGTTGCGCAGCGGCGAGCAGGCCGGGCCGGCGGAGCTGGTCCGGTTGCTGAGCGAGGCCGAAACGGTTGCGCAACTCAAGCATCCCAACATTGTGCAGATCCACGAGATCGGCCAGTTTAACGGTCTTCCTTATCTCACTCTGGAACTGTGCGAGGGTGGCACCCTGGCCGATGCCCTCCGGGGAGAACCGCTCCCTGTCGAGGAGTCGATTCCGTTGATGATCACGCTGGCGCGAACGATCCACGCGGCCCACCAGCGCGGGATCATCCATCGCGATCTGAAGCCAGCGAATGTGCTGCTCGCCACCGACGGTTCCTCTCCGGCAGAGGCCGCGTCGGTGCCAGGCAACGGCGACGGCACCGCCCCCCCCCCTGCGGTCCGAGGGATTCCCAAGATCTCCGACTTCGGCCTCGCCAAATCGCTCGATGGCGGCAAGGGATTAACCCTGTCCGGGGCGCTCCTGGGCACCCCCAGCTACATGGCCCCGGAGCAGGCCCAAAGCAAATCCCGCCTCATCAGCCCTGCGACCGATGTATATTCCCTGGGGGCTATTTTTTACGAGATGCTGACCGGGCGCCCGCCTTTCAAGGCAGCAACCATCGCCGATACCGTCCTGCAGGTCCTCCACGAGGAAGCTCCCTCGCTGCACTCGGTCAACCGACGCATTCCTCGCGACCTGGTTATCATCTGCGAAAAATGTCTCTCCAAGGATCCGGCCCATCGCTACAGTAGTGCGCTGGCGCTGGCGGAGGATCTCGAACGCTACCAGCGCCGTGAACCGATCCATGCGCGCCCCGCCTCCACACCTGAACGCATCCTCAAATGGACCTCGCGACATCCCTACGTCGCCGTTCAGATGGCGATGGCTTCGATCCTGGCGCTGCTGGTTATCGCGGGGCTCTTCTGGCATGGTCAGGTCTTGAAAAGTGCCTTCGAGGAAGCCAATCGCGATCGCAACTCCCTGGCCGACATGCTCCGGCTCGAAATCGAACGCAATCGCGAAGATGCCGAGAACCAGCGCTATGCTTCGGATCTGCGCCTCGCTCATGAGATGCTGCGCGCGGGGGATCTGCCACGGCTGGATGATCTGCTCCTGCGCTATCTCCCCCAGCGCAGCAACGGCGTGGACCGTCGCGGCTTTGAGTGGCATTATCTCGAACGGTTCCGTGTCCACCGCTTTCAGCAATGGCGCGGCCATCGCTCGGAGCCAGTTCTGCTGGCGTTCACCCCGGACGGGCGCTATCTGGTGACCGCTTCCTACAGCCAGGAGCCACGCTGTTGTCGGCTGTGGGATCTGCACCAAGGCGATCCGCTTACTCCGCTCTGGAGTATTCCTCTCCCGGCGGATGTGATCACGCGTCGGCGCGTGGCGGCACTCTCCCCCGATGGAGTGGTCGTTGCACTGGTGGGTGACGCGCACACGGTGGTTCTCGTCGATCGGGCGACCGGGAAAGAACGCTGGCGTTATTCGATCGAGGGAGCCCGAAGCCTGGCCTTCACTCCCAACAGTCGGCAGCTCGCCATTGGAGGTGTTCAGGCAATCACCTTCGTCGACGTGGCGACCGGTCGACGGCACCACACCTCACCGCCCTTACCCGAGGCGACAGGAGAACTGGCCTTCTCCCCCGAGGGCACTCAGCTGGCAGTGGTGGCCGGCACCCGGGTATTTCTGCTCGACCTGGTCAAGGAAGGGGCGCCGATTGAGTTAGTCCAGGGAAACGTGGTTCACGATATCGCCTGGTCGCGCTCGGGGCGCTGGCTGGCGATCACCGCCGAGGAAGTCCTCACCCTCTGGGATGCGGCTCAGGGTGGGATTGCGGTGCAGGATTCCCTCCATCGCGGACCTCTATATGCCGTGAGTTTCAGTCCCCACGAGGACGCGGTGGTTACCGGGGGAAGCGACGGGCAGGTTTTCTGGTGGAGTCTCGATACGCTGGAACTCCTGGGCCACGCTCGCTGGCAAACGCAGGACATCACCTCGCTGACCTTCACCCCGGATGGCAAACGACTCGCCGCCGGCGCCTCGGATGGCTCCCTTACCCTGATGGAAGCCCAGCTGACTCGTCAGATCCAGCGCTTGCGCCCCAGCCTCCAGGCCACCGCACCGCTGGCGTTTTCTCAGGATGGCAAGTGGATCGCTGTGGCCGATCGCTCTCGGGCGGTCTGGCTGCTTGATTCCCAGACAGGGCGGCCACTCCTCCGACTGCCACGCCATCTCCAGGGAGTCGCCCACCTGACCTTTGTGCCAGGCAGCACGCCGGAGCAACCGCCTCTGCTGGCGACGATCCATCGGGGCGACAGTCGGATCACCTTGTGGGACCCCACCACGGGCAAACTGGTACGAACCTGGGCGGCCGGCTCGGTGCGATTGTGCGGCCTGGCTTCCGCCGCGACAGGAGGGCGGTTTGCAACCGCGGGGGACCAGGGTCGGATTCGCCTGTGGGATGTCTCCACAGGGATCGTGCGTACCCTGATGCATGGCAAGACCGAGGTCCATGCACTGGCCTGGTCCCCCGATGGGGAGCGTCTCCTCTCGGTGGGATACGATCGCACTCTCAAGCTGTGGGATGTCTCGGCTGGAGCCACCAGCGAGCAACCTCTCCATCAGCGAACCCTGGGCACGCAGATTCGCGCCCTGGCCTACGCCCCCAATGGAAGAACGGTTCTGACCGCGGAGGAGGGAGGCACGGTACGGGTCTGGCAGGCTGCCACCCTGCAACCCGATGCCCACCCCGTCCTGATCGAGCAAGGTCCCGTTCTCCAGAGTCTGCTCTTTGCCCCACAGGGCGGCCGTCTTTTGATGGTAACCCAGGGAAATGTGGTTTCCTGCTGGGATTATGCGCATCGTGAGCTTCAGTGGGAGGTCGCTGATAGTCTCTCGCGCAACTGGTCCAGCCGCTGGTCGGCGATGCAGTGGAGTCCGGACGGCAAGAGCGTGGGCGTGGTGCGCCCCGATGGGACCTTTGAGATCTGGTCCATCCCTTATTTCAAGACCCTTGCGCCACCAGCCCAGCCGACCGGGCCGATTCGCTCCCTGGTCTTTGACGTTTCGGGCAAGAGGCTTCTCACCCTGAGTGAACTGCGCGATACGCAGGTGACGTTTCTGCAACGGCTCACCGTCCCCGTTCCGGGTTTTCACGATATGCGCCAGCATGTGCTTCTGCAGCGGACGGCAACCGACTGTCTGCGTTGCTGGGATGTCGCCTCGGGCACGCAACAGCCGATGTTTGCCGGTCCACGGACACTCTCCGGGGGCACCATTCTGGCCCGGGCGCCTCGTCAGGATGTGATCGCGGTTGGCGGCGAGGACGGCAGCATCCGGTTCTGGGACCTGGCGACAGGGAAGGAACTCCAGCGTCTGCATGGAAGTCAGGCGGCCCAAACCTACTCTGCGATGATCGAACGAACCCTCAAGCACTGGACCGCCTTGAAGCCGATCTATCCGGAGAGTGTGCAAGGAATCGCCTTTTCACCCTCGGGACGCTGGTTTCTCAGCGTGAGCACGAAGGGGTTAGTCCGCGTCTGGGAGGTGGCTGGCTGGCGGCTGATGTGGGAACTCGATCTGCACCAGCAAGGACGTGAGCGCACCTGCTGGGCGGGGTTCACCGCAACCAACGAGGTCCTCCTGGTGCAGGGAGCGCAGGTCCGCTTTCTCGATCCGCGCGACCGTTCGCCGACGCGCGCTCCGCTGGGCGATCCCAACGGGATTCCGTTCACGGGAGTGGCTGTCAGTCCCGACGGCTGCATGGTGGCGACCGCGAATCGCGATCGCATTATCCAGTTGTGGGATCTCAAAAATCGCCAGACACGAACGATGCTGGGGCATCGGGAAGCGATCACTGCCCTGGCCTTTGCGCGCGATGGCCGTACGTTGGCCTCCGCAAGCGAGGATCGAACGGTACGTCTGTGGAGTATTCTCGCTGCCCAGGAGGTTGCCATTCTCGATGGGCATCGTGGGGTGGTGTGGGCACTGGCCTTCTCTCCCGATGGAACGATTCTGGCGAGTGGGGGACAGACACCGGATCACACGGGCGAGGTGCTACTGTGGAATTGTGCCCGCCCACCGCAGTAGATTTTCACACCAGAAGTCCGCTCACAGGAGCAGCAGAAGAAGGATCGCCACCGCCAGCACAAGGACCAGGCTGCCCCCCAGGACGACCCAGATCCACCCGGAGTTCTCGGTTTCCTCCGGAATGGGGAGCCCCTCGGAAGGTGGGGGGATGGGCGTCGGTGGGAGGTCGTCGAAATCCCGGGTGACGCGCTTCACAAAGGGCCGAAGGGCGGCTGCCACCTCGGCCGGCGTTTGATACCGCTCCTCGCGTTTCTTGGCCATCATCTTGCGCAGCACCTTGGCCACGTCGCGCGGTACGTCGGGACGCGTTTCCTCGACGGGTGGCGGTTCGGCGTGCAGGTGGTAGGCCAGCTTCTGCATGGTGGAGCCGCTCGCGAATGGGGGATGGCCAGTAAGCAAAAAATAGAAGGTGCACCCGAGGCTGTAGATGTCTGCGCGGATGTCGGCCCCATGGCTGTCGAGCGCCTGTTCGGGAGCGATGTAGTCCGGCGTCCCCATCACCATCCCATCCTGGGTGAGGGTGCTGCTAAAACTGCCGCAATCCGCTCCCAGGCTGCGTGCCAGCCCCATATCGAGCAACTTGACCACGCGGTGTTTTTCGCTCAGCAGCAGATTACTGGGTTTGATATCGCGATGCACCATCCCTTGTTCATGGGCGTGTTGCAAGCCTCGGGCTGCCTGAGCGATATAGTCGCAGGCCTCGATCACCGACAAGGGCCCCTGCTCCTGCACCCGTTTGGCCAGATCCATCCCTTCGACAAACTCCATGGCGTACCACAGGTGTTCGCCCGAATGATCGGCGTCGAAGCAAAGCACTACATTGGGATGAGCGAGTTTCTGCCCCACGCGAATCTCGCGCTTGAAGCGACTGGCCAGTTCCGGATTCTTGGCCATATCGGGGCGGAGCAATTTCAGAGCGACGATCTGGCCCGACAGGCGATGGCGCGCCTTGAACACCTGCCCCATCCCGCCTTCCCCCAGGCGCTGGAGGACCACATACGGCCCCAGTGAAAGGGAAGTCGCCTTGCCCAGAAAGATCTGGTTGACCTGATAGGGAGTAAGCCAGTCGCGTTGCATCACGTCGCGAGCCAGCGCGCGCGCATCGACAAAGCTGTTCAATTGCTGACCGACGGCTGTCAACTGAGCCTTATCCAGCAAGCCCTGCTCCCGCAGGACCTTCAGCAAGTCCGCCGCCGAGGCGATCGTCATCACGGCAACCCTGTCGACCGGCATCCGCGTTCATCCCTTCAATACGTTTATCAATCTTCTTCATCCCTGGCGAGAACCAGCGTGCATCTTCGCGATTTCCCTCGCTCCCCTTCGCCGACTGCTCGGTGTGGTTGACAATGTCTCCTGGTAGCGTAGACTTGCGTGCCACGTCTCGTGGCCCGTGGACGTCTCTCTTGGTGCAACCCCCGAGTATTATGCCGATGGTTCAGCTTGAGCCCCATTCCGCTCTGCGCCTCCCCGGGGTCGAACACCGGATTCAGAAGCGTTATCGCTGCTGTGAACGGAAAGTGGCACGCGTTCTCATCAAACCGAGTTTTCAGAACTTTCCTGCACTGATCCACGATCTTTCGCTCAACGGTGTTGGCCTTCTGCTTGATCGTCCGCTGGAAGCGGGGATGGTCCTTGCCCTGCATCTGGGAGGTCTCGACCCGAGCGAACCGGTGATTCGCCTCGCCCAGGTCAAGCACGTCCGCCCCCATCGATCCGTCGCCGATGCACCCTGGCGCAAGAAACGTCGTCTCTTCGAGCAACTCCTTGGCTTCTTCAGCCAGAACGAAGGGAGCCACTTGCCCGAGGCGATCCACCTGGCGGGATGCAAGTTTGATCGTCCGCTCACCAGTATTGAATTCCGTTCGCTCTGCGGCCCGCTCGTTCCCTGAAAATCGTCTCCACTCCGCAACCATCCCTTGGTCGCAGTTCAGGAAGGGGTGGTTCCCCCGAAAAGAACTTTCCAGGCGATTTGCACCCGCACCCTGCGTGCGCTGATCTGCGGAAGCCTCGCGCTAACCAGCGAGCGCTCTTCTCTCTCTTCGCCAAAATACCCTGTTTTCCCAACTCTCAAGGTCCCACCGCCGGCCAACGATGATTGCGCCTGGCGATCCCTTCCTTACTCCTCTCGCGGTCGAAGATCAAGGATGTATTTCTCCTCCACCACATCGACTCCCCAGAGGTGCATCGGGTTCTGCTCGACCCGAGTAAACCCGGCCGAACGGTACAGATGAGCCGCGGCTGTCAGCGCGCTGACGGTCCACAGGAAGATCGACTGATAGCCTCGCCGTTCCGCAAACTCGACTGCTTCCACCAGGAGCAACCACCCCAGCCCCATGCCGCGGGCCGTGGGATCAACGACAAACCAGCGCAGCTGCGCCTCGGTGTCCGACGCGCTCACAATGGCAATGCACCCGATCAGCCGTTGGTCGCGCTCGGCGATCCAGAGGCGATCCCGCTCCGTTCGGCGGCGCACAAACTCCGCCAACGGCCCAGCGACGTACGCCTCAAACGTTTCATCAAAACCATACTCGCGGGCATAGAGCACCCCGTGAAGTGACACGATCGCTCCCAGATCTCCCGGGCGCAACGTGTGCCGCAGGGTAAAAGACCGTCCCGGGAGAGGAGCGTACTCTGCTGGGTTCATTGCCCCTCACCTCTGCCGCACTGCAAGCGGCCACTCCGCAGGCGCTCTCGGGAACCACCTCTCAGACTGGCGGATCCCGGTTCACTCAGGGATCGCTTCTGGCGAGTGCCCTCGGATGATCTCTGTAGTGTGCCATTGCCGTCGACGCTGAGCAACCAGGATTCGCACTCCTCGGCGAAAACAATCGATCCGGGGCACTCCTTCGTTCAGTCCGAACCACCCGTTCCCAATCCTGGCTCAGAGGCGGAAAGCCGTTTCGACATCTGAGGAGCCCTCGGCTTGCGCTGCGGACCGGACCGCCAGTGGTGCAGACTCAACACCCAGGATGCACCCATGTAATAGACGGGGAAGAAGAACGAGGTTAGCACCACAATGCGCAATTGCCGATCGACTGGCATTGTGGGGTTTAGTGCCTGCTCGGGGAGAAGCATCAGGATCCAGAGGACCAGAACAATCCAGACGGCCGCCAGCACATTGCTGATCTGATTAAGGCGCCCCTTCTGACTGGGATAAAGATAACGCAGAGGGATAAAGGTGAGAATGGCGAGGCTCCCCAGGATGACCACGGTGAGCCATCCAGGTAAGGGCTGCAGGACATAGAGATAGAACGCCACCAGGTTCCAGTACGAGGGAAAGCCAAGGAAGTAGCCATCGTCGGTCTTGACCGACACCTGACAAAACCCATAGGCGCTGGCCAGCAAGGGGAGCAGGAGCCAGTAATCCTGACCGGGCGGCAGCAGCCCCGCACGCCAGATCAACAGCAGCGGTAAACACGCGTAGGTGAGGAAATCGACCAGATCATCCAGTCGACGGCCATCGAAGCCGGGGAGGACCTCCTTGATTCGGATGCGACGGGCCAGGGTGCCATCGGTGGCGTCGATCAAGGTAGCCAGGAGCATCAGGGCGAAGACGTTGCGCAGCGAGACGCCGTCTCCCCGGTAAATCAGGATGGCCATCCACGCGGCCAGGATCAGTCCCAGTGCGGTGTAGAGATGGACGCCCCAGGCAAGAACCTGGCGTCCCCTGCCTGGTCGAGAAGAACCATTCCGCGAGAGATACTCGTTCATGCGTGCGTGGGAGGAGTGAGGAAAGTGGTGTTCGCCAAGGCTGGCAAGGCCCGCGGAGGATCCCATCGTGCGGTCAGACGCGAGACCAGTGGGATCAGCACCAGCCCCACCCCTGCCGCCAGCGTCCGAAAAGGAAAGAGGGAAGCGCCATTCTCCGCGTGATACCAGCTTGCCAGCGGCCCGGCCAGCAAGGGGGCCCCCAGGCTGGAATAGTCAAACCAGGCGGGCAAACCAAAGAGCGGTTCCCCCCCAGCCAGGCGCAGCAGCAGCGACACTACAAACGCGGTGATCGACCCCATCCGATTGGCCTTGCGGTCAAAGAGTACCATGACCAGCTGGGGAAAGAGCAACACAAAGATCAAATCCGAGGTGAAGATCCACAGCGCCAGCACACTTTGCACGCGCCACGCGAGCAAGGTGGCCGCTACCCCCAGGAGCAGCACCGCCAACCGAATTACCCGTTTGATCTCCGGCACCGTGGCGGTGGGACGGATCAACGTTCGATACACATTCCAGCTGACCATGGCTCCGCCGGAAAGGATCGAGGAACTGAAGCTCGAGGTCACCGCGCCCACGATGGCCGCCAATCCGATCAGGCCAATCCCGGCAGGCACCATGTAGTGCAGAAGCATCGGCAGGGCATCGGTTGCGGGGATACTGTCCTTTCCCCAGTACGCAACGGTCGCCAGACCGAGCAGACACGGGGGAATCGTGAGCGCCATCGTCAGTATCCCGGCAAGGATCGAGTGCGACACTGCCCGCCCCGGCGTCGAACAGGACAGCACGCGCTGAAAGTAGCAGTTCCAGGGGATTCCGCCCAGGATCAGCATAAAACTGGTATCCCACCACCCGGTCAGCGCCGCGGGCGTCCAGGTGTGATCTGCCGCCAGGGGAGGAACAATGCGCGTTCCTTCCGGATGGAGAGTGACATAGCTCTGCCAGCATGTTTCCAGTCCGCCCGTTGCCTGCAGCGCGAAGGGGAGAGCGATCAACAGACCGATGGGGATCAGCAGGAGTTGAAACGCATCGGTGTAGGCGACCGACCACATTCCGCCCAGCATGGTGTAGGTCACCACCACGACGGCGGAGACCACGATGGCGATCGTCAAATTCAACCCCACGAGAACGCGCAAGGTGGATCCCAGTGCCACCAGCAACTCGGCACTCCAGAAAAGTTCGCCCAGCAACGCAGGCAGCAGCAGGATCGTTGCCCAGTGCTCTCCGTAACGAAGAGCAAAGGGATCGACAATGGTGGTGAACTGGTGGCGACGCATTGTCCGCGCAAAGAAGAGCCCGCCCAGGATCAGACTTAAACCGAAGCACAACCCTGGCTGCAGCGCGCGGGCCAGATTCCCGGCGTGGACCCCCTCAGTGGTGCCGTTGAGATAACCGCCATCGACCCAGGTGGCCGTCATCGTCATCACCGCCAACCAGAGCGGAAGGGTCCGCCCCGCGACCAGCAGATCGGCAGCGCTGGACTCAGACGATTCCCGCACCTTGCGGGCTGCCACGATGCCAACGAGCAGAAAGAGGGCAAACATCCCCCCGACGGCCGCCAGCCCGCCCAGCTGAAGGTGTTCCATGATGCCTCCCCTGTGGAAAGCACCACCATACCAGATTGGCAAGGGGAGGCAATGGCGCCCAGGCAACAACGCGCCAGGGTTCGCTCACAGCCCGTGGAGCGCGTCGAGCAAGCGCTCCACCTCGGCGCGCGTGTTGTAGTGCAACAATCCGAGCCGCACCAACCCATCCGGTTCCAGCCCGAGCGTCTCGGTCAGGGTGAGCGCATAGAAGTTGCCCGCCCAGACGAAGATGCCTTGCCGTGCCAGCGCTGTGGCGACCTCCTGGGAACTCCGCTGGGCATGGGTGATCGCCACCGTCGGCACCCGCTGATGCAGACGTTGCGGATCGGTAATCCCCCAGATGCGCACGTCGGGGATGCGCGCCAGTTCCTCCAGCAAGTACGCCCCCAGGCCGCGCTCGTAGCGCTGGATGGCGTCGAAGACGCTGGTGAGGGCTTCGCGTCGGGTGCTGGCTGTGGGGTTGAGATGGCGTCCCAGGGCGCTCAGGTAATCGATCGCCGCCAGCACCCCGGCAATTCCCTCGTGACTCTGCGTGCCCGTCATCCAGCGCCCCGGGAGATCGTCCGGCGCCGGCCGTACCTTGTAGGCGGGGAGACTCTCCAGTAGCGGACGTTTGCCGTAGAGAATGCCGATGTGCGGGCCGAAGAACTTGTACGCCGAGCAGGCGAGGTAGTCACAGTCCCAGGCCGTCACATCGATGCTGGCGTGCGGCGCATAATGGACGGCATCGAGAAAAACCTGAGCCCCGACCGCATGCGCCTGGGTGATGATCTCCTGCACGGGATTGATGGTCCCCACGGCGTTCGAGGCACAGCCAACCGCCACCAGGCGGGTGCGCGGGGAGAGGACGCGGGCAAACTCGTCCAGTTGCAAGGTGCAATCGTCGTGGCGGAACCCAACCTGATGAACCGTTGCCCCGGCATCGCGCGCCGCCAGCACCCACGGGGTGACATTGGCATCGTGATCCAGGCGGGTGACGATCACCTCGTCGCCCGCCTGCCAGGTGCGCGCCAGGGCGCGGCTGAAGGCAAAGGTGAGCGAGGTCATGTTCTGGCCGAAAAACACCGTGCCGGGATCGGAGCTCCCCAGCAGGTCGGCGACGGCATGATGCGCGCGTTCGAGCAGGGCATCACTTTCCATGCTGGTGACAAAGACCCCGCCATGATTGGCGTTGCAATCCACCAGGTACTGGCTGATCGCCTCGATCACGCCGCGCGGCACCTGGCTCCCTGCCGGGCCATCGAGAAAAACCGCGCTGTGCCCCTCGTGCTGGCGCGCCAGGGCTGGAAAGTGTTGCCGACACCAGTGCGGATCAAAAGAAGACATGAAAGCTCTCGTCAGGACAAAATTTCTTTGAGAACGTGCCCATGCACATCGGTCAGCCGACGGTTGGTGCCATTGTGGCGGAAGGTCAACCGCTCATGATCGATGCCGAGCAGATGCAAAATGGTGGCGTGGTAATCGTAGCAAGTGATCGGCTTGAGGGCACGCCAGGACCACTCATCGCTCTCGCCATGGGCCGCGCCCCCCTTCACCCCCGCGCCAGCCATCCAGCTGACAAAGGTTCCGCCGTTGTGATCCCGTCCCGCACTGCCCTGGCTGAACGGCTGTCGGCCAAACTCGGTGCTCCACAACACCAGCGTATCGTCGAGCAGTCCGCGTGCCTTGAGATCGTGCAGAAGGCCCGCGATCGGCTTATCCACGCTCAGGGCGATCTTCGGCAATTCGGCGGGGATGTTGGCGTGATTGTCCCAGTTGTTGCTCGGTCCGCCGGCTCCGCTCCAGATCTGGACAAAGCGAACCCCTGCCTCCAGCAAACGCCGCCCGATCAGACAATGCCGCCCGAACGCCTCGGTGACCTTGTCCTCCAGGCCGTAGAGTTGGCGCGTCGCCGCACTTTCCTTCCCCAGATCCAGCACCTGGGGCGCGGCCAGCTGCATCTTCGCCGCCAGCTCATAGGAGGCAATCCGCGCTTCCAGGCGCGAGTCGCCCTGCCACTGCTGGGCATGCTCCTCGTTCATGCGCCGGAGGAGCGCCTGTGTGTCGGCCTCGCTCGCGCGGGTGATAAAGCGCGCCGACTCGGGCGGATGGAGCGAGGCGATGGGGTTGGGCGAACTCGGCTTGAGGACCGTACCCTGGTGCAACACCGGGAGAAACCCAGCCGAGAAGTTGCCCTGCTGATTGTAAGGCAATCCACGCACATCGGGAATCACGACAAAGGTGGGGAGGTTATCTGTCAGGCGTCCCAGTCCATACGACACCCAGGCGCCCAGGCAAGGAAAGCCCGGGAGCACAAAGCCGGTGTTCATCATGTAGCTGGCCGGGCCGTGCACGTTGGTTCTGGAAACCATCGACATCAGAAAGGCCAGTTCATCGACGTGCTTAGCGAGGTGCGGAAACACGCTGCTCACCCACCGTCCGCTCTGCCCATGTTGCTTGAACACGAACGGACTTTTCATGACCGGGAAACCGGGCGAATTGGTGACAGACTCCACCCGTTGACCAGGATCGAACTTTTTCCCGTGCAGCTTGGCCAGTATGGGCTTGTGGTCAAACGTATCCATCTGGCTGGCGCCGCCATTCATGAACAGTTGAATCACCCGCTTGACCTTCGCGCGATGATGCAACCCGCCATTGAGGGCGGCTTGCGGCTTCCCAGGCGAGGGGGAGTCCGCCAGCAGACTTTCGCCCAGCAGATGTGCCAGAGCGATCCCACCCAGTCCGCCCCCCGTCTGCCACAACCATTCGCGCCGCGAGGGAAAAGAGGAGTCACGCATCGGTTTCACTCCGGCATCAGGGGACGAACATGAATTCGTTGGTGTTGATCAGCAGGCGACAGACACTGGCCAGGCCGTGGCGCGCAGCGTGGGCTGTAAGCACCTCAATCTCCTGGGGCCGGGGCGGGCGTCCCAGCGCCAGCAGATAGGCAACCCGAATCTGTTCGCGCGGATCCTTGCTCAGCCGGGTCAACCGCGTGGCAAAATGCTCGCTTTGCCGCACCAGGAAGCGATCGTTCAACATGGCCAGGGCGTGCAGAGCCGTGACCGAGGAATGACGCACTGGTGTCAGCTGAGACGCATCGGCACAGTCGAGCGTTTCCATCAAGGGGTCGGGAAGGGTGCGAAAAATAAAGCGATAGACGCTCCGCCGGTACATCGACGGATGATCGACATCGATCTTGTTGTACTCGACCTTGGGGGTGACATGGATTCCCGGCGACTGAAGAAACTGCTTCACCGAGGGCCCCCCCATCGTCAGGTCGAGTTTGCCGGAGATCTGCAAGACGGCATCGCGTATCGATTCCGCATCCAGCCGACTGCGATTCATTCGCCACAGCAAGCGATTGTCCGCATCGACTCTGGCATACTCGGGGTTGTGCAGGGAAGCTTGCCGGTAAACATTGCTGGTGACGATCAGACGATGCAGTTTTTTCAACGACCCGCCGTTTGCAAGGAACCAGTTGGCGAGCCAGTCGAGCAACTCGGGGTGGGTGGGAGCGCCCCCCATCTTGCCAAAATCACTCGGAGTAGCAACGATCCCCTTGCCAAAGTGATAATGCCAGACACGATTGACAATCGACCGCCAGGTGAGAACATTCCTCGGATCAGTGAGCCACCTGGCCAGGGCCGCGCGGCGCGCCCCTTCCTGGTTGGGCGCACTCAACTTGAAGGAACCATCCAGGCCGACGACACAGGACAGCGCTCCAGGACTCGCCAGCTCCCCCGGCTTGTTGATATCGCCACGCTTCAGGACGTGCACAGGCCGGCAACCGCGTGCCGGAGTGAAGTTGTTGAGGGGGGTAAAATCGCTGGCAGCCGCATAGACCATTTGCTGGGGTGGCAATTGCGCCAGTTCGCTCTCGATCTTCTTTTTCAGGACATGCAGCGCCAACTCCGCCCTCTGGGCTCCGCTCCGCTGTTCGGCCGGAAGGCTCAGAATCGCAGCGACAGCGTCCGGGATCGGATCCTGGCGCAACGGCGGAGGGGCTGTCGTGACCGCAATTCGCAACCGACCAATCAGATGTCCTCCGCCATGCAATTGATCCAGGTGAAGGGTCAAGGTGGTGCCGCCGGCAAAGGAGATCGGCTCCTTGAATTCGAGCACGGCGGTGTGCGTTTTCCCCACCTGTGGATAGATCCCCCAGGCGGTCTGCGGATTGCCGTCGAGCGCCATGCGGATGGTCCACCCGGGCTGATCGTAGTCCGCGACGGCGCGCTGGATGACGACTGGCCGCGCCGTACCCCCCTGTAACGGCGCCGCCAGAAGGCGCACCTCGGACAGATGCAGATTGCCGTTATCCTGGCGTCCCGGACCCTGATGAGGGAGGTGCGCATCCGCCATCACTTCCAGGCGCAGGCCCGTGATGCCGCGATGATCCGTGCGCGCTACCAGGGTGTATGTATCCTTTTCCGGTCGCTTTCCTCCGAAGAGAATCGAGCCATCGGGGAGCCGCGTGGTGGTGGTCCCCGCGCTAACGTGGACACTGCCGGGTTCGAGCACGGTCCACGGCTTGACGCGCGGGAGCGCCTTCTCCCACGCCGCCACCGCGGCCTGACTCTCCCGCGACAGGAGAGAGGTGGTTCGCGCCGGGCCTGGTTTTTCCAGTTCCGCCTTACGGGCCAGGAGCGCATGGCGCGCTCGTGCAATCTTTGGATCGGGATCAAAAGGACGATTGGCGCGGTCGATGCCGGCAAAGACCGCCTGCAGACCGTAGTACTCCGCCATCGAGATGGGATCGAACTTGTGGTCGTGGCAACGGGCACAATGGATGGTGGTGCTGACGAAGGTGGCCATGGTGGTGGTCACCATGTCGTCGCGGTCAAGATACTGGGCAATCTTCTTGTCGATGGTGTCGCCGTTGATGTCCTTTTGCGAACTCTCATCCCAGGGCCCGGCCGCCAGGAATCCGGTGGCGATCAGCGCTTGCGGATCCTCGGGCCAGAGAATATCGCCGGCCACCTGTTCCTCGACAAAGCGCGCATAGGGTTTGTCGTCGTTGAAGGAGCGAATCAGATAATCGCGATAATGCCAGGCATTGTCGCGCGGCGCATCCTGATCGTTGCCATGTGTCTCGGCATAGTGAACCAGATCCATCCAGTGGCGCGCCCAGCGTTCTCCGTAACGCGGGGAGGCAAGCAAACGATCGACCACCTTCTCGTAGGCATCCGGCGAGGAATCCTTGAGGAAGGCTTCGAGATCTTCAGGAGTGGGCGGTAGACCAAGGAGATCGAAGTAGAGGCGTCGCAGGAGCACGCGTTTCTCCGCGGGAGCGGAGGGATGCATCTGCTGGGCTTCGAGTCTGGCCAGGATAAAAGCATCGATCGGAGTGCGCACCCAGTCGGTCTGTTTCACCTTCGGGAGCGCGGACTTGACCAGCGGCTGATAGGACCAGTGTTTGGTGACCGTCCTGACCTCGTCGGGCCAGGGGGCGCCCTGATCGATCCAGGCGCGGAGAATGCCGATCTGCTTTGGGGTTAATACAGATCCTTTGGGCGGCATACGTCGCTCGGAATCCAGACCCGCAACCAGGTGGATCAGCGTGCTTTGCGCGCTCTTGCCAGGTACCAACGATCCGCTCTCCAGGGCGCTCTTCTTGCTGTCGAGGCGCAGCCCGCCTTTCTGTTTGGCTGGCCCATGACAGGAGAGGCAAGCAGTTTTGAAGAGTGGCGCGATGTCCCGGGCGTAGTCGACCCGTTCCGCGACTGCAGGAGGAAGTTTGGCCGATGGATCAACCGCGCGTGGCGGGGCTGCCAGAGCAAGCACGCCGAGCGTAAGGCAAAGTGCTCCCGGAGCAACGAGCCGAAACGAAGCAAGTCGACGGAGCATGATGACAACCTCGGTGCGTGCAAATCGGGCAGGCAGACGGCACGGCGGGGAGCGACTCGCTCGATTATCCCACACGGCGAGGAGGTGTCAACCATCGAACTGGCTCGGGACGGAGAGAGGGCAGCACATCAAACCCCTGTTCAGGATCGTTTGCGCAGTCGCGCCAGGGTTCGCTGGGCCTGCCGGGTGAGATGGCTGCCAGAGACGCCACCGGCGAGGGTTGAGAGCAAACGCTGCGCCTCGGGACTGCCAATCATCTCCAGCACCGCAAGAGCATGATCCCAGCGGCGGTGAGATCCCTCCCACTCGCGCAGGATGCCTTCCAGCCGCTTCTTGACCTCCGCCGACCTGGTCTGGTTCAGGGCGTCCTGCACGATCCCTTCGGCTCCTGGCCCGAGCGCGGTCAGCGCTTCACTCGCACTCCTGCGCTCAGCAAATTTCGGCGAATCGAGTTGGCGAATCCAGGCGGCTGCCTTCTCCTGATCGACCGGCGCCAGTGGTTGCAGTTTCCGCTGCAGGATCGCCACGGCGGACTCTCGGGCGGCTGCTCCCCGACAGACGGCGCTGTAGGCAATCCCGGGGTCCGCGGCACCCAGATCGTCCCAGAAGCGGGCGAGTGTCTTCTCCTCGGGCGCTGCAGAACCTGTTCGCAGTTTCGCGACCTCCCACAGCAGCACGGTGGTGTCGACACTTCCCGACGCCAGCGAACGCCCCTCGGGAGAGAACGCCAGCTGCGTCACCCTGGCACGATGACCGTTCAGCACGGGAAGTTTCTGCCCCGTGGTAAGATCCCACAGGTGAACGAGTGAGTCCTTCCCCGGCTCCTCGAGCGCGGCGGCCAGCAGCGTCCCCTCGGGGGAGAGCGCCATCGCCCGGACCCCGCTGTTCACCTGCGCACTCGCTTCCTTGAGGAGTTTCGCCAGCCGTCCGCTCGCAATCTCCCAGACACAAAGGGTGTGATCCAGGCTCGCTGAATAGAGCCACAGTCCGTCGGGGGAGACGGCCAGGGCACTGACCACGTTGGTGTGCCCCTCCGCCCGTTTCTGTCCGCTGGGCGTCGGCCTCCCCCAGAGGCGTCGAACTTCCTTGCCACCGGGAAGTTCCCAGAAGCAGATGGCATGGTCATACGATCCGCTAAAAAGCCATTTGCCATCGGGGGCGAAGACGAGAGCCGAGATCTGAGCCGTGTGCCCCGCCAGGCTATGGAGAAGTTTCCCCGTGGAGAGGCTCCAGAGGCGCACAACGCCGGCCTCGTCGCCAGTGGCCAGGGTTTTGCCGTCTGGGCTGAAGGCCACCACGTGCAACCACGCCTTGTGTTTGGGGAAGGTCTGCATGGGCGGCCCGCCTTTGGCCCAGTCCCACACCCGAGCCACCCCGCCAGAATCTCCCGAGACAATCCGGGTGCCCTCAGGGCTGAAGTGCAGGGAGGTGATGTCAAGCATTGCGCCGGCCAGATGCCCCACAAGCTTTCCGCTGGCGGTCTCCCAGACGCGGATGGTGGCATCACCTCCGCCTCCGCCAACCGCCACATGCTTGCCATCCGGAGAATAGGCCAGGGCGGTCACATGGCTCTCAGCACCCGCAAAGGCACGCCTGGGCTTGCCGGTGTGTGCATCCCATAATTTGAGAGTTTGTTGACAGCCAAAGGTAAAAAGCGTGTCCTTGTCGAGATAGCCGACCTTCTGCGCATGGGGATAGACCTCGAGCGCGGAGCCGATCTCCTTCCCCGTGGTCACCTCCCAGCGACGAACCTTCCCGTCGGCTCCCCCTGTGGCCAGCGTCTTGCCGTCCGGGGAAAACTCCACCGCGGAGCGCCACAGATCCTCCCCCTGGTGCGCCTGCCAGCACTTGCGTTCCTTCCAGAGCGGACCGGAATAGAGGTGGAGTTCCGTTTGACCCGGTTCGAGCGGCGGCCTCCCCCGTCCCAGGGAGAGAGCAAGCGTGGAGCCATCGGGGGAGAGCGCAAGTTTTGGATTGACCCCCGGAAGATTGTCCTGCCGATGGATCCGCTTGCCAGTAGCCACTTCCCACGCCAGCCAGGAACTCGCCTTCTCCGCCCAGCTCGCGGCGAAGAGGTGCTTCCCATCGGGAGAAGGGAGCAGCGCGGAGACGTGCGCTTTCTCGGTCCCCTCCAGTCGACGAATCTCACGTTGCGTGGCCACCTCCCAGAGACGGATCGTTCCGTCGGAACCAGCCGAAACCAGCTGGGTCGGGGTGACAAAAGCAAGGATGGCATTCGCACTACTCCCCTCGCTTTTGTGACCTGTCCACACGGCGAGTTTGCGCCCCGTGTGCAGATCGAAGAGCAACAGGGGACATTCTCGATCTGAACCATCGGCTGTTCCCACCGCCAGGAGCTTGCCGTCGGGAGAGACAGCAAACGATTCGATGTACCTGCGCTCGATCCTGCCATGATCCAACGGTCGAGGAGAGGGCGCCTCAAACCGACGCATCTCTTTCCCGGTGGTGGAGTCCCACAGAATCACCGTGGGAGTTTGCAACCCGAGGCCGAGAAGATACCGTCCGCCAGGGACCACGGTAGCCTGATCGATCCAGTGATTGGCACGAAAACGCCAGGTCCCCAGTCGCGCCAGAGCACCAGGAGGAAGCGGATCCCCCGGACGATCGAGCGCAGGCTTCTCCAGGAGGGGTTGCGTGCGTGGTGCACCGCTGGTCGGGGGTGGTGTCTCCCCAGGGGGGGCATGGACGGCGAGCAAAACTGCCCCGCACACCAGTATCAGGGAAGCAACTTTCGCCACCGGGACCAGCAGTGAGCGACTTCCGCCCTGCACAAGGGCCCAGACAGTTGCGGAAACCTGGCTCGGGTTGAGAGCCTGCCCCGAGATGATCGGCGCTGCCACCTTCATCAGAGAGTGCTCGAGCGCGGCGGGGAGGATGCCCAGATCGTTCTCGGGCATCATCGCGAGGGCGAGCAGAGAGCCCTGGAGAGAAACCCCGCGGCGCGTCAGCCGGTCACGCAGCAGTTTCCGCGCCCGGGATAGACGAGTGCGTACTGCTGGCTCCTGCAGATTCAAGCGCGCCGCGACCTCGGCACAGGTCAGGTGTTCAAGACAGACAAGAACAAACGGTTCGCGATAACTTGCCGGAAGGCGGACGATTTCCTCTTCCAGGAGAAGGCACACTTCCTGCACGGTCGCAGGGTTGACAGATTCGGCGGAGCGCGGAGAGGAGAAGTGCAGTTCGCACTGCCGGCGCCGCGCCACGGCGCGTCGAATATCGCTGGTGACCCGTAGCGCCACGCCGTGTAGCCAGCTGGCGAGGGAGTCCCTGTTGCGAATGGAGCAGGCACGGCGCAGCAGGATCAGAAAGGTCGCCTGGAAGGCATCCTCGGCATCGGCGAGGTTGTCCACGCCACGGCGACAGAGGCTGAGCACCATCGGGCCGTGACGCCGCAAGATCTCCTCGAAGGCGCGTTGGTCGCCGTGATCGAGGAGGGCTCGCAGCAGCTGGGAATCGGTCTGTTTCACGCGCTCCTGGTCCAGCCCAAGGGAACGGAGGTGCCGGAGAATCGTGCCCAGAGGTGCGGGGTGCATGGTCTGACCCTTCCACGCCGTGAATCGTTCCTTTATCTCTGTAGTGGCTGCTCGGCGAAAAACGTAACGAGAATTTTCCCCCGGCGCACGCAGACTCTCTCCCTGGGTAGCGTCCGCTGTCGGCGCAGGGGTCAAGTTGCTACGATGAGCATCAACCCGGCCCGTGTGAGTGGGTTGTCCCGCGCCGTTCCTTGAGGCCCCGATGCCATGCCGTTCCCTGCCTTTGATCGCCGTCGCCTGAAGATCCAGCCGTTGGCTCAGCGGCAACACGATCTCAATCTGTCTCACCTGTTGCCGCTGGATGCGCCCTTGCCGCCCTTTGAGCATCCCGCCCTGGGAACGTTAGCGGACCGTTTGCTCCAGGCACGCAGCCGGGGCGCGGCACGCATCCTGGTCATGGGGGCCCATGTGCTTCGGGCGGGGGTGGCCCGCTATCTCATCGATCTGATGGCGCGGGGCCTGATCACTCACATTGCCATGAATGGCGCGGGGCCGATTCATGACTGGGAGATGGCACTGATTGGGGCGACCACGGAGAGTGTCGCCCGGTACATTCAGACCGGCGAATTTGGCCTGTGGGAAGAAACGGGGATGATGAATGATGTCATCTTCGAGGGCTTTGCCGAGGGACTGGGGCTGGGAGAGACGCTGGGGCGAGCCATTCTGGAAGGCCCCTTTCCCCACAAGGAGACAAGTGTGCTGGCAGCGGCCGTGCGCCTCAACGTGCCCCTCACGGTTCATGTTGGCATCGGTTACGACATTATTCACGAGCATGAAAACTGTGACGGGGCGGCCCTGGGACAGACGAGTTATCAGGATTTTCTGGTGTTCGCCGAGTCGGTGACGAAACTGGAAGGCGGTGTGCTGCTCAACTTCGGCTCGGCGGTGATGGGGCCGGAGGTGTATCTGAAAGCGCTCTCGATGGCGCGCAACGTGGCGCGCCAGGAAGGGAAGCAGATTCGCCAGTTCACCACGGGGGTTTTCGATCTCGTCCCGCTGGAAGGCGACACACGCCAGCAAGCACCGAAGAGCGACCCGCGCTACTACTATCGGCCATGGAAGACGATCCTGGTGCGAACCGTCGCCGATGGCGGGGAGAGCTTTTACATCCAGGGCGATCATCGCCTGACCCTCCCGCACCTTTATCGCGAGGCCCTCCAACGCGGGGGATAGCTCCCCGGTTGCACTCTCTCCTGGCTGGAGCTACACTTTCGTCGTCGCCCCAGGGAGAGAGACCCCATGGCCCTTGTTGTCGATGCGATTGTCGGGAGAATCACCACGCTGATCGAGGAGCACGGCCAGACGGTGCTCCTCGGAGTGCTCGCGTTCCTGGGAGTGGGTGTCGTTTTCAAAATTCTGCAACGCTTGCTGTCAGGAAGGGGATCGAATTAGAGATAAACGCTGCGCTCAGGCACACTCGGTTCGTTCTCTTGGAGTTGAGGGACGTTCCACGATCCCATCAATCCTGAGGAACGTGCCCCAATAAAATAGCAAGTCTCTGACGAACCTCGCCGAGGAAATCGGCCAGTCCGTTCTTGTCTCCTCTTTCCCGCAAGGTCTCAAGCGTGGTTTCACGCCAACAGCGATATTCTCGGTCGCGATCGTTCGCTGTCAATGCTTGCAACACACGCTTAGGGCTTCGTGGAGCGATGTCATTCTTGCACGCGGTCAGTTCGTGGCTGCGAATGCGCGGATCAAAGCCAAGTCGCGTTCTCTCTGCATCCAGAGAGTCCTTCTCGTTCTCATCGAGGGGATCAAATCCACATATGACCCAGCACTCCCGCTCGACGATGGCAAGACCAACCACGATCGCGATTCCGCCGTTAGCCTGGTTACGCGCCTGTTCAAGGCCGCCCCGTCGTTCTGGCTGGTCGTCCGTATCACGAATCAGAACGATGGCGTCCAAGTCTGAAAAGGCGTGCTGGAGGAACAAGATGGCCCTCCGGGCTGCTACCGCGTCAGGGAGGGCAGGCTCATTGTTGAAATGACCGTGCACACGGATGTTTGCTGACTGTGCCAGGCTCTTGATCGCTTTCCAGGCCAATCGATGACCGCCTGACGCTTCGTGGATCCATGTTCGGTGGTAGTCGAGCGCGTCCTCTTCCAACCAGTCACCGTGGGTTTCCACCAGCACTCGGTCAGCCAAATCCGTGGCGGTTTGAAAATCTGCAGCCGCTTCGTGGACGACAGCGAAACGTCTGGTCATGAGGCAGCTGCTCCTTCTGTGAGCCACTTTTCCCCGAAGAGACTCCACATTTCTCCCGGGGCCATCTCATCCTTCCACTTCTCGAACCTGGGGTGTTTCTCGATCGAAGCACAGACCGTTGATCCATCGTCTCCGAGAGTAGTCATGCGGACTTCTCTCGGTTGCACGCAATCGAGCAAATAGGGCGAATGGGTGGTGGCTGCGATCTGCAGATCCGCATTGGTATCCAGTAGACGGCGAAGGAGACTGACAAGATCCTTCTGTGCCCTGGGGTGCAATCCTCGGTCGAGATCGTCGAGCAAGATGAGATTGGGACGATCCGGGGCATGAAACGCCGCGAGCAACCCAAGGACCAGGAGGGTGCCCTCGCTTACCTGGGACGCAGGCAGACTATCCCCACCGATCGTGTCAAACAAGAGAGCTGCATGCTGACTCATGGATGTCTTTGTATGCCGCAATCGCCGGATCGTGGGAATAATCCCCCGAAGGTTCTCCTGTAGTTGCTGCCATGAATCTGGGTCGTTAAGAGCCATGTTCGCCAGAGCAGAGTGAAGTCCGCTCCCATCCGGTGCCATCACTGTCGGATCAATCTGATTAGGACTCGAATCAATCAATTTGGAGGCTACGAGTCGGAGGAAGATCGACTGTGGCAAAGGTCGTGCATCACTTGGGCTGGGACGCCACTGGCTCCAACTTTCCGAATTCATATCGGGATTAAACCCACGTCCCTGTCCATCCCAGGAGGGAGTGCCTCCTCTGGGTGATTGGTCTGTCCTTTTGTGGGGCCTCATCGAAGAGGGTGAATCCGTGCGATAACGATATCCTTTTCCGTCACAGTCAGCAATAACCTCGACAGGACCCACTGAGCCAATAGTTCGTGCCTGCGTCCACTGGTCTTCCATTGAGATGGGTGGCGATGCGCCCGGCAATTGCATTACGAATGGACTCTCAATGGGATCAGAAAAAAAAGAACACAAGCGATGGAGCCCTTCCAGAATGCTCGATTTCCCAGAGGCGTTCGGACCAACGAAGACGGTGAATTGCTCCAGGCTGATCCGAACATCCCGAAGACATTTGAAGTTGCGAATCGTCACCTTGTCGATCATGGTCGACCCCTTCCTGAACCGTCACCATCAGAGACACCGGCCTGTCTATTCCTTGATTTGGTCATCAAGGTTGAGCAAGAACAAGAGGGTGCGATCGTTACTCCTCGTCCTCAGCCGATCCCCCGTGGGTTTCTTGCCACTGCTTCCAGCGTTTTTTAATGACCTTGTGAACCGTTTTGATGGGCATATCAAAAAAATCTTCGATCAGTACGAGATCGTGATGGTGCATCTTCTGGCTCCAGGCGTGAAACTGGGGATCAAGCCTGGTCTCGCTGTCGTCGGTGTCGTTCAGATCGATGCCAAGCACCTTGGCGGTTACCTCAGGATTCTCCCCGCTCCTTCTGGTGACCAGGCGGACCTTGGCAATGTTCGCGAACGGGATCTCTTCCACAACGTTGTCAGCGTCGGAATAGCGCACCAGGCGATCGCTCTGCACCCCATAACAGGAACTCGACGGGATGGTGCTGAAGAAAAACAATCTCCAGTTCGTGAGCGCCATCAGGAAATAACAGAATCCGACCACTGCCACCAGGGCGATAAAGACCACCCCCAGGATCATCTCAAAGGAAACCTTTTCTTTCAACACGACGACCACGCAACCGACTGCCGAGCCGATTGCCACGACGAACGCGAGGGACTGGAAGCAGAGAAGCCACACCATCGACTTGCGCAAAGCCGATTTGGAAAACTCCAGCCTCTCTTCGGATTCTGCCTTCGACTTTTTTGAGAGAGCGCTTCGACTCTCCTCCCCTGGTGCATCGGAGGTGCGGCTTGCGGGCGGTTTCGCCTGCCCGGGGCTGGGCCGCGGAGGGCTTGCCTCCGGTTGACGCTCCCCAGGGACACGAAACCGTTCCTTGCAACCAGGGCAGGTTCCAACAGCCCCTGCCCTGGAATCCTGCACGGACAACACCTTGCCACAATGTTCGCATTCGAATCGGATCACGAGTATCCCCTCGCGCGTGCCAGAGCCTGGTCTCCTCATCCGAACTCATCCTATTCCCCTGTCGTGGGGTTGCGAGAGATACATCATCGGGGGCACCTGGTCCCGTGTGCGCTCGAATGATCGCTGCGGTCTTGTCGGAAGAGAGGTGGCGGGCGGTTCGGACGAGGAGCACAGCGCCTCGGACGGCAGAGGAGGGTGCCAGCGCGCGCGAAAACCGGAGTGGTCGGCTTGCTGCCCCCCACTCCGGTTTTTGCTGGGTCAACGGCGTTAGCTGGCGGCGCGAAGATCGGCCAGTTCTTCCTTCACCGGAGCGTAGTGGCTTGGCTCCATGCTGAAGGCCGCCGTGCCGCTGGTGAAGTTACGCAGTTCGCTGGTGTAGCCGAACAACTCCGCCAGCGGAATGTAGGCGTGGATCTGGCATCGCCCCTTCTCGGAACTGAAGTTCAGAATTTCACCACGCCGACGGTTGATGTCGCCCGCCAGGTCGCCCTGGTATTTCTCCGGAGCGATCACCACCACGTTCATGATCGGCTCCAGCAAGACGATCCCTGCCTTGAGCATCGCTTCGCGGGTACACTCGACCGCGGCCAGGCGGAAGGCGTCCTGCGAACTGTCGACGTCGTGATACTTGCCATCAACCAGGCACGCATGCATGTCGACGCACTGGAAGCCATACTTGGCTCCCTTGACGCAGGCATCACGGAAACCCGCCTCCACCGAGGGGATGTATTCGCCGGGGACGACCCCGCCGACGATCTCATCGGTGAAATAAATATTATTCAGATCGGGCTTCTCGTTGGATTCTTCCATCCGAGTCGCCCACTCAGCGACATCGTCCTTGCTGAGCGGATCGAAACGCACCGTGATCACGGCGTACTTGCCGCGCCCACCAGACTGCTTGATGTAACGTGTTTCGACTTCCACCGGCTTGGCGATCGTTTGCCGATAAGCAACCATCGGGCGCCCCACGGTCACCTTGACCCCTGGGGTCCGCATCAGCTTGTCGACCGAGACCTCCAGATGGAGTTCGCCCATGCCGCTGAGGATCAACTGCTTGGTTTCCGGGTCGGTCCGAGCTTTCAGCGTGGGATCATCGCGCACCAGCTTGCCCAGCGCATCGGCGAGCTTGGTTTCGTCGGTCGTCCGATCGGGGATGATCGCCTGCGAAATCACCGGCTCGGGGAAGCGGATGTCTTCGAGCGTCAGCGGTGAACCCGAGGCGCACAGCGTGTTGCCCGTGTAGGTGGACTTCAAGCCGACCACCGCCACAATCTCACCCGGGCCAGCCACTTCCAGGCTATCGCGACGCTCCCCCATCATGCGGAAGATGCGCGCGATGCGTTCGGATTTCCCCGAGGTGGTGTTGAACACTTCATCCTTGGGATGGAGTTCACCGGAATAGATCCGCAGATAGACGAGGTCGCCGGTTGGCTCCGTCACTGTCTTGAAGGCCAGACAGCTAAACGGTTCCTTCGGGTCCGGACGTCGCAGCGCCTTCTCCTTGGTCTTGGGGACCGTTCCCTCGACCGGCGGACGATCGCTGGGCGAAGGGAGATACTCGACCACGGCATCGAGCAGCAGCTGCACGCCGTGGAAGTTTTTCGACGATCCGCAGAACACGGGGGTCAACTTCCCTTCCAGAGTACCCTTGCGCAAAGCAGTGCGCACCAGGTCCGTGGGCACCGGCTTCCCTTCGAGGATCAACTCCAGGAGGTGATCATCGCAGTGCGAAGCGGTTTCGAGCAACAGATGGTGATACTCCTCCGCCTGCGCTCTGTACGCCTCGGGGATATCCACCAGGGCATAGCGAACGTTGGTCTTGTCCGTGAGATCGCGCTTGATGAACTTCATCTCCAGAAGATCGATCACGCCTTCGAAGGAGCCGGCCTGCCCGGCTGGCAAGGCACAGATGGCCGGGAGGATGCCGAGCTTCGACTTCATCTCGTCGATGCAGTTGAAGAAATCCGCCCCCATGCGATCCATCTTGTTGATGTAGGCAAGGCGGGGCACCCCATGCTTGTTGGCCTGATACCAGACCGTTTCGCTCTGCACCTCCACTCCGCCGACGGCACAGAAGACACCGACGGCGCCGTCGAGGACGCGCAGGGAGCGTTCAACCTCGGCGGTGAAGTCCACGTGGCCGGGAGTGTCGATCAGGGTGATCTGTTGATCGCCCCACTCGATGGTGACCGCGGCACTGTTGATCGTGATGCCCTTGGCCTTCTCCAGTGGATCGAAGTCGGTGGTGGTGTTGCCCTCGTCGACATCGCCTGACTTGTGCTTGCTGCCGCTGAAGTACAGGATCCGCTCCGTCGTGGTGGTTTTGCCAGCGTCGACGTGCGCGATGATGCCGATATTACGAATGTGGTCAAGCATGATACTCAGGCCGCATTCTGGATGGTGCGGCAACACTCCTGTAACGAGGAAGTAAGCAGGGAGAGAGGAACCCACTTCCCCTCTCACGCCGATTACCGATATCCCCTCCATAAAACCGAAGACCAGTGCTTGCGGGGACTTCAAGCAAGAACAACAAGGCAGCGCTCCTCCTGGGGGAGGAGAAAAAGTAGCGACGCTCGAGCTACCCTGAGTCGGATTCTACCTTCCTCCAAGGAAGGCAGTGGAGAGCGGCGGGACTTATCCCGGTGGGAATCTGCTTTGCGTCGGTTCCAGGGGCATACTGGAATCAAGAATAATAATATACGTTCGTGTGTGAAATTGTCCAGGGATCTGATGAAAGTCCGGTAAAATTGCCCAGCCTCTCAGTCAGGGTCCTCCTGGCTGCCCTTTCGACACCCGGAGCACCCCAACGGAGAGGAGCGTTCGTGAGGGGGGATTCGCGTCGATCCGGTGCAGTGATCAATGGTTGCGCTGCACCACCTGTTCGCTCATCGTTTCCAGAATGGTGCGATAGGGCGAGGGCGAGAGGCAGGTCAACTCGGCACGGGCCTGAGCGGCGTGCTCCAGGGCTCTGGTGCGGGCATACGCCATGGATCCGCTCTCAACCAGCAAGGGCAGGATCGCCGCGTGTTTGTGGTTGCTCGGGCTGGTGAGCAGTTGCTGGACCCGGGTGACGGTGGACGCGGGTTGCGAAGCAAACCAATGGATGAGCGGGAGCGTCAGTTTCTGTTGCTCCAGATCGGTGCCCAGCGATTTCCCGGTCTGCTGTTCCTCGCCGGTCAGATCGAGCAAATCGTCGGCAATCTGGAAGGCAATCCCCAGATGGCGACCGTAGCGGGTCATCCCTGCCACGGTGGTCTCCGACGCCTCGGCATAGAGCGCTCCCAGCTGGCAGCAGCAAGCAATCAGTTCGGCAGTCTTGCCCTCGATGATCTCGTAGTAATCGGCCTCCGACAACTCCAGGTTGCCCTTCTCCAACCCCTGACGGAGTTCGCCCGCGCACACCTTGTTGGTCGCCTCGCCGATGATGCGGCAAACGCGGGCATCGCCAAGGGTACTGGCCAGGTGAAAGGCATGGGTAAAGAGGTGGTCGCCCAGCAGAATGCTCGCCTGCGTCCCCCAGCCCGCGTTGATGGTGCGCACATGGCGCCGCACCGTGGCGTTGTCCAGCACGTCGTCGTGGACCAGGGTCGCCGTGTGGATCATCTCCACCACCGCCGCGAGCACATGGTGCGCTGGACGCACGGATCCACAAGCACGGGCGCTGAGCAAGACCAGGACCGGACGCAACCGTTTGCCCCGGTAATGGCGGACATGGTCGAGCACCTCGGCCACGCGCGGATGGCGGCTGCGCATCTCACGCTGCAAGATCCGCTCCACCTCCTCCAGGTCCCGGGCAATCGGACCGTGGAGATCGAGCGGAGCAGGGACGGTGGCCGAGACCGGCGCAATCACATGGTTCATGGCGTCCCTTTCGACGCGCGCGAGCAGCGGGTAGTACCGCTCGCGCGCGACAAGAGCTTCTGAAGTTTCAATCTGGTTTGAATCCTAATGGCCGCAGGGAGCAGCGTCAATCATCCCGTCGGAAAGTCCCGGACCGTCCGCCGCTCTTCTCTTCCAACCGGATGCGCTCGATCGTCATAACACGATCCACCGCCTTGCACATATCGTAGACGGTGAGCGCGGCGACCGAGACGGCGGTCAAGGCTTCCATCTCCACACCAGTGCGGCCAAAAACGCGCACAGTGGCCTCGATCGTGAGGGTGTCGGGGTCGGCAAAGGTGAAATCCACCCGGGCGCTGGTGAGAGGGAGGGGATGGCACAGAGGGATGAGGGTGCCCGTTTGCTTGGCGGCCATGATCCCAGCCAGCCGAGCCACCTCGCAGACATCCCCCTTGGCCAGCGCGCGATCACGGATCAGGGTGAGTGTGGCTGGCGCCATGCGCACCTGGGCCGTTGCACGTGCTTCGCGCAAAGTTTCCGGTTTGGCGCTGGTATCGACCATGCGGCTGGCGCCCTGGTCATCAAAGTGGGTCAGTTCAGTCATGCGCGCTGGCTTCCTCGGGGGGGATCGTACCTCGCCATTGTAGGGCGGGTGCTCCGAGGGAAAAGCCACGCTTGTGCTGATAAGGGGAGTGCTCGTGAGGCTCGGCCTGAGCCGCGCAGGATCGGCTTTCGCGAAGCCGATCCGATGCCGTCCAAAAGGGAGGATTACTCGTGGGCGAGTGGCAGGTAGATCGTGAAGGTCGTGCCGACACCCGGGGCGCTCATCACGGTGATGTAGCCGTGATTGCGGGCCACGATCTCCCAGACGATGGACAGTCCCAGGCCGGTGCCCTTCCCGGGATCCTTGGTCGTGAAGAAGGGCTGGAAGACCTGGCTGAGAGTGGTGGCATCCATGCCACAACCCGTATCGCTAACGCTCAGGGTCGCATAGTTGCCCGCGGGAATTCGCCCGTGCAGATGAGCGAGTTCCTCGTCCAGAACCACACGACCCGTTTCGACCACAATGCGCCCCTCGCGCGGGGTGGCATCGCAGGCATTGATCACCAGGTTGGTCAGCACCTGCTCGATATCACCCGAGGGCACACGCACCGGACAGAAAAGTTCGCCCGTCCGAATTTGCAGAGAGAGCCCCGACCGAGTCAGACACCGCAGAGCATTTCCCATGGCGCGAACCACCCGGCCGAGATCGACCACCGCCACCTGGTTGGCCGGATGACGACCGAACTGCAACAACTGTTGCACGATGGCCGTGGCGCGGTTAACCGCCTGACGAATCTCTTCAAGTTCCTGCACCGGTTCGCCCTGGCTGGGCATCTGGTCGCGAAGCAGTTCGGTCGAGCCCGAGATCACGATCAGCAGGTTGTTGAACTCATGGGCGACGCCCAGCGCTAATCGGCCCAGCGATTGCATCTTCTGGAATTGCTGGATGCGCGAAGCAAAGTCATTCGTCCAACCAGACACGGGCCCTGCCCACATCGGATGTTGAAGGGCAGCAAGAGGATTCTCTGTGGTGTCAGTCGAGGGGGACGACAGATCCCTGGATTCCTCAGCCATCATGTCGCCATCCTGCGAAAAAGTAGAGATTGCAGCGAGAAAATGCATGGTCCGTGGTCCTCTGCTCAGTTCCTCAGGAGTCGCGAGAGCGAGGGCCCCTCGCCCGGAGACCTTGCTCGCGACTCCTGTGACGGGCCGGTTAGCCTGGCACGGTATCGTGCAGGCGCCGGGTAGGGTTAAAGGGGGCAGTTTGATCCTGCAAGAGGCGGGCGCACAGGCGTTGAGTCACCAGCCGTACGACTTCTTCCGAGTCTCGCTGGCGCTGTTCGGGGTTGGAGTCCAGCGTCCGCTGGGCTTCAGCGAGGATCTGCCGATCCAGGGGCGAGCGGTCCGTCCAGGTCCGGAGGGTGCGGCGCACCAGACGAACCATTTGGGGGGCAAGTTCATCCTGCAGGCGGCGTGCGGCGTCCTGATTCCCTTCGCGAACCAGAGTGGCCAGCTGCTGCCAGGTTGAATGGGGAGTCATCATCGTTCTCACCTTCTCGATAGAATCTTGGGAAAGCTGGCACACCCGAGTTACACGATCAGACAGGTCGCGATGTTGGAAGTCACGCTCCACCAGTCGGCGACGGACACCGTGGCTTCGCCATCATCTCCTGGCTGCAGTTCCACTGTGATCGAGAAGGTGCCACCGGGCTGAACCGTTGCCGTTTTCCCCTGCAGTCCATTGAGTCCGCCAAAAGTGACGACCAGATCTTCGGGAGCCTCGTCACTCACCTTGCCGGTGAAGGTGTAGAAGCCACCCGGGGCGATTGTGACCTTGAACTCGGAAATGACCGGCGGGGCGTTGGTCGCCGACACGGAGGTCTGAACGAGCTGGCCGTAGTCATCAACGAACTGGGCCACGATCGTTCCCAGGGAGGAAATCGGCAGGACCACCGAGTAGGTGCCGTCGGCCTTGGCGGTGGTCGACCCACTCACCTGGCCGGCGAAGAAGATCGACTTCCCGGCGGCATTGGGAGTGTTCAACTGGCCGGTGAGCATCACCTGGCGATTGGGGAGCCAGGTAAGGTTCATGGTGAGCGAAGAGGCCGTGGATGAATACAGAACGTTGAGCACGTCCGAGGACAAACCCTCGTTGTCGTAGGCGTAGGCAAACAGAGTATTTCCCATTCCCGTGGGAGCAAGGACGGCATTGAAGGTGCCATCTGCCTGAGCATGCACCTGGCCCATGGCCCCTCCGCTCACGTTGATCAGCACGGTCGCGGGGCTTTCATCCTGGACGACACCAGAAACGTGAACGCCTGTCTGGTCCTGAAAGGCTGTCATGCTCAGCGTTGGGGCGGCGGGGCAATACCGATCTTCAAGCGGCTCAAGTGAGAGATACGCTTTGCGAGGCTGGAACGTCGGGCGGGCAGGGGTTTGACGGCGAGCTTGAGAGCCAGACATCCATCGTTTCAGCAGCGATCGCATGACCAGAACCTTTCACACCAGGGGAGCGTGCCTGGACCAGTGGCGCACCTCCCGGACACGCTCCGGGAACCTGCGCACGGGGAGGGGGGATTCCGCTCCACCACAAGACCCATTCTCGCGGTGAAGCGTGGCACGCTGATTTGTCCTGCGAATATCTCAATCGCGAAATCGCGAAAAGAGTGGACAGGATTTTTTCAAAATCTTTTTGAGCGATTTGAGAAGCTCTAACGAACGGAGAAACTGTACCGGCGCGCGGCACAGTTTCTCCACCCGAGGCGAGGCGATAGGATCAGTCGGCGAGGGGATCGATCAGCTGGGCGAAGGGTTCTTCCGCAACCTGTGTGATGTGCAGGTCATCCACCGCGATTCCCACCAGAAACGGCTGTAACCGCGTCTGGCGTTGGACCTTGCTCAGGGCATACCCGCGTTCCAGTGTCTGGCGGACAAAGGCGGTGCCCTGTTTGGATTCATCCAGCCCGCGCTCCATGGCGTGGCTGCAGAGATGGGCGCCGACCAGTGGTACACGGCTCGAACGCAGGGACGACAGCACATCACGGACATCGGCGATCCCTTGACGCGGATTATACTGCCGGGCGGAATCACTTTCACAGCGCCGAAGGGCAACCCAGGCGCGATTGAAGCGTGCCATCCCTAGATTGGGATCGGCCTGAATCGCCTGATCAAGTACCTTCTCTGCTTCCTTCAATTCATTTTGCTGAGCCAGACAAAAGCCGAGGTTGTTCAACACCGCGGCATTTTTTGCTCCATGCGTGCAAGCCTCCTGAAGCACCTTGGCGGCGGCTCCCCAGTGCTTCTCCTCCGCCAGACAGTAGCCGTAGGCGGCCTGTGTCCAACCATCGAGCTTTCCGCTTCTCACCTGCAGTTGATGAGCCTGGCGCAGATACTCCAGCGCCTGCGTGGGTTCTCCCCGGCGCTGTTCAGTGCGCCCCAGGGCGAGCAGGATGGTGGAGGAGTGGGGATCGGCCTGCAAGGCACGCCGATAGTGCTCGACTGCCTCGTCGTAGCGTCCCTGCTTGTAACTGACCACGCCTGCCTGGTAAGCCGTGTCGCGGGGAGCGGCGTGGGTGGAAACCGCCACTGCGGCAACACTTCCCACCAGAACCAGCGCAAGCAGACAACCAAGGAGCACCGGGGCACGACGGCGAAGCCAGCGGCGCACCCCGCGCTGCCAGCGACGCAAATCATGGACGACCTCCTGCGCACTCGGATAGCGATCTTCAGGGGCATAGGCCAGCAGGCGATGAACGATGCGCGACAGGATGGGATCGACCCGGGAGTTGATTTCATGCAGAGGCCGGGCTCCCTGGGCCTGACGGCTGAGAAGGAGAACGCGTTTCTCTTCCTCGTTCAGGTTCAGCGCGAGCGGGCCGAAGGGATGCTTGCCAGAGAGCAACTCGTAGAGAACCACCCCCAGCGCATAGAGGTCACAGGCCGGGAGATGTTGCGGCGCAAGTTCCTCGGCGCTGGTTCCCAGGGGATCCATGGCGCGCAATTGCTCGGGCGCCATGTAGGCGGGGGTCCCACCAAGGCGCTGCCGAGTTTGGGCCTGGTCCAGCGCCAGATTGAAGTCGAGCAACAAGGGGCTGCCATCGGACGCGAGCAACACGTTCGAGGGCTTCAAATCGCCATGACTCACTTTTTGTTCGTGCAGATAACGCAGCGCCTCCGCCAGTGCGGTCGCGGTGGCAACAACTCCCTCGACATAAGTCCCGTGTTGCAGAACCGAGGTGCGCGGACCGCTGGAGGCATCTCCGGGACGGCGACAACGTTCGACCACATCGAGGATGGTCTGGGCTCGGGTGGGGAGGCGTTTTTCCGCCTGCAGATGATCGAGGAGGTCGCAAAGAGTTGCCCGCCCCAGGAACGGCATGCAGAGGGCAGTCAACCCAGCGCCCGAGGCCTCCTGAATGGAGAGAATCGGAACGATGTTGGGATGCTGCAACCGACCAAGAGTCCACCCCTCGGCTCCCCCTCGCGGGGAGAGTTTGAGCGCCACGCGCCGTCCGCCGAGCGCGGGTTCGGTGGCCAGGAACACCCGCGCAAAGGCTCCGCGGCCAAGCTCTTCCTGCAGCACCCAGTCGAGGAAACGCTCGCCGGGTTGGGGCCACTGGACCTCGGGAATCGCCCCCAGAAAGGAGGGGTTGGCCTCCAGCAACAGGTGCGCCCCCACCACCCGGCGCAGCGACGACTGGAACGCCGGGTAGCGATTACAGAATTCCTCGGGATCGACCTGCTCACCGGTCTCGCGCAGCAGACAGAACTCATCGAAGGCGGCATCGATGAGTTCCGACTTGCCCGCCACCGACGCGGGACGGGTCGCCCCTGGAGCGGGAGTGCCTGGAACAGAAACAGGGATACCCGGAACAACGGGAGCAGAGGATAATTGGTGCATCATGGCGCCAGTTGGGGGTCAATGCGGCGAAGCAGCCGCTGGACGGTTTTGGTGGTGGTTTGAAGCTTCTCGGCGATCTCGGCGTGCGTGTAGCCGTGCCGCAGGAGCAGGAGCATCCGTTGATACTGGGGGGGTTGATTGCGCAGGAGTCGTTCCCATTGCTCCTCTGCCATCACCACCTGGCTAGGGGTCGCCTGGGTGGCGGCCAGGGCTGCCTTGTCAAAGGCCTGCGAATCATCAAGGGAGCGATCACGGTTCATGGCACGCTTTGCCGTTCCGGCGTGTTGCCGATAGGCCCCGGAGACCTTCTTCTGGGCGATGTCGATCAGGAAGGCCACCAGAGCGCTGGGAGACTCGAAATCACGCTGGGTCAGTTCATCACTAAAGAACGATTTCCAGACATCCTGGACAAAATCCTGCGAGTCAAACCGCGTGCGCAACGGATGATGCAAGCGCCGACGAACCACCCTGAGGAGATGTTCACCATAGCGCTCGTAGAGTTCCTGGGCAGCCTCGGGGTCGCCAGTTTGCACGCGGAGCATCAGACGGCGGAAGTCGTCCTGGGTGTTCATGATAGCAGACTTGCTCCTCCTCCCGCCCCGAACTGGTTTGTGGTGGCAGAGTACACCCACTCCAGAGCTTTTCCGCAGGGGAGGCGGAAATACCCAGATAATGAGACCACGTCAGCCTCAAACCACAGGTGGGGAGTATTATTATGTTCGTGAGGGAACTCCGCCAGAGCAAGTAAATTTTCCCCGCGCCAAGGATTTTCTCTTTTTCGCGCCACAAAGAAATTGCGACACTTTCGTGCCCCGAAGGAGTTCAATCCTAAAATCCTTCCCGGGAGGAACCTCCCTTGCGCGCCTCGCCCCATTGCGCCTCGCCTTCCTCTGGAGCTGCCTGCCATGCCGTTGCGCCTTGTGTGGATGCTGTCTTTACCGCTGACCGCGACCTTGCTGGTGCTCCCCGGAACCCCCTCTCCTGCCGATCCTCCCCGAACCGACGCCGGCAAGGCAGCCCCCGCCGACGCGCCGGTCAGCTATCAGAAACAGATCGCCCCCCTGTTGCAACAATACTGTGTGAAATGCCACGGAGGCGCCAAGCCGAAAGCACAATTGGCGCTCGATCGGATCAAGACCGACCAGGAGGCCGCGACTCAGCGCAAAACCTGGGACGCCGTCATTCGTGCCTTGCAGGCCCACGAAATGCCCCCCGCCGAGAAACCTCAACCCAGGGCGGCGGAACGCGATCTCTTTTTGCGCTTTCTCGGTCAGCAACTCGCCGCGGTGGATTGCACCAAGAAACGCGATCCGGGCCGGGTGACCATTCGCCGGCTCAACCGCGTCGAGTATAACAACACCATTCGCGATCTTCTGGGGGTCACCTTCAACCCTGCCGATGACTTCCCCGCCGATGATGTTGGGTATGGCTTTGACAACATTGGCGATGTGCTCACGATGTCGCCCATCCTGCTGGAGAAGTATCTCTCCGCCGCGGAACGGATTGTCGGGTTGGCGGTGGTGACCA
The DNA here is from genome assembly GCA_029777335.1 of Planctomycetota bacterium. Classification (GTDB taxonomy): domain Bacteria; phylum Planctomycetota; class Planctomycetia; order Gemmatales; family Gemmataceae; genus JAKOSN01. The sequence goes on from JAKOSN010000007.1 coordinate 65,322, forward strand.
GTCCCCCCTCGGCTCCCGTCATTCGCTTCTCACGCCGGCAGTTGACCACCAACCTGAAGGTCGAGGTGCCGCGCTTCGGTGGCGCCTATCCGCTCAACGTCAAGGGCGATCTCTTCGTCTCCTACAAGGCTCCCTCTGCGGGAACCTATGTCTTCCGTGTTCGCGCTTATGGCCGCACTCCCGATCGGGAGCCCGTGCGCATGTCGGTGCGGATTGCCGACAAGGAAGTGGCCGTGCTCGACGTCAAGGCAAGCCAGGGATCGGCGACCGACTACGAGGTGAAGGTTTCCCTCAAGCCGGGCAATCATCGTTTTGCCGTTTCGCTGGTGAACCCAAGCAAGGACGCCAGCGACAAGGAGCCCAAAAAGGACGATCGCACGCTCTATGTGCAGTCCTTTGAAATCAAGGCGCCGGTTGATGCCGCGCTCCCGGAAACTCACCGCCGTATCTTTATTGCTCGTCCGGGCGACGGTCTGACCAGGGAGGAGGCGGCCCGGCGGATTCTGCACGTCTTTGCCCGCAAGGCCTATCGCCGTCCTCCGACCGACGCGGAGATCACCCGTTTGCTGCGCCTGGTGCAGATGGCTGAACAGCAGGGCGACTCCTTTGAGAAAAGCATCGCCGTGGCGTTGCAGGCGATTCTGGTCTCCCCACATTTCCTCTTCCGTATCGAACACGATAAAGATCCGAAAAATCCCGAAGCGATTCATCCGATCAACGAGCATGAACTGGCGACGCGGCTGTCCTACTTCCTGTGGAGCAGCATGCCTGATGAGGAGTTGTTCGCCCTCGCCGACAAGGGGCAGTTGCGTCAGAATCTCGATGCCCAGGTCAAGCGCATGTTGCAGGATGCCAGGGCGCAGGCGCTGGTCGAGAACTTTGGCGGGCAGTGGTTGCAAACACGGAGCTTGAAAACGCTCAACCCCGATCCGGGCACCTTCCCCACCTTCGACGAGGCCCTGCGTGCGGCGATGGCGAAGGAAGTCGAACTCTTCTTCGCCGCTATTATCAAGGAAGATCGCAGCATCCTCGATTTTATCGACGCCGATTTTACCTATGTCAATCGGCGTCTCGCGGAGCACTACGGTATCCGCTTCTTCTCGCGTCGGGGTGGATGGGAACGTATCTCCACCCGCGACATGCCGGAGCGCGGTGGGGTGTTGACCATGGCGAGCACCCTGATGGTGACTTCCAATCCAACGCGCACCTCGCCCGTGAAACGCGGGAAATGGATTCTGGAGAATATTCTGAACGCTCCACCACCCCCTCCGCCACCAGATGTGCCCGAGTTGAAGGAAGAAAAGCAGACCATGCAGACCGGCTCACTCCGCAAGCGCATGGAGCAGCATCGGGTGAATCCCAACTGCGCCTCGTGCCACGCCAAGATGGATCCGCTTGGCTTCGGTTTCGAGAACTTCGACGGCATCGGGGCCTGGCGCACCAAGGACGGTCAGTTCCCGGTTGAACCCGATGGCGTGTTGCCCACTGGAGAAACGTTCAAGGGCCCGCGTGAGTTGAAGGCGATCCTGAAAAAACGCGAGGAGCAATTCGCTCGCTGTTTAAGCGAGAAATTGCTTACCTACGCCCTGGGCCGTGGGGTAGAATACTACGACCGCTGTGCCATCGACGACATGGTGAAGAGTCTTAAAAAGGATCAGTATCGATTTTCAACACTCGTTTCGGCGATTGTCAAGAGCGAACCGTTCCAGCTCCGCCGAGGCAAAAGGGGGGATGCGAAATGACACGACGGATTACCCGCCGTACCGTGCTAAAAGGACTGGGCGTGGCTCTCTCCCTCCCGTGGTTGGAGGCGATGGAACCAGGGAGCGTTTTCGGCGCCCCGGCAAAAACAACCGCGCCCAAGCGGCTCGCATTCCTCTATGTCCCCAATGGCGCTAACATGTCGGAGTGGACGCCGTCCGCCACCGGCACCAGCTTTGAACTCTCTCCGTTGCTGGAAACGCTCAAACCCTTCCGGCAAGAGATGACGGTTCTCTCGGGGTTAACGCTCGACAAGGCGCGCGCCAACGGCGATGGTCCCGGCGATCACGCCCGCGCCATGTCGGTCTTTCTCACCGGCCGTCAGCCGCGCAAGACTTCTGGGGCCGACATCAAGGTCGGCATGTCCATCGACCAGCTAGCCGCCCTCAAGATGGGCGATAACACCCCCTTCCCCTCGCTGGAAATCGGCTGCGACAAGGGGTTGCAAGCCGGCAACTGCGATTCCGGCTATTCGTGTGCCTACTCCGCCAACCTCTCCTGGCGCACAGAATCAACGCCCCAACCGAAGGAAGTGGATCCACGCCAGGTGTTCGAGCGCCTCTTTGCTGGCAATAGCAAGGAGCTTGCCGAGAGCCGGGCTCGCCGTGAACGCGACCGCAAGAGCATCCTTGACTTTGTCGCCGAGGATGCCCACCAGCTTCGCAAGGATCTTGGCGCGACCGATCAGCGCAAACTCGACGAGTACCTCAGCGGAGTGCGTGAGGTCGAGCTGCGCCTGGAAAAGGCCGCCAACAAGACCTTCAAGGAAGTCCCCACCCCCAGGATGCCGAAACCGACGGGCATTCCGCGTGAGTATCGCGAGCACATTCGCCTGATGGCCGATATGCTGGTGCTCGCCTTCCAGGGCGATCTCACGCGCATCTGCTCCTTCGTCTTCGCCAACGATGGCAGCAATCGGCCCTATCCGTTCATCAGCGTCCCCGAGGGCCATCACGATCTATCCCACCATGGCGGCAACAAGCAGAAGCTGGAGAAGATCAAGAAGATCAACCAGTTCCACCTGGAACAGCTGGCTTATCTGGTCGGAAAACTGAAGTCGATCAAGGAAGGCGAAAGCACCTTGCTCGATAACTGCATGCTCGTCTACGGCAGCGGCATCGGCGATGGCAACCGGCACAACCACGACGATTTGCCCATTTTGCTGCTCGGCAAGGGGGGGGGAACGGTCAAAGGTGGACAGCACATTCGGGTGCGCCGCGATACCCCGCTGATGAACCTGTACCTCTCGATGCTCGATCGCGTGGATATCCATGTGAGTTCGTTCGGCGATAGCACCGGGCGAATCTCGGGGCTGTAACGCCTCGCCACGTCCGTCGCAGCGTCCCAATCAAGGGCCGGAGGCGCCAGGGCAAACAGTCCTGGCTCCTCCGGTTTTGCTGTTCCGAGGCCGTCTCATGCTCCCACCTCGCTCCACCTTTCCGCGTGCCATTGGCTGGGGGGCCCTGCTCCATCTCCTCGCCGGGGTGCTCTTCCCCGTCGCCGTTCTCACCCTGGGCGGAGTGCTGCACAGCCGCAGTCTGGAAAGTGATCTGGCCCGCACGCTTTTCTTCGGCTCCCTCCTGATTACCAGCGCGCTCTATCTGTGGCATCAGATCCTGGTGCTTTTGCCAACCACTCTCCTTCTGCGTCGCCAGGCCAGGTTGATGACGATGCAGGATGTGATCCAGCGCCTGATGAGCACAACGATCTTCTGTGACATCCTGCTCGCGACTGCCCTGATGATCGGGGTGGAATGGAAGGGCGCAAGTTTGAGCCAGGTGCTCTTTGTGATCGTCCCCTTGATCCCGGGTCTGTACGGGGTGCTGCTCTACTCCCGGGCGGTCTGTGCGGGCTTGCCGCTTTTGCCGATGGTGCCGCTGGAGAGCGACCCGGCACCTGGTGGCAAATCCGCCCCCCCGCGTCGCCTGGGCTTGCAGGTCTACGTCTCAACCGCGGTCGGGTTTCCGCTCTTGATGGCCTTCGGCTGGCCACAACCGTGGGCGATCACCCTGGCGGTCACACTCTTCAGCCTGATCATCGGCAAAAGTGCGGTGCGTCTGGCGGAGAAATGGGACGTGCGCAATCTGTGACGGAACGAGGAGGAAGAAAACCAGGCGCCCCACAGTCAAGTGGCGAACGATGCCTGCAGGGCGCCCAGGGAGCAGGACGGTTTATTGCCCCCTCTGGTTCCTGATGGCCTCTTCAATCTTCTTTTTGACTGCATCGAGGTTGAACGAGGCCGGATCCTGCATGGGTGGATAGTCGATCGCCGTCTTGGCAAGGGCCGCGACGCGTTGCTGGACAAACACAAACCGCCAGAACTCCCGGGCGTAGAAATCATTCATGTACCCACCCCCCTGATAGTTTGTGCCGATGGTGTCCAGCGAGGGGGTCCGTTCAAAGGGATCCTGGCGAAGGTTGATAATCGTCGGCATATCCGTGGTGACCTTCGGCCCAGGCCACCCTTGCGGTTGCTGGAAGAACTGAAACTTGAAATCGCCGATGCGGATGGCCCCCAGATGCGGTCCGCCAAAGTAGAAGATCTCCTCACGCTTCGACGGTCCCTTGCCGAGCAGCAGATCCATCTGGTTGTAACCATCCAGATGGTTCTTGTAGGTTCGGTCGCCGAGTTTCACACCTTTCAACAGCTGATTGATGATGTCGGGATTGCCAGCCGCAGCGGTTAGAGTCGGGAACCAGTCGAGCCCGGAGAAGATGCCATTCTCCACCCGGCCGGGCTTGATCTTGCCCGGCCAGCGCGCGATGCACGGCACCCGGAAGCCGCCTTCCATCACCGTTCCCTTGGTCGCCTTGAAGGGCGTCATTCCGCCATCGGGCCAGGTGAACACCTCGGCGCCGTTATCCGTGGTGAAGATCAGGATGGTGTTGTCCGCCTCACCGATGTCGTCGAGGTGCTTCATGATTGCCCCGACGCTGTCGTCCATCTGCGCCATCCCCGCTTCTTCCAACCCGTAGTTGGTCTTGGCGTTCATCAGTCCCTGATATTTCTGAGACAGGAAGGTGAAGACGTGCATGCGGGTGGTGTTGTGCCAGATGAAGAAGGGCTTGCCCGCTTTTTTCGATTCATCCATGAACCTCTTCGTTTCACCAACGAGCACCTCGTCGAAGGTCTCCATGTCGTACTTGGAGCCCTTCGGACCTTGCTGCCAGTGCTGCCGACCGGCCATATTCTTGAAGGGACGCAACGGTCCTTCATCCACAATCTTCTGCTTGCCGACCTTGCCCCAGCGCGGCATCACGGTGTCGTCGTCCTTGTCGGTCGCCCAGCAGTGCACCAGGTTGCGCGGGCCATAGGTATTAAAAAAGGCTGGATCGGACGGGAAGGAATACCAGTACGGGTCGGACATGGCGTCGAGATGGTAGAGATAGCCAAAGAACTCATCGAAACCATGCACGGTCGGCAGATACTTGTTCAAATCTCCCAGGTGGTTCTTGCCAAATTGCCCGGTAGCGTAGCCCTGCGCCTTGAGAGCAGTGGCGAGCGTGCAGGCCTGGGCAGGCAACCCCACGTCTGCGCCGGCCTGGCCGACAGTCGTCAACCCGGTGCGGAGGGGGATCTCGCCCGTGATCAGGTTCGCCCGCCCGGCGGTGCAACTCGCCTCGGCGTAGTAATCGGTGAACAGCATCCCCTGGCGAGCCAGCTTGTCCAGGTTCGGCGTTTTCCCGGACATGATGCCTCGATGATAGGCCCCGATATTGAACCAGCCCACATCATCGCCCATGATGATGACGATGTTCGGTTGCTTCTGATCCTTCGCCGTTTTGGTGTCCTGAACGGCGATCAGATGTTGTCGTCCGCCGGCTTCCGCACAGCAAAGCCCACATTCCTTGAGCGGAGGCGGCGCCCCGGTGGCGCCGATCGCCTGAGAAAATTCACTGAGTTTCCCGGATGCTGCTGCGTAGCCGAGGAGCGAGCCCATCGCCAAAGAAAGGCAGGCTAGGAGGAGCGATTTCCAACGCATACAGACTCCTTCAATGAGGAAAGAATGGACGAACCGCCGGGCTTGCACCAGGCAGCTGTTTCACGTGCTGAGATCCCTCAAGGGATCAGAAATGCCCCTTCTTATGCCCTCGAGGAAAACGAGCTTCAGCGAAACCCACAAAGGAGCAGATCGTGCCGGTCTCGAACTTCGCCCGCGCGGAAATGGTTGACTTTGATACGTTGGATGGCAACAACGCACGAACAGACTCGATTGGTGGGATTCTAGTCTCGCACAAGGGTTTTCGCAAGGAATTTTCTGTTGTCTGTCAGGTGACAATCGAAATGACCACCATTCTGGAGCCGTAAGGATCTCTACTGTCATAGCATTGTCACTTGTCCGGATTGGCCAGTCGGTATCCCCCGCGCGGAGAAGAAAATGGCGCGCGGGGTTCAAGGAAGGAAGTGGAGGCGGCGGGAGTTGAACCCACGTCTACCTTGCTTGCAGGCCAGCCAGGGTTCTGGATAAAGGCGTTTTCCCCTGTTGAGCCCCTACGCTCCGCGGACCACTCGGGCAAAGTATCGAAACCAGTCTCGCCCCCAGAAGAGTCTCCGAGACAGGATTTGAACCTGCGACCCTCTGCTCCCAGGGCAGATGCGCTCAACCAGGCTGCGCTACTCGGAGTTCGTCTCACCACTTCTCTTCGGACAATGGCGATGCCTTGGAGGTTCGCTCCCCTTCGTGTACCCTCTCTGTACACCGGCGATCGCTGCATCGGCGCCGTGCTCGTGTCGTGCCGCCCCTCGGAGTCCGCCTTATGTCGGTCGCGCACTCATTTCGCTGGGATGTCCTCGGCCTTGGCTGTGTGGCCATCGATGACCTCCTCTACGTCGAGACCTTTCCCGCTCCCGAAACCAAGGTGCGCGTGCGGCGCCGGGAACGGCAGTGCGGCGGACTCACTGCCACCGGGCTCGTCGCCGCCGCACGCCTGGGGGCGCGCTGTGCCTATGCCGGGGTCCTCGGCCATGATCCCGCGTCCGAGTTCGTTCTGGCCACCTTGCAACGCGAAGGGATTGACACCCGGCACACGCTCCGCCGCGAGCAGGCGCGCCCCATCCACTCCACGATCATCGTCGATGAAACCCATCACACCCGCACCATCTTCTTCGATCTCACCGGAGCCACCGGCGCCGATACTCATTCGCCAGGCGACGACGTGTTGCGCGAGACCCGGGTCCTTTACGTCGATCACTACGGCATTGAGGGGATGCTTCGCGCCGCGCGCCTGGCGCGGACAGAAGGGATCGCCATTGTCGCTGATCTGGAACGAGATGAATGGCCAGGCTTTCACGACCTGCTCGCGCTGGTCGATCATCTGCTCCTGTCGCAATCCTTCGCCGCCCGGGTGACCGGGTGCCACGACCCGGCCAGGGCCGTCAATGCCCTCTGGACCGAGGCCCGCCAGGCAGTCATTGTCACCTGCGGAGCGGAGGGGTGCTGGAGTCGCGCGGTCGGGTCGAGTGCCACCCCGGTGCATCATCCCGCCTTCGCCGTGGAGGTGGTCGATACCACCGGGTGTGGGGATGTTTTCCACGGCGCCTATGCGGCGGAACTGGCACGCGGGGCCTCGCTCGCCGAGCGGATTCGCTTTGCCTCGGCGACCGCCGCACTCAAGGCGCGCCAATTGGGAGCACAGGCCGGCATCCCCACGCGCACCGACGTGGAGCAATTTCTCCGGCGGCACGGTTTCTCCACTGACAGGGAGATGTCATGAGGCAGATTAAACTCTTCATCGCTTGCAGTCTCGATGGCTACATCGCCCGCACCGATGGCAGCATCGACTGGCTCTTCACCGATGGCGACTACGGCTACACCGATTTTATCCGCTCCATCGACATTCTGATCATGGGACGCAAGACCTACGAACATCTGCTCCACATGGTCACCGACTATCCGCACCAGGATAAGCAAACGCTCGTGCTCTCGCATACGAGGGCCGGCAGCCGCGATGCCCACGCACAATTTGTGAGCGGCCCGGTGCGTGATCTGGTCGAGCCTCTGCGGCACACGCCAGGAGGCGATATCTGGCTGGTGGGCGGCGCGGAGGTGGTGCGCGATTTCCTCGCCGAGGGGTTGATCGACGAGTTCATCCTTTCCTATCACCCCCTGCTGCTCGGGTCGGGGATTCCGCTCTTTTTGCCGCAATCACGCCCCATCTCACTACGTCTGGAGGAGACCCTGGCATTCCCCAGCGGACTGGTGCAGCTACGCTATCGCCATCTGCCAGGGAGCGTCTGAAGATCAATCAACGGGCCGGCTTGAAGTGTCTCGCCAGCAGTGGCTCGAAGTCGTAGAATCGTCGCGAGAGATCCCATACTTTCTCCACGGACTGATGACCATGGACGAGCAGGCGACCACGGATCCGTTGCAGCCCAGGTATCGTCGAGTTCTCCTCAAGTTGAGCGGGGAGGGCTTTGGCACGCCGGGCAAGGGCGGCATCAGCATCGACGAAACCCTCAACGTGGCCCGCCAGGTCCAGCGGGTGGCGCAGCGCGGCGTGCAACTGGCCATCGTCGTCGGCGGCGGCAACATCCTGCGCGGCTCGCAGTTCAGCGCCAGCACCGAGGTGGTCAAGCAACCCACCGCCCATCACATGGGGATGCTGGCGACGGTACTCAATGGGCTGGCCCTGCAAGATGCCCTGGAAAGTCTCGGCTGCGCCACCCGCTTGCTGACCGCGATCCGCATGGAGTCGGTCGCCGAGCCGTTCATTCGGCGCCGCTGCACACGCCATCTGGAGAAGGGGCGGATTGTGATCCTGGCGGGCGGGACCGGCAACCCGTTTGTCACCACCGACACCGCGGCCGCGCTGCGCTCGCGCGAGATCGAGGCGGATGTGCTTCTGAAGGCCACGCGCGTCGATGGCGTGTACAGCGACGATCCCGAGATCAATCCGCATGCCATCCGCTACGAAAAGTTGACATACTCCCAGTTCGTTCGCGATAATCTGCGCGTGATGGACATCGCTGCCATCGACATGTGTCGTGCCGGCAAGATGCCCATCATCGTTTTTAACTTCAAACGAGAAGGCAATATCGAGCGCGTGATCGCAGGTCAGGCCATCGGCACTGTCGTTCACGAAGGCTAGTTTGCGGCTGCCCCAGCGAAGGAATCCTCATCATGACTGCCGACGAAATTTTACTGGATGCCGAGGAGCGGATGGAGAAAGCCCTCAACGTCTTTCGCGACGAGCTGCGCGGTCTGCGCACGGGTCGCGCGACCCCCGCTCTGGTGGACAACCTGCGCGTGGAATACTACGGCTCGCCGACTCCCCTCAAGCAGATGGCCCAGATCAGCACCCCCGATCCGCAATCGATCGTCATCCGTCCCTTCGATGCCAGCGTTCTCAAGGAGATCGAGAAGGCGATCCGCTCCAGTGACCTGGGGATGTCACCGAACAACGACGGCAAGATGATCCGTTTGCAGGTGCCGCCCATGTCCGGGGAACAACGCCAGAAGCTGAGCACACGCATCAAAAAGTCCGCCGAGGACGCCAAGGTCTCCTGCCGCAATATTCGCCGCGACAGCAACAAGCAGTTCGACGAGGCGGAGAAGAGCAAGACCATGACCGAGGATGAACGCGACGCCGGCAAGGAAGAGGTCCAGAACCTGCTGAAACAATTTGAAGGGAAAATCACCGAGATGGCGGATAAAAAGACGAAGGAAATTATGGAGCAGTGAGCGCCGCTCTCCGCGACGCGACCTCCCAGGGATCACCGGAACCGTCCGTTCCCCCTGAGGGCGGTCGCGTCCCGACTGGACTCGCACAACCCCGGCCCCTCACCTCTCTCGAGACTTACCATGCGCACGCTGTCTGAGCTGTTCACTCGGTATCCCGGCTGTGCCGAACGCGGACTCGCTTCCGAGACGGTCGCCCAGAGTCGGCAGGAATTCGGCCGCAACGCCCTCACCCCCCTGCCCCGCGAACCCCTGTGGAAAAAGTTCGTCGAAAAGTTCGACGAGCCGATCATCAAGATTTTGCTGGCCGCTGCCCTCCTCTCCATGTTTGTCGAGTTCTTCAACGGCCACCCTGGCTTCGCCTTTGCGGTGCTGCTTCTCATTCTCGGCAGTCTGGCCGGTCTGCACTTTCGCAATCTGGGGCAGTGGATTCCCACTGGCATGTTTGTGTCGGCGATCGTCACCTTTATTCTCTGCAAGGCGATCGCCGGCCATGTCGCCATCGACGGTCTGGCGGTGATGATCGCCGTCATCCTTGCCACCGGGGTTGCGTTTCTCAGCGAGTACAAAAGCGATCGCGAATTCGAGGCGCTCAACGCCCGCAAGGACGAGATCCAGGTCAAGGTCACGCGCAACGGCGAGTTTCACACCGTTCTGCTCGAAGAACTCGTTGTCGGCGATCTGGTGTCGCTTGAGATGGGCGACGAGATCCCTGCCGATGGCCGCCTTCTCAAGGCCACCGATCTCTTCGTCGATCAAAGCCTGATGACCGGCGAATCCGAGCCAGTCAAGAAGCACATCGGCAAACCCGACGAGGTGGAAGCCGGTCCCGAACGCGCCGACTGTGTCTATCGCGGGACGCAGGTGGTCGATGGCGTGGGGCAGATGCTTGTCACCGACGTGGGCGATGCCACCTACCTCGGCCAGATCGCGCGCAAACTCTCCGGCGAAGGCGAGGAAGACGAGGGCGCGGAAGGGCCGGAAACCGAGGAGAAACGCGTCAAACGCAAGTTGACCATCTCCAAGGAACTCACCCCCTTGCAGGTGAAGCTAACGCAACTGGCGGAGATGATCAGCAAGGTAGGCTACATCGCCGCGGTTGCCATCTTTCTGGCTCTGCTGATCATCCGCGGGTTGATTGGCGGACAGGTGCTCCCCGAAGCCGACAAGAGCTTTGGCGACAACTTCCTCAAGATCGCGGGCTCGTTGCTCAACTACTTTGTGTACATGGTCATCATCATTGTGGTGGCGGTCCCCGAAGGGCTGCCCATGAGCGTGACCGTTTCCCTCGCCCTGGCCATGCGCAAGATGACGCGTGCCAACAGCCTGGTGCGTCAGCTGGTGGCCTGCGAGACAATCGGCTCCGCCACCGTGATCTGTTCGGACAAGACCGGCACGCTGACGCAGAACAAGATGCAGGTGGTGCGCCTCTTCGCCGGCGACGCTGCCATGGATCGCGGCACTCCGGCTTGGGCGCTCCCCGAGAAAGATCCCGCCTGGCCGCGCAATGGCAAACCGCTCGACTGGCTCGTCATCAACGCCGCCATCAACTCGACCGCCAACCTGGAGGAGAAGGAAGGGAAGATCATCACCGTCGGCAACTCGACCGAAGGATCGCTGCTGCAGTGGCTGCGTGAAGCGGGGCTCGACTACGAGAAACTGCGCGATCAGTTTAAACCACTTTACCAGATCCACTTTAGCTCTGAACGCAAACGCATGACCACGGTGATCCGCTATGGGGACAAGGCGGTGACACTGGTCAAGGGGGCGCCCGAATGGGTGCTGGCGCAGTGCACGCATTACCAGGGTGCCGAGGGCACGCTCCACCCCTGGACCACCGAGGCCCGCGCTCGTGTTGAGGACTGGATCAAGGACTCCGCCAGCCAGGCGATGCGCACCCTCGCCTTTGCCTACGCCGTCCTTCCCCCCGACGTCCCCACCGACGAGGACGCCCTGCACAGCCGCCGCGAAAGCCTGGAGAACAACCTCGTCTTTGCGGGGCTGGTCGCCATTCGGGATCCCTTGCGCGACGATGTCAAGGAGGCCGTCGAGCGCTGCCGGAGCGCGGGCATCGAGGTCAAGATGATCACCGGCGACAATGTCGAGACCGCTCGCGCCATCGCCTACGATATCGGCCTGGTCGATCGGCGCGATGCCCCCATCGACAGCCCGGCTGGCGTGATCTTTACCAGTCCGAAGTTCAACGAACTCTATGAACAATGGCGCACGTTGCGCACCCAGGAGAATCTTCCTCTCGAACAGGAACAGCAGCGCGAAGAACTCCGTTCCGAATTGTGTGGCTTGCGCGTCCTGGCGCGCGCCAAACCGCTCGACAAGTACAAGATGGTCGAGGTGCTGCAAAGCCGCGACGAGGTGGTCGCCATGACGGGCGATGGCACCAACGATGCTCCCTCGCTCAAGAAGGCAGACGTTGGCCTGGCCATGGGGATCGCCGGCACCGAGGTTGCCAAGGAAGCCAGCAAGATCGTCCTCCTTGACGACGCCTTTTCCACCATCGTCAAGGCGGTGCAATGGGGCCGCTCGCTGTATGAAAACATCCAGCGCTTCATACAGTTTCAGTTGACCATCAATGTCAGCGCCCTCACCATCGCGTTCCTTGGACCGTTCTTCGGTCTGGAACCACCGTTCACGGTCCTGCAGCTGCTGTGGATCAACATCATCATGGATACCTTCGCCTCGATCGCGCTGTGCTCCGAACCGCCGCGCGACAGCGTGATGCTGGCTCGCCCCAAGCGCAAGGACGAGAACATTGTCACCCCGGCGATGTTCAAGACCATCATGATCACAGCGAGTTTCTTTGTCGTGGTGATGATGAGCCTGCTCGCCGCGATGAAGTGGGGACGCTGGTTCGATCCCACCGGAGGCACCCCTGGCTCTCCGCTCAGCCCCTACCAGGCCGGTGTCTTCTTCACCATGTATGTCTTTTTCCAGATCTGGAATCAGATTAATTGCCGGTCGCTGGTGCCCAGTGAAAGCGGATTAACCGGGCTGTTCAGCAACCCCATCTTCCTGGCGATCGTGGGCGCCATTGCCGTGGTGCAGATCCTGATCACCGAGTTCGAGCCGTTGGCGGACATCTTCAAGATCGCCACGCTCCACCTGGGCGACTGGGTTCTGATCATTGTGGTCACCTCGTCGGTGCTGATCTTTGCCGAGGTCGCGCGACGACTGCGTCTCAAGCTTGCGGCTCAGAACGTCCCGACGACCCCCGCCGGTTGAGTTGGCCTCGGGCGAGCGCGGCAGCGTTTCTGCCGTGTTCGCCCTTTCTTGCTTGGCACAGGATTTCCATGTCAGAACTCAAGGAACAGCTGCAGGCCGTGGCGGCCAAGCTCGGCGTGGGAGACTATCACCGGCACGTCTTTCTGTGCACCGGTCCCAACTGCTGTACTCCCGAGGCAGGCACCGAGGCATGGGAGGCGCTCAAACAGCAGATCAAGATGCACGGGCTGGCCAGCGGCGCGCACGCCTGTTATCGCACCAAGGTGGGATGTCTGCGCATCTGTGCTCATGGTCCCACTGCCGTCGTCTATCCGGAAGGGACCTGGTATCATGGGATGACCGCGGAGCGCATCCCTCTGCTGGTGCAACAACACCTGGTGGAGGGGAAACCGATTGAAGAATGGATCTTCGCTCGCAACCCCCTGTCCTCTGAAGAGTAAAAGAGGCTTGAGATCCATCTGTGCCGGCCCCTTCGGCGCCTTGAAACCCCCTTTTCGCCCCCTTTTTCTCTCGCTTCTCGCGCTTCCAGGGATGGAGTCATGCACCGGCTCGTCACCGCCCCAACCTCCCCGGTCCGCAGCCTGCTAACCTTGTTCCCTCTCGTGGGGCGGTTATACTAACAAACGTACAGCAAAAAACAACCATCCAGGTGAATCAACCACCTCATCATCTACCCGCGAGGAGAGCCATGGCAGACGCGACGCAGGAACGAGAACTAAAGAACGTGATCGCTCAGATTGAGAAAGATGTCGGCAAGGGCGCGATCATGCGGCTGGGCGAGGGTTCGTCGCTCGACATTCAGGGGATCAGCACCGGGGCACTCAGCCTGGACATCGCCCTGGGTGGATTCGGTCTGCCGCGCGGGCGTGTGGTGGAGATCTTCGGCCCGGAAGCGAGCGGCAAAACGACAGTGACCCTGCACACCGTGGCGCAGGCGCAGAAAGCGGGCGGCGTGGCCGCCTTCATCGATGCGGAACATGCCCTCGATCCGGGCTGGGCCAAGCGCGTCGGCGTCGATCTGGAGAGTCTGCTGGTCAGCCAGCCGTCCTGTGCCGAGGAAGCGCTCCGCATTGCCGAGATGCTGGTCAAATCCAACGCGGTGGATCTGATTGTGGTCGACTCGGTGGCCGCCCTGGTGCCGCGCGCTGAGGTCGAGGGCGAGATTGGCGATGCGCATGTCGGCGTGCAGGCGCGCCTGATGAGCCAGGCCTTGCGGATTTTAACGCCCTCGCTCTCCAAGACCAAGACATGCATGATCTTCATCAACCAGATTCGCCAGAAGATCGGGGTGATGTTCGGCAATCCGGAAACCACCTCGGGCGGACTGGCGTTGAAGTTCTACAGCTCGGTGCGCCTGGATATCCGCAAGATTGAAACGCTCAAGGATAGCGACGAGGTGGTCGGCTCGCGCGTGAAGGTGAAGGTGGTGAAGAACAAGGTGGCGCCTCCGTTCCGCGTGGCCGAGGTGGAGTTAATGCACGATCACGGCATCAGCCGCGAAGGCGACCTGCTCGATCTGGCGCTGGAGGACAAGTTCATCGAGAAGAGCGGCAGCTGGCACAGCTATGGGGAAATCCGTCTGGGCAACAGTCGCAAGGCGGCCAAGGAATATCTGCGGGAAAACCCGGCCCTGATGGACGAGATCAGCCGCAAGGTGCTGGAAAAGCGTGGCTTGCTCCGTGGGGCGACGGCCAGCACCCCTCCCGCTGCCGCGCCGGAACCGGCCCCGAGCAAACCGGAGAAGAGCGAGACGCCCACGCGCCGACGCCAGGCCAGTTCCTCGGAGTGAGCGGGGGAAACGCAAAGGCCCCGCGCTGCATCCTGGCAGCGCGGGGCTGGGTGTAGGCACCAGGGAGAAGACGAATCAGCATCGGTCCGGGTTAACGTTCAGGCAGGTTGGACCGCCTCACCGCGCCCCGGACAGAGGAATCTCTCAGTACGGGCTGCTGCCCAGTTCGAGAGGCTTCGGAGCGACGGTCGAGGTCGGGGTCTTCTTCTCCTCGGGCTTCTTTTCCGGCTTCTTCTCTTCGGGCTTCTCGATCTTCTCGGGAGCCTTCGGCATCGACTTGGGCGCGGTGCCGCCCTGGGCCGGGGTCACGGCGATGGGAGCGCCACAGCTGGAGCACGGCGCGCCACAGGTGTCACAGATGTCGCAGCAATCATGTTTGTGCTTGAAGCGGCCAAACAGACGATTGAAGAGACTCTTCTTCTCGCAGCAAGGATCGCAGCAGGGATCACAGCAAGCCGGAGCGCAAGTGGTGCAAGCCGGGGTGCAGGTAGTACAGGCGGGAGCGCACACATCGCACGTATCGCAGCAATCGTGTTTGTGTTTGAAGCGCCCAAACAGACGATCGAACAGTTTCGGCTTCTCGCAGCACGAATCACAGGTATCACAGCAAGTCGGTGCACAGGTGGTGCAAGCCGGAGTGGAGCAACAAGGAGCATCAGCGCCCGCGAGCCAGGCGGTAGTCACCAGCAAAAACGCAGCATTCACTCGGGTATCCTCCGTTCGTCGCGGCTTTCGGCTAGAGGCCATGGCCAGCAGGGGGCGATGTCTTCGCTCAAGTTGACCAGCAGCCTGGGCCTGTTCCTCGAGTCCGCTAAAGTCTCCGAACCAGCCATTCAGCCCTCATGACTGAACCTTTCTGGTTCGCTGAGTCTAGATGTAGAATTCGGTTAATTCCCTCGCTTGCCTTGAATACGATTCCCCGAATTTTCCCTCGTCTCCCGCAACCACCTCGTCACACCGAATCACCTGAATACTCCAGAGGGGTGGAGTTTGCCACCTTTGCAGGGTTCCTTCGCCCACCCTCGCGCGTGGGCCTCCGCTCCACTCAGGGGCGCTGGGCGGGAGGATCGCTCTCCTGCCTTGGGGCAGCTCGCCAGAGTTTCACCATACCCAGGGACCGTTCAATCCCTCCCGCGGCCAGCGTACGCCCGTCCGAGGCGAACGCGAGATTGGAGCGGGGGTCCGGAACCCCCTTCAAGGTCAGCATCACCTCGCCGGTCGCGACATTCCAGAGCCGCACCGTCTGATCGTCGGCACTGCTCGCCAGGGTTTTGCCATCCGGGCTGAATGCCAGCCCTCGGATCAGCACCGAGCCCTGATGCCCCAGCAACACCGATCGCTTCTCTCCCGAGGCCAGATCCCAAAGGGCCACGCCATACATGGTCGCGCCGTTGGTTGGACGGTGGATCGTTCCGGTCGCAAGCATCTTCCCGTCGGGACTGAGCGCGAGCGCACTCACCAGCACCACCTCCTTCCCAGGAAGGGTGCGCCGCGTTTGCCCGCTCGCCACCTCGCTCAGAATCACCTCGGCGTGCTGCGAGGGATCGGCATTCGCCCCCTTCCCGGTCGCCCAGACCAGGGTCTGACTATCGGGAGTAAAGGCAAGCGCAACCACACCGTGCGGATGGGACGGCAGCGCTCCTTTGGCCTTGCGTGCCGCCACATCCCAGAGGCGTACTTCACCCGGCCCTGGATTCAGCGGTGTCCCTCCACTCCCCGAGGCGAGCCACTTGCCCTCGGGGGAAAACGCCAGGGCGGTGATGGGTGCCTGGTGATCGGTGAAAGTGGCAAGCACCCGGTTTCGTTCCAGATCCCAGAGTTTCACTGTGCGATCGTAACTCCCGGTCGCCGCGTAGCGTCCCTCGGGAGAGACCGCCACCGCGGTGATCCCCTGCTTATGGCGTTCCTTGCTGGAAGGGAGCGGCGCACGCACGACCTGGGTTTCCTTCCCTGTTGCCACGTCGAAAAGAGTCACCACCGCATTACCCGTTTCTGTCGCCAGGAGAGCGCCGGTGGGATCAAAGGCAACGACTGCCTCCCCGCGTGTGTTCTTCTGTGCCGAGAGTTCCTTTCCCGCCACGCTCCAGCGTTTCCATTCGCGTAGCCCTGTGGTGAAGGGGCCAAGTGCCGCTCCCGCCGCGA
>JAKOSN010000320.1 GCA_029777335.1 Planctomycetota bacterium
CGATGTCAATCACCTGACCGAGGTGCTTCGCCGTGCGGCGGCGCATCGAGGCACGGCCTTCATCGAGGTTTACCAGAATTGCAAGATCTTTAATGATGGGGTCTTCGAGTACGCGACCGATAAGAGTGTGAAGGCCGACAACACGCTCTACCTGGAACATGGCAAGCCACTGATCTTCGGCAAGGATCGCAACAAGGGGATTCGGCTCCATGGCCTGGATCCGGAAGTGGTGACCCTGGGCAGCGGTATCAACATGGACGATCTGCTGATCCACGACGAACGGGCCGAGGAGCCGAGCCTGGCCTACCTGCTGAGCCGTATGGTCTATCCGGAGTTTCCCGAATGTGTCGGCATCTACCGCTGTGTGGAACGGCCGACCTTCGATGAAACGCTCAATCATCAGATCGACGAGGTGGTCAAGGCCAAGGGGCGCGGCAAACTCGACGATCTGTTCGCCAGTGATGACGTCTGGGTGGTGGAATGAGCCGGCCTCTCGCATCGGCGGGTGCGCCGTGGGAGGAGTGCTCCCCACCCGCGCAGGGGTGATTGCTTGCCCGGGCCGCACGGATCTCCGTGGCTCCGCTGAGATTCGTGCGGCCTGACGTTTCCCCTCACCGACCGATGACGAGGGTTTGCCGAGATGATCTGTCCCCACTGCACCTGGGATAATGTACCTGGCGCTGAACAATGTTTCCGCTGCGGGCAGGATCTGTCTCAGCTCGATTTGCCGGTTGCGCAGGATCGCGTCGAACGCAGCCTGATGGAGGATCTGGTCGGTAGTCTTCAGCCGCAACAGGCAGTCGCGATTCCCTCCTCCGCCACTCTGCGCGAGGCGATGCGCCTCCTGCTCACCCACAATATTGGCGCGCTCCTCATCGTCAGCCCCGAGGGAACACTGGAAGGGATTCTCAGTGAACGCGATCTTCTCGCCAAGGTGGCCGCCAGGGACTCCGTTCCGCTGGAGCGGCCTGTCAGCGAATACATGACACGCAATCCCGAAACGGTCGACTCGACCGACAAACTCGCCTTTGCCCTTCACAAGATGGACTCAGGCGGCTATCGCCATCTCCCTGTTGTGCACGAAGGGGTTATTTGCGGAATGATCTCCGTGCGCGATATGCTGGTGCACTTTACCCGACTGTGCAAACACGGTTGATTGTGAGGGGGTGCGCGGGGGCTCTCAGACGTATCCCCGCCCCTCTCAAAGTGCCAGCCAGTCACCTTTCGAGGTGTCTCCTCCCCAGAATCCAGGTGACAACGGCTCGCCCTCCCTCCATAATAAGAGGGAGAGGTCGCCCGCGCGCCCGATCGTCTCCCTCCCAGCTTCGCTCCCACCACCCGCAGGAAGGCCGCCCCATGCGATTCACTCCCTTGTATCTCGGCGTCTGCTCCCTGCTTCTGGTGGCTTCGGCGCGTTCGGCCGAGCCTCCGAAGAAACCTCAACCCTCGCCCTCTCCGCAGGCGATTGAGTTCTTCGAGACCAGGGTTCGCCCGCTGCTGGTCCAGCATTGTCTCTCCTGCCACGGTTCGGAGAAGCAGAAGTCGGGGTTACGCCTCGATTCGCGTGCCGCCCTCTTGCGTGGCAGCGACGCCGGGCCAGTGATTCTGCCGCAGGTCGACAAGAGTCCATTCCTCAAGGCGATTCGGTATGACGGCGACTTGCGCATGCCCCCCAGGGCGAAGTTGCCTGCCGAGGCGATCGAGGTCCTCTCCGCCTGGGTCAAGATGGGCACTCCCTGGCCAGAGAATGCGGTGGATCCAAAAACACAGCCGAAAACGGTCACCGAGGTCCGCAAGTCGCACTGGGCTTTTCAGCCGGTGCGCAGGCCAACCCCTCCCGCCGTGAAGGACCTGTCCTGGGCACAAGCGGACATTGATCGCTTCATCCTTGCGGGTCTGGAGAAGAAGGGATTGGCCCCGAGCGCTCCGGCGGATCGCCGGACGGTGCTGCGGCGACTGTCGTTCGATCTCATTGGCTTGCCACCGACTCCGGAAGAAATCGCTGCCTTCGAGGCAGATAAGTCTCCCGACGCCTATGTCAAGCAGGTGGATCGTCTGCTCGCCTCCCCGCATTACGGGGAGCGTTGGGGACGGCACTGGCTTGACATCGCGCGCTATGCTGACACCAAGGGGTACATCTTCACCCAGGAACGGCGCTTCCCCTATGCCTACACCTATCGCGATTATGTGATCGACGCCTTCAATCGCGATCTCCCTTACGATCAGTTCATCCGGCAACAGTTGGCGGCGGATCAGTTACCGCTGGGCGAGGATAAACGTCCGCTGGCCGCGATGGGGTTCCTCACCCTGGGGCGGCGGTTCCTTGGGAATGTGCACGACATCATTGATGATCGCATGGATGTGACGATGCGCGGGCTGCAGGGGCTCACGATCGGCTGTGCCCGCTGTCACGATCACAAGTACGATCCGATCCCCATGAAGGACTATTACTCTCTCTATGGGGTTTTTGCCAGCTCGGTTGAACCCGCAGATTTGCCGCAAATTGCCTCTCCCATGCCGACACCAGCGGGAGAGTCGTACAAAAAAGAGCTGGCAAAGCTGCAGAAAGATGTGGAGGATTTCAAAGCCAAACATCAGGCCGAGTTGGACGCACGCAACCGCAAGTTCCGCAATCAGCTGACCGAGTTGCAAAAGAAGGTCGATCGGCTGAAGGCGACTCATCCCGGTGCCCCGGCGAGCGCCATGGTCCTGGTTGATGCACCCCACCCCACGCAGCCCTATGTTTTCCTGCGGGGCAATCCCAACAATCACGGGCCGACGGTTCCCAGGCAGTTTGTCGAGGTGATCGCCGGTGAAGGGCGCAAACCGTTCAGCAAGGGGAGCGGGCGCCTGGAACTGGCCGAGATGATTGCCAGCAAGGACAACCCGCTCACGGCACGGGTGATGGTCAATCGCATCTGGCAGCATCACTTTGGGCAGGGGTTGGTGCGGACTCCCAGCGATTTTGGCGTGCGTGGCGAGCCACCCACGCATCCCGAATTGCTCGACTACCTGGCCGCCTCGTTCATGGAAGATGGCTGGTCGATCAAAAAGTTGCATCGCCAGATCCTTCTGTCGCGCGTTTACCAGCAGGGGAGCGAGGACAACACGCGAGGCCAGCAGGTCGATCCGGACAACCGGTTGCTATGGAAGATGAATCGTCAGCGGCTGGAATTCGAGCCCTTGCGCGACAGCCTGCTGTTCGTGGCAGGGCGGCTCGATCTGGCTCAGGGCGGCCCGGCGGTCGAGATCACCACTGCGCCGTTTGCGACGCGCCGGGCGATTTATGGGTTTATCGAGCGGCAAAACCTCCCCGGTGTTTTTCGCACCTTCGACTTTGCCAGCCCCGACACCAGCACCGCGCAGCGTCACCACACTACCGTGCCGCAACAGGCGCTCTTTTTGATGAACAGTCCGTTCGTCGTGGAACAGGCGAAGGCGCTGGCCGAACGCCCCGATGTGATGAAATGTGGCAGTCCGGCAGCCAAAATTGAACGTCTTTATCAGATCTGCTATGGGCGTAATCCGGAGGCCGAGGAAGTTGCCCTCGGCGAACGGTTCCTGGCGGTCGCGCAGAAGCAGGCGGCGACGGAAGGGAAAAACGGCGCTCGGGCACTGACGCCCTGGCAACAGTATGTTCAGGTCCTGGTGCTGGCCAACGAGTTTTCCTACGTCGACTGAGGGGGTCTACCATGTCTCAGCAACCGATGCGCTTGGACGATTGCTCGCTGACACGCCGGGAATGGCTGATCCGCAGTGGCATGGGGATGGCCTCGCTTGGTCTGGCCGCCATGGTGGGAACGCAGCAGGCACAGGCGGAAGGGCCGATCAATCCGCTCACTCCGAAAAAACCGCATTTTCCTGCCAGGGCGCAGCGGGTAATCCACCTCTTCATGAACGGGGGGCCCTCGCACGTCGATACGTTCGATCCCAAACCGCTGCTGGCGAAGTATGCTGGGAAGGAACTCCCCAAACCCAATTTGCGCACCGAGCGCAAGACCGGGGCCGCCTTCCCCTCGCCGTTCAAGTTCCAGAAATATGGGAAGAGCGGAATCGAGGTCAGCGAACTCTTCGCCAATACCGCCGCCTGCATCGACGACATCGCCGTCATTCGCTCCATGCACGCCGATGTTCCCAATCATGAGCCGTCGCTGATGCTGCTCAATTGCGGCGATGCCCGCCAGATTCGCCCCAGCATGGGGTCGTGGATCACCTATGGCCTGGGGAGCGAAAATCAGAATCTGCCGGGTTTCATCGCCATGTGCCCGGGCGGCTATCCGATTCAGGAGACCCAGAACTGGCAGTCGGCGTTTTTGCCGGGCGCCTACCAGGGCACGTACATCAACACGCAATTTACCAACGTGGAGAAGTTGATTGAGAACATCAAGAACAACTTCACCTCCTCCAGGGAGCAGCGCCAGCAACTTGATCTGCTCAAGGAATTGAACGAGAAGCACTGGGTAAAGCGGCAGCGTGACGCCCAGCTGGAGGCGCGCATTCAGTCGTTTGAACTCGCCTACCGCATGCAGATTGATGCTTCCGACGCCTTCGATATCAGCAAGGAACCCAAACACATTCGCGAGATGTACGGGTCGGGGACCCAGGCGCGACAACTCCTGATCGCTCGCCGTCTGCTGGAGAAGGGGGTACGCTTTGTCCAGGTCTGGCACGGCGAGGGACAACCCTGGGACAACCACGACGACATCGAGGTCAATCATCGCCGTCTGGCCAAACAGTGCGACCAGGCGATCGGGGCGTTGCTCAGGGATCTGAAACAACGCGGCATGCTCGACAGCACCCTGGTCATCTGGGGCGGAGAGTTTGGGCGCACCCCCACGGTCGAACTGCCAACTCCGGGCGCCAATGCCGGAAAGATCAACGGACGCGATCACAATCACTGGGGCTACACCACCTGGCTGGCGGGCGGGGGAGTCAAGGGCGGCCAGGTACATGGCGCGACCGACGACTTCGGGTTCCAGGCGGTGGAAAAGAAGGTGCATGTGCACGACCTGCAGGCGACCATCCTGCACCTGCTCGGCTTCGACCACGAAAAGTTGACTTACCGCTATGCGGGGCGTGATTTCCGGCTGACCGATGTCTCTGGCCACGTGGTCAAGGAACTGATTGCCTGAACCCATGGATGACCCCACTCCCCCCACGCGCGAGGTGGTGTATCTGGCGATCCTCGTCGAGGGCGGCTTGATCGTCGTTGCCTGGGTGGTCGGGTGGTTCTTCCACACCCCGCCGCTGGCCACCTTTCAGTGGGACTGGTTGGCGGCCCTCTGGGGAGTGCTCGCCACCCTCCCCATGGTGGGGTTGTTCTTCGTCTGCCTCCATGTCCCCTGGCGGCCGTTGCAGCGCATTCGTCATTTCGTCGAGGACGTCTTTCTCCCTGCGCTGGCCTCCTGCTCGCTTCTGGATCTGGCCGGGATCGCTCTCCTGGCCGGGCTGGGGGAGGAGATGCTCTTTCGCGGAGTTCTCCAGGGCGCTTTCAGTCGCTGGATGGATAACGTCTGGCTGGGACTGGTGCTTGCCAGCATTCTTTTTGGGCTGGTGCACGCGATCACTCCCACCTATGCCCTCTTTGCCACCCTGCTGGGGCTGTACCTGGGCTGGCTCTGGCTCGTGCAAGGAAACCTTCTGCTCGTGGTGGTGGCGCACGCCCTTTACGATTTTTTTGCTCTGGTTTATCTGCTGCGAAATCATCAACACGGTGTCCCCTCCGCCCTTCCGCCTCCGCCACCTCCTGCTGAATAAGCCGTTTTCTGACGGCTGTTGTTTCGCAGGCGTTTCCTACAATAAGTAGTACCACGCGTGAGGCGAAATCAGGTCCACGAGACCCTTCCCAGGAGTAGACCGGCTTATGCAAGGCAACCCACAAGTGATTGAAGCGCTCAATCGGGCTCTGACCATCGAGTTGACCGCCATCAACCAGTATTTCTGCCAGGCGAAGATGTGCCAGAACTGGGGGTTCAAGAAGCTGGGCGCGAAACATTACCACGAATCGATGGGAGAGATGAAGCACGCCGAGAAGTTGATCGATCGCATCCTCTTTCTGGAAGGGGTGCCCGAGATCGCGCGTTACGATGTGATCCGGGTGGGGACCAACGTCAAGGAGCAGTTCGAGTACGACCTGGCCCTGGAGATGGGA
>JAKOSN010000321.1 GCA_029777335.1 Planctomycetota bacterium
CGTGACCCTGATTTTCAGGCAACGACGCTATGCCGATGCCCTTGTCGAGTTGCATCATGGCCGCGATGAACTCCTTGAGGAAGTTGAATCCGCCGAGATGGGGTTTGAGAGAGAAGCATGATCGATCCCTTTGCTGAGATTCCTGTCCCCTTTCCTCCGACGATCATCGTACGCGATGCGCACGAGAATCCGAAGAAGTGTTCGGTCCTTCCGCTCAAGGGCCGGCGCGATCTTGTCTTTGTCAACTACCCGTCGGGGCAACGCCCGGATCTGACCGGCTATGTGCGCCTGGCTGCCGAAGGGCCCGAACTCTCCTTTGCCGATGCCAAGGCCGGGCTTCTTCTGCTTGATGCCAGCTGGCGCTGGGCGAAGGTGATGAATCGCGATTATCAGGACGTGCCTCCTCGTTCGCTGCACGGGTATGTGACCGCCTATCCGCGCGTCTCCAAGCTGGGAACCGATCCAAGCAATGGCCTGGCCTCGGTGGAGGCGCTCTACCTTGCCTATCACATCCTGGGGCGTCCGATACTGGGGCTGCTGGATCATTATCGCTGGGCCAGCGAGTTCCTGGCGCTCAATGGCTTGACTGTGGAACGAACCCAACCGATCCCGTCGTGAGCGGGGACCACCAGTGATGAAGCAACCCACTTCCGACGACTTCCTCACCATTAGCCCGCGCATCCGGGTTCTCCCCATCATTCATGGTTCGGGAGACTACGCAGTTCGCGTGCGCGAGGAACTGCTCGCTCGCGCCTACGATTGTCTGGCGGTCCCCTTGCCTCCCTCGTTTCAGGAAGAGGTGGAGGACGCCATCGAACGCTTGCCCGTGGTTGGGGCGGTCCTGCAGCGCGACGCGGTCGGCGCGGGATTCAGTTACGTTCCGATCGATCCGTGCCAGGGAGTAATTGCCGGGTTACGCACGGCACGCCGAGAGCGGATTGCTCGCGCCTTTATCGATCTGGAAACACCTTCTTTTGAGCCCTACACCGGGACCTTTCCCGATCCCTATGCGCTGAAAAAAGTGCGCGTTGAGGCGTTCGCCGCCGCGCTGCTGCCCGTTCTCGGACCCGCTCAGGGACAGCGCCAGCAGCGCATTGTCTGGATGGCTGAGCAATTGCGCCGGCTCGAAGCACGCCATCGCTCCATCTTGCTGCTCTGTTCGCTTCTGGACTGGCCATGGCTTCGCGATGCCTATCAACGCCGTTTGCCGATCGAGGAACCCGAGGAGTTTGAAATCCAGCTCCAGAGTTACCGTGTGGAGCCAGCGACCCTGGTGTTCCTGCTCGGGGAACTTCCCTTTGTCACCGATCTGTACGAACGCGGCCGGCGCGAGTTAACCCCCGATGAGAATCTCTCGATCGATGGGGTGAAGGAGATGGTGCTGGAGGCGCGGCATCGGTTGCGCCAGACTCAGCCTCGGGTGGCGCAGCGGCTCACGCCCCAATTGCTCTCCATCTACTTTCGCTATGTCAGAAATCTGGCATTGCTGGATCGGCGACTCACCCCCGACCTGTATACCCTGATCGTGGCGGCTCAGCAAATCTCCGGCGATGATTTTGCCCTCGCCCTTGCCGACACCGCGTGTTCCTATCCGAGCCCCACCCGTCCGGAGGAGGATCGACCGCTTCTGCGCATGGGGATCAATCAGGGGGACTTGAGCGGATGGGGCGTGGCCCCGCTGGTCAGTCGGCTCCCGGGGCAAACGCTTACCTGGCGTTCCTTTCAGTTACGGCCCAAACCTGCCCAACAGGACAAGGAGCGATGGCAACAGCGCTGGGATCCTTATTCCCAGTGCTCCTGGCCGCCGGAGGATCAGCGGATCGAGAGTTTTCAGCATCATGTGCGCGACCAG
The DNA here is from genome assembly GCA_029777335.1 of Planctomycetota bacterium. GTDB lineage: Bacteria > Planctomycetota > Planctomycetia > Gemmatales > Gemmataceae > JAKOSN01. The sequence goes on from JAKOSN010000321.1 coordinate 1,853, forward strand.
GCCCGGGCGCTGATGGGGGCGGACCTGGCACGGACCGAGAAGTTCACGACCAGTATCCTCGATGGCCTGGATATGCGCGAAACCTTGCGCCACTGGCACAAGGGCGAGATCTACGTTAAATCGATTCCTCCCAGTCGCGGTTCGCTCGAAGTGGTCGTCTTCCTCTTTGACGTCCCTGCTGATCCCCGGCGGTATACGCATCGCGTGACCTGGTTTGCCGAACATGAGGAGGAGTCGACGCTGGCATTCTTCAGCACCGATCCCATGAACAATCTGGTCGGTCCAGGCATCGCGCAGGCGGAGTATGGCGGAGCGTTCTTTCTCTATCCTCCGCGCTCCATTCCCGATATCTGGCTTGATCGCCGTCTGGACTTTGTGGATACCCTGGAGGAGCGCTTGCTTGCGGGGGCTTTTGTGCACAGTCAGGAGCGGCACGTCGCGGTCGTTTCGCCCTGTCCTCCCTCGGCAGCCTGGCGTCGCCTGGCTCGTCGCTTTGGACGAAAGATCATCCACCTGCCCTTGAAGCGCTTTAGCGGACAGTTGATTGAACGACTTCGGCGTGTGCATGTGCTCAATGGCAAGCACGTGCGCAGTTATGCTGCAGATTTCATCCGCGAGGGGTAAGCCAATCCTCAGAGCCCGCCCCCAGGGAGCGGGCTCTGATTGCGCGAACAGGCCAGAGCAGGGGCGGGAATCGGTGGAGGTCCCTTCCTACTTCTTTTCTGCTTCCGCAAGAAGATCTTCCACTGCTTTTTCAAGCTCCTTGTTGCGCAGGTCCTTGTGGCGAATCACTCCCTTGGCATCAATCACGTAGATGGTCGGGAAGTAGGTGATGTTCCACTTCTCGACGATCCCGGCATCAGGCCCACTGAGGGTGTGCAACCAGGGCATCTCGTTCTTCTTGAGGAAGGTGTCGAGAGTCTCCTTGTCGTCGTCGGCACTGATCCCGATGAGGGCAAAGGGCTTGTCCTTGAGTTTCTTGACCATCTCGCGTTCGTGGGGAATCATGGCGCGGCACGGTCCGCACCAGGTGGCCCAGAAGTCGAGCACCACCACCTTGCCACGCAGATCGCTCAGCTTCACCTTCTTGCCATCCAGAAGGGTGAGTTCAACGTCGGGGGCGGGTTTGCCGATCTGGAGATTACGGATCTCAAAGAGATTCTGAGCCGCCGGTTTGCCAATCTTCACTGGTTGCGGGCCGTATTTCACCTCGACCTCGGCGAACTTGTCCACCACCAGCTGGAAGTGCTTTTCGCTCTCCTTGAGGATCTCTTCCGGGGTCATCTTGGTGACCGTGTCGATAGTGTCCTTTCCTTCTTCCATCTCGTAGTCAGCACGGGCTTGCTTGTTGGCGTTCAGTTCCCGCACCAGGGTGACGCGCTCCTTCAAACCCAGCCCAAGCGCCAGACAGGCACGCCCCTGAGCGTCCTTCGATTGATTCTTCTCCAGCACGGCGCGGAGAAACTTCTCGGCGGCGGGCCAGGGCGATTGCGACAGAGCACTGGCCGCCTTGCCAACATCCGGGCTGGTCAGATGTTCTTTCTCCAGCATCAGTAGCGCCTTGGCGGTGGGGCTGTCCTTTTTGTTGGGGGACGTTTCGCTGTTGATCAGGACCCACGCCAGGGCATCGA